>NZ_JBFAQT010000065.1:0-20885 GCF_040678895.1 Kitasatospora sp. NPDC049258
CGGCTCCGGCGAGCAGTACTGGAGCGTGATCTCGCTGGCGGACCAGGTCGCGGCGCTGCGCTTCCTGATCGACACCCCGCAGCTGAGCGGCGCGGGTGGTGGGCCCACCACACCACCGCGGGCCGATCGGCCGAGGTTGCGGGCGCGGTGGGAGCGGGGGTGGTGGCCGGGCCACCATCGGCGGGTGGAACCGGGTGACGAGCGCACCTTAGCCGGACGGGTCTGCCGACCTAGCTTGGAAAGGCGGCGCGGTACAGCCAACTTCCAGCTGAGGGGGATCCGATGAGCGGTCTTGCCCTGTATCCAGGTACGACACAGTCCTCAGGTCCGAAGCCGGTCCACACTCCGGCCTTCGACCCCAACCACGATGTGATGCTCCAGGAGCTGTGCTCCGTGGTGCTCGCCTCCCTGCCCCGGGCCGACCAGCGGCGCAAGGGCGTGAGTTACGTGCGCGGCCTGCTGGGCGCGCAGGGGCGCAAGTCGATCAGGAACATCGCCACGGTGGTCGGCGGGGCGGCCGCCGAGCAGAGCCTGCACCACTTCGTCGCCAGCTCCACCTGGGACTGGGGTCCGGTCCGCCAGGCGCTGGCCCAGCACCTGGCCCGGATCGCCCCGCCGCAGGCCTGGGTGCTGCGGCCGACCGTGATCCCCAAGGCCGGCGAGCACTCGGTCGGCGTGGACCGCAGATTCATCCCCTCGCTCGGCCAGGTGCTCAACGCCCAGCAGGCGATCGGGGTCTGGGCCGCCTCGGCGGAGTCCAGCTTCCCGGTCAACTGGCGGCTGCACCTGTCGCAGGCCTGGCTGGACGACCGGCCGCGGCGCAGCCAGGCCTCGATCCCGGACGGCGTGGACGCGGAGAGCCTCGGCGACTGCGCGGTGGAGGCCTTCCGCGGCATGACCTCGCGCTGGGGCCTGCCGATGCGCCCGGTGGTGGCGGACGCGGGCGACGCCGACGCCGGCCGGATCATCCGGCGGCTGCGGGCGCTGCCCACCCCGCTGCTGGTGCGGATCAACGGGAACCTGCCGCTGGCCTTGGCCGGCGCCGGCGGGGGCGGCCGCCCGGTCGAACTGCGCCCCGCGCAGCAGCTGATGGGCGCCGCCCGCGATCTGCGCCGTCCGGTGGTGTGGTCCGACCACACCACCGCGGGAACGCCCAGGACAAGCCTGGTGGCGGGGGTCAAGGTACGGCTGCCCGGGCCTCCGGTGCGCCCGGCCGTCCCGGTACGCGGCATCCGCGGCGACGAGCTGCTGCTGCTCGGGGTGAGCGCGCCCGGCCGCCGCTGGCCCACCGAGCTGTGGCTGACCGACCTGGTGGAGGTCCAGCCGGCGGCGCTGCTGCGGCTCGGCCGGCTGCTCGACCGGGTGGACCGGGACTTCACCGAGATCGCCGACCAGGTGGGCGTCCGGGACTTCGCCGGCCGGTCGTTCAGCGGCTGGCACCGGCATGTGACGCTCGCCTCGACGGCGCACGCGGTGGCCATGCTGGGCCGCGGCGCCGGTGAGAGCGGTCTGCGGTATGCCTCCTGACCGGTGCTCAGAGCTGCCGGTCGCCCGGCCCGGTGTCCTCGGGTGCCTCCCGGCGGTCCAGCAGCACCTGCCGGATCCGGGACAGCCGCAGGGCCAGCTGGATCTCGAAGGCCCGCTCGGGCTTCTGCCAGTCGGGGCCGAGCAGCTCGCTGATCCGCTCCAGCCGGCGGGCCACCGTGTTGGTGTGCACGTGCAGCTTCTGGGCCGCGTAGGTGGGGCTGTTGCCGGTCTCGAAGTACGCGTTGAGGGTGCGGGCGAGCTCGGTGAAGCGCTGCTGGTCGTAGTCCAGCACCGGTCCGATGGTGGTGTCGACGAAGCCGTCCACGTCGTGGTTGTCGGCCAGCAGGACGCCGAAGAAGCCGAGGTCGCGGGCCGAGGCCGAGCGGCCGGTGGCGCCCAGCGCGGTCATCGCGTCCAGGCAGCGCAGCGCCTCCTGGTGGCCGTGGAAGACCGAGGTCGGGTCGAGCGCGGGGCCGGCCCCGCTCACCGTCACCGGGTGGCCGAGCAGCGGGGTCAGCTCCTCGGTCACCGCGCGGGCGGCGGCGCTCGGGTCGGTGCCGGGCAGCAGCAGCACCGCCAGGCCGTTCTGCACCCGCTTGAGGCCGCTCATCCGGTGGGCGTACAGCGAGGCCCAGGTGGCCACCTTGCCCTGCGCCTCGCCCTCCGGCCGGGCCACCACCACGACGTGCGGCTTGCCCAGGTCGATGCCCAGCCGCCGGGCGCGCAGCATCAGCTGCTGCGGCGGACGCTGCGGGTTGGCCAGCAGCTCGTCGAGCAGCTCGTCGCGGACGTGGCCGACGGCGATCGCGGTCCGGCTGCTCTCCAGCAGCAGCGGGATCGCCACCGCCTGGGCCACCAGCCGGGTGAGCTGCTCGCCGCGGTCGGCCAGCGGCGAGTCGGTGCGCAGGAAGAGCGTGCCCAGGCCGATCGTGCCGGCACTGACCGGGGCCACCCAGGTGCCGTCGGCGAGCCGGACCGGGCCGCGCGAGGCGTGCGCGTCCATCGAGGCGAGGACCACCGCGTTCTCGTCGCGCTCCGGCATGTCGGAGGCGGAGGTGAGCACGGTGCCGTCGGCCGCGTAGATGCGGATCGCGCCGCCGAGCCGCTTGCACACCTCGCGGGCCAGCGAGTGCGGGTCGCCGCCGCTCAGCGCCAGGTCGATCAGCCGGGTGTGCAGCTCGCTCAGCTCGGTGGCCAGCTGCAGGCCGTCCTCGGCCTCGGAGGTGTGCTGTTCGAGGTTGGTGACGGTGGCGCTGGTCTGGTCGAGCAGCTGGGCCTTCTCGATCGCCACCCCGGCCAGGTCGCCGAGCGAGCTCATCAGGGCTATCTCGTCGGTGGTGAAGTGCCGGATGTTGCGGTCGGCCACGTAGAGGACGCCGAAGGGGTGGTTGCGATGGCTCAGCGGCACGCCCATGATGGCGTGGAGGCCCTCGGCCCGGACGGTGTCGTCGATCGCCGGGGTGTGGCTGATCCGCTCGTCCGACAGGTAGTCAGGGGTCCAGAACGGCGCCGGGTTGGCCAGCACGCTGCTGCCGAGGCCGGAACCGTCCGGCAGGCGCAGGCCGACGCTCAGGGTCGAGGTGTGGCCGTCGGAGGTGCGGACGTAGATGTAGCCCTGCTGGGCGTCGGGGAAGCTGATGTACGACATGTCGACGCCGATCAGCAGCCGGGCCCGGCGGGTGATCACCTTCAGCAGGGTGTCCAGGTCGTAGGGCATCGCCAGGTCACGGGCGGTGTCGACCAGCGCGGACAGCCCGGCCTCGCGCTGCTGGCGGCGCTTGGACTGGGAACGGATGTTCAGGGCGAGCTGTTTCAGGCGTTCGAGCCGTTCGAGCTCCTCGCCGGTGCTGCCCCGTAGCCGGGCCTCCTCCACCAGGTCCTCGAACTGCTGGGCCGGAGCTTCGCCGGCCAGGTACTCGAGAACGCTGAATGCGGCCGCCTCGGTACGCCCCTGCAACACCGATCCTCCCCGCCTCTCCCCCAATTGCGGTCATTCAGTGTGACGGCCCGCATACCGGAAGGTAAGTGCAGGCCGAGCTCTTCGTCAACCGCGAGTCAAGCGCGGAGGGGGGTATGTGGCGCGCCCACTGGTGCCCCGGCCACCGCCATCCGTCACCGAGTGTGTTGCCGGATCACCTTTCGCTACAGCACCCCTTGAGTGAGGCTTGAGTTGCCCGAGCGCCAGTGGGCCGGGAATCAGTCGGTGTGCGTAGGAGGGGAAGCTGATGCTGGAGGTCACGGACTACAGACGCTCGTTGGAGCGTAGCCGGATGTCCCGGCTGCGGCGGGACGGTCGCTCGACGTTCCGGCTCCAGCAGCGCGAGTGGGACCTGCTGGAAGGGGTGTTCGCGCCGACGGACTCGCCGTCCACCGGGATCGCCCTCGATCTCCTCGGCCTGTCCTGCGGGCTGCCCGGCACCCGGACCGGCTCGCTGCTGGAGATCGGCTGCGGCGCGGGTGTGATCGCGGTGGCCGCGGCGCTGGCCGGCTGCGAGCGGGTGGTCGCCTCCGACATCAACCCGGCGGCGGTCCGCAACACCGAACTCAACGCCGCCCGGCACGGCGTGGGCGGGCGGGTCCGCGCGGTGCAGAGCGACCTGTTCGCCGCACTCGATCCCGAGGAGCGCTTCGACACCATCTTCTGGAGCTCCAACTACGTCATGGCTCCGGAGGGTTACCACTACGAGCACGTCCACGAGCGGGCCTACGTCGACGCCGGCTACCGGGCCCACCGCCGCTTCCTGGCCGAGGCGCCGGACCGGCTGCGCCCGGGCGGGCGGGTGCTGCTGCACTTCTCCACCCGGGGCGACCTGGTCAGCCTGCTGCGGCTGGCCGGCCAGGCCGGCCGCGGGCTGCGGATGCTGCACGGGGTGGTGGTCCAGGAGGGCGAGTACGAGGTGGAGCACATGCTGCTGGAGGTCACCGCCTGGGCGCCGCGCGAGGACAGCGTGCCCGCGCAGCGCGAGGCCTCGGTGCCGCGTCCGCGGGTGGGCGAGCGGGAGCGGGAGCGGCTGTGAAGTCTGAGAGTGGCGTGCGCATCCTGCTGGTCGACAATTACGATTCCTTCACATTCAACCTCTTCCACCACCTCGCCGAGGTCGGCGGGCAGGAGCCCGTGGTGGTGGTCAACGACGACCCCGACTGGCGCTACGAGCAGCTGGCCGGCTTCGACGCGGTGGTGATCTCGCCCGGCCCCGGCAGCCCGGACCGCCCGGCCGACTTCGGGATCTGCGCGGAGATCCTGGCCAAGGGGGAGCTGCCCGTCCTGGGCGTCTGCCTGGGGCACCAGGGGATCGCCGCCCTGCACGGCGGCCGGGTCGAACGCGCGCCCGAGCCCTTCCACGGTCGCAACTCGGCGGTGCACCACGACGGCACCGGCCTGTTCGAAGGACTGCCCTCGCCGCTGGACGCGGTCCGCTACCACTCCTTGACCGTGCAGCAGCTCTCGCCGCTGCTGGAGGCCACCGCCTGGACGGACGACGGCCTGCTGATGGGCCTGCGCCACCGGGATCTTCCGCTGTGGGGCGTGCAGTTCCACCCCGAGTCGATCGGCGGCGACGACGGCCGCCTGCTGCTCGCCAACTTCCTGCGGCTGGCCGCCGACCACAACCGGCGCACCGGCCGGGTCACCCGGCCCGCGCACCGCGTGCCGCCCGAGCCGGAGCAGCGCTTCCTGCCGCGCCGCCGGCTGCGGGTGCTGACCCGGGCGATGCCGACCCGCTGGGACGACGAGGTCGCCTTCGACCGGCTGTTCCGCGGCGGCCCGTACGCCTACTGGCTGGACAGCAGCCGGCCGGACGAGCACGCCGGGCGGTTCTCGGTGATGGGCGACGCCTCCGGCCCGCTCGGCCGGGTGGCCGTCGCCGACGTCGAGCGCGGCACCGTCACCGTCCACGCGCCGACCGGCACCGAGGTGGTGCCCGGCCCGTTCCTGGACTGGGTCGACCGCGACCTGCGCGACCTGCGGACCGAGGTCCCGGAGTTGCCCTTCGACTTCGCCCTCGGCTGGGTCGGCTACCTCGGGTACGAGCTGAAGGCCGAGTGCGGCGGCGACCTCGCGCACCACTCGGACACCCCCGACGCCGTGCTCGCCTTCAGCGGCCGCGCCCTGGTGCTCGACCACGCCACCGGCACCAGCCACCTGCTGGCGCTCGCCGAGGAGGGCGGGGAGGCGCAGGCGCAGGCCTGGCTCGACCTGGCCGCCGAGCGGCTCGCGCTGACCGAGGGCCGCCGGCTGCACCTGGCCGGTCCGCCGCTGCCGTTCGGCCCGCTGACGGCCCGGCACGACCAGCCGGGGTACCTCGGCCTGGTGGACGCCTGCCTGCGGGAGATCGAGGCCGGCGAGAGCTACGAGGTCTGCCTCACCAACATGCTGGAGGCGCCCGGTCCGTTCGACCCCTGGGAGGGCTACCGCTACCTGCGCCGGATCAGCCCGGCGCCGTACGCCGCGCTGCTGTCCTTCGGCGACCTGGCGGTGCTCTCCACCTCGCCGGAGCGCTTCCTGAAGGTGGACCGCACGGGGCTGGCGGAGTCCCGTCCGATCAAGGGCACCCGGCCGCGCGGTGCCTCGCACCGGGAGGACCGGGCGCTGGTCGAGGAGCTGCGGACCAGCGAGAAGGACCGGGCCGAGAACCTGATGATCGTGGACCTGGTCCGCAACGACCTCGGCCGGTGCGCCGAGATCGGCTCGGTGCGGGCCACCGAGCTGTTCACGGTGGAGTCCTACGCCAAGGCGCACCAGCTGGTCAGCGTGGTGCAGGCCCGGCTGCGGCCGCAGGAGAGCGCGGTGAGCTGCGTGCGGGCCGCCTTCCCGCCCGGCTCGATGACGGGTGCGCCCAAGCGGCGGACCATGCAGATCATCGACCGGCTGGAGCAGGGGCCGCGCGGGGTCTACTCCGGGGCGATCGGCTACTTCTCGCTGACCGGCGCGGCCGATCTGAGCGTGGTGATCCGGACGGTGGTGGCCACCCCGGGCCGGGTGCGCTACGGCGTCGGCGGCGCGGTGATCGCACTCTCCGACCCCGAGGGCGAGTTCCTGGAGACCGCGGTGAAGGCGGCCCCGATGGTGGCGCTGGCCGGTGCCGAGTTCCCGGTGGGCCGTCAGCTCAGCGGTCGGGCAGCGCGGCCGGACCAGGTGGGGACGGTGCGGAGCCGGGACAGAGCTGCGGCACCGGCGCACTGACCGCGACCATCCGCAGCTGCTCGGCCACCGAACTGCGCAGCAGCAGCCAGGAGTCGGTCAGCCGGCCCACGCTCTCGGCCTCCAGCCGGCGCACCACGGCGTCGTAGGAGATGCCGAGCCGGCCCAGGCGGTCCAGCACCGCCTGGGCCGCCTCGTGCTGGCCCATCAGGGTGTCGCCGCGCAGCGTGCTGTGCCGGGCGGCGTCCTCCAGGGTGGGCAGCGACATCGCGTTCACGGTGCCCCAGGAGACCAGCGACTCCACGTAGCCGGTGCCCGGCCGGGGCCGGCCCGCCCGGGCGGTGTCGGTCCACATCAGGCGCTGCGGCCGGGCCCCGGCGGCCCGCAGGGTGCGCCAGCGCTCGCCGCCGAGGTGCTCCTCGTACACCCGGTAGAGCAGCCGGGCGGCGGCCAGCGAGGCCTGGCCCAGCAGGGCGCGGGCGTCCTCGCTGCCGAGCTCGCCGAGCAGGCCGTCCACCTCGGCGTCGACCCGGCCGACCGGCAGCGAGGCGACCGAGGCGATCCCCGACAGCCGGTGGTCGGACGCCAGGGCGATCTCCAGCCCGTCGAAGTAGGCCGCCACCACCTGGGTGTAGCGGGACACCGAGTAGATCTCGGTCGCGTGCACGCCGATGCCCAGGCCCACGCAGTCCCGGATCGCGCTGAGTCCGGCGGTGGTGGCCGGGATCTTCACCAGCGCGTTGCGGCGGCCGACGGCCCGGGCCAGCTCGACGGCCTCCGTCACGGTCGCGGCCGCGTCGTGGGCCAGCCGCGGGTCGAGGTCCATCGAGACCAGGCCGTCGTAGCCGTGCGTCGACTCGAAGACCTGGCGCAACTCCTCGCAGGCCAGCCGCTGATCCCACACCGAGGTGGCCCAGACCGCGCCGTCCACCGACACCCGGTGGTGGGCCAGGCGCAGCAACTGCTCCCGGTACGCGGTGCCGTGGGCGAGCGCGTCGGCCAGCGCGAGCGGGTCCGAGGTGGCACCCCGGACCCCGGTCTGCGCCACCAGCCTGGTCAGCGCGCCGGAGACCAGCAGGCCGCGGTGGACGCCGTCCAGCCACGGCGAGACGCCCTCCGCCACAAGCTGCCTCAGATGACGCTGATTCGCTGGTGCCAGCGGCGATTCTTTCAAGGCTGGATCACTGCTCCCAGTCCGGTGCCGTAGTCCCGTAATGCGGCACTCACGGCATGAGGATAGGCGGCCATTTGCCCGTCCTTGGTGCGCTTCGGAATTCCCTGTCAGGTCCAACCGGGGCGGATAGTTCCGGATCGACCTGATGGAGTATCCGTCACCTGACGGAGTGCCCCGTACCGCATTGGCCGCCCCGCCCCGGCCGGAACAGGATCGGCAAAACGAGCAGCCATCCGCGTCGGGGAGTACACCGGTCATGCCAAACGTCGCTGTCATCTATTACTCGTCCACCGGAAATGTCCACCGGCTGGCCCGGGCCGCCGCCGAGGCGGCCGAACAGGCCGGCGCCGAGGTACGTCTACGGAGGATCCCGCAACCCGCCGAGGAGACCTTCGTCCCCGGCACCGAGGAGGCGGCGGCCGACCTGCGCGCCGCGTCCGACGGCATCCCGGAAGCCACCCTGGACGACCTCGACTGGGCCGACGGCATCCTGATCGGCTCGCCGGTCCGGTTCGGCCTGCCGGCCCCCGCGGTGATCCGGTTCATCGACACCACCGCTCCGCTGTCCATCCCCGGCGGGCTCGCCAACAAGGCGGTCTCCGCCTTCACTTCGGGCTCGGCCCCGCACGGCGGCCACGAGACCACCATCCTGGCGCTGCACAACGCCTTCTGCCACTGGGGCTCGCTGATCGTCGCCAACGGCTCGACCGACCCGGTGCTGTTCCAGCCCAACAACGGCAATCCGTACGGCAGCAGCGCGGTCTCCCGCAACAAGCCCGGCCAGGTGCACGAGGAGAACCTCGCGGCCATCGCCTACCAGGCGCGCCGGGTCACCGACGTCGCCGGGCTCGTCCGGGGCCTCAAGGCCCTCTGAACACCCTGCACTCCGTTCTGTTCCGGTACCACGCGGGCCGGCGGACCGGTTCGCCGGCACCCGCGACCTCACCATGGAGATACCAGTGGACAACGCACTGCTCGACATCAGAACCCATCCCGCGCTGCGGGAACTGGACGACGACCTGCACGAACTCACCGCCTCGCGGACCGCGCTCCAGCAACCGCTCTGGGAGGACCGCGAGGAGCTGGAGCGGGTGAAGCAGGCCCTGGCCGCCGAACCGCCGCTGGTCAAGGCCGACGACGTCCGCAGACTCCGCTCCCTGCTGGCGCAGGTGGCCGACGGCGAGGCGCACCTGGTCCAGGCCGGCGACTGCGCCGAGGACCCGGCGGAGTGCGGCGAGGACTACGTCGCCCGCAAGGCCGGGCTGCTGGACGCCCTGGCCGGGGTGCTGAAGATGGCCACCTTCAAGCCGGTGGTCCGGGTCGGCCGGATGGCCGGCCAGTTCGGCAAGCCCAGGTCGGCCCACACCGAACTGGTCGACGGCGTCGAACTCCCGGTCTACCGCGGCCACATGGTCAACGGCCCGGAGCCCGTCCCGGGCGCCCGCCGGCCCGACCCCAAGCGGCTGCTGGCCGGCTACCGCGCGGCCGCCCGGGCGATGGGCCACCTCGGCTGGCTCGACCCCGCCCAGCGCTCCACCATCTGCCCGCCGGTGTGGACCAGCCACGAGGCGCTGCTGCTGGACTACGAGCTCCCGCTGGTGCGGCGCGACGAGAACGGCAAGCTGCTGCTCGCCTCCACCCACTTCCCGTGGATCGGCGAGCGCACCCGGCAGCTGGACGGCGCCCACGTCGCGCTGCTCGCCCGGGTGGTCAACCCGGTCGCCTGCAAGGTCGGCCCCGGCATGACCCCCGACGAGCTACTGGCCCTGTGTCAGATCCTCGACCCGGACCGGGAGCCCGGCCGGCTCACCCTGATCGCCCGGATGGGCGCCGAGGCCGTCACCGACAAGCTGCCCGCCCTGGTCCGGGCCGTCCGGGCCGCAGGTCACCCGGTCATCTGGCTCACCGACCCGATGCACGGCAACACCGTCACCGCGCCGGACGGCCTGAAGACCCGCTTCCTGCGGACCGTGGTCCGCGAGGTCGAGGGCTTCCAGCAGTCCGTGCTCGCGGCCGGCGGCACCGCCGGCGGCCTGCACCTGGAGACCACCCCGGACGACGTCACCGAGTGCGTCGCCGACGCCTCCGCGGTCGACGGGGTCGGGGCCAGGTACACGAGTTTCTGCGACCCGAGGCTCAACCCGGTCCAGGCCATGTCCGTGGCCCTGGCCTGGCATGGCTGACCGACGGATCGCGGACATCCCCAACCACACCAGCCGGCCCGCCAACCGGGACCGGCACGTAGGGAGGTCCGACCCATGGAGAACAAGACAGCCCTGGTGACCGGCGCGGCCGGCGGCATAGGCGCCGCCGTCGCCCGGGCCCTGGGCCTACGCGGCGCCTTGGTGGCCGCCGTGGACCGGGACGCCGAACGCCTCGCCGAACTGGTCGAGAAGCTCGCCGCCGACGGCATCCACGCCGTGGCCTTCCCGGCCGACGTCACCGACTCGGCCTCGGTGGACGCCGCCGTCGAGGAGGTCGAGCAGCGGCTCGGCCCGATCGAGTACCTGGTCAACGCGGCCGGCGTGCTGCGCCTCGGCGAGGTGCGCACCTTCACCGACGAGGACTGGCGGACCACCTTCGAGGTCAACGCGAACGGCGTCTTCCACGTGTCCCGCGCGGTGGTCAACCGGATGGTGCCGCGCGGCCGGGGCGCGATCGTCACGGTCGCCTCCAACGCCGCCGTCACCCCGCGCAGCGAGATGGCCGCCTACGCCGCCTCCAAGGCCGCCGCCACGCTCTTCACCAAGAGCCTCGGCCTGGAGGTGGCCAAGCACGGCATCCGCTGCAACCTGGTGGCCCCCGGCTCGACCGACACCCCGATGCTCAGCTCGATGTGGCAGGACGACTCCGGCCGCGCGGGCACCATCGAGGGCCGCCCCGACGCGTACCGGGTGGGCATCCCGCTGCGCAAGCTCGCCGATCCGACGGACGTCGCCAACGCCGTCGCCTTCCTGCTCTCGGACGAGGCGGGCCACATCACCCTGCACGACCTGACCGTGGACGGAGGCGCGAGTCTCGGTGCCTAGCAGCACTCTCACCCATGCAACGCAGTCCCCCGCACAGCGGCCCCGGGCGGGCATCCCCGCCATCACGCCGTACCCCATGCCGACCGCGGGGGAACTGCCCGCCAACATCGCCGACTGGACGGTGGACCCGGACCGCGCGGTCCTGCTCGTCCACGACATGCAGCGCTACTTCCTGGCACCGCTGCCGGCCGAGGGGCCGGGCGACGAACTGGTGCGCAACGCCACCCTGGTGCGCGAGCGCCTCGCGGCGCTCGGCGTGCCGGTGGCCTACACCGCACAGCCCGGCGGCATGTCGCCCGAGGAGCGCGGCCTGCTCGCCGACTTCTGGGGCCCGGGCATGCGGGTCGACCCGGCCGACCGGCTGATCGTCGACCCGCTGGCCCCGCGCCCCGGGGACTGGGTGCTCACCAAGTGGCGCTACAGCGCCTTCTTCCGCTCCGACCTGCTGGAGCGGATGCGTGCCGCGGGCCGCGACCAGCTGGTGATCTGCGGCGTCTACGCGCACGTCGGGGTGCTGATGACGGCGGTGGAGGCCTTCACCAACGACATCCAGCCCTTCCTGGTCGCCGACGCCGTCGCCGACTTCTCCCAGGACCACCACCGGATGGCGCTGGAGTACGCGGCCCAGCGCTGCGCCGTGGTCCGCACCGCGAAGGAGATCCTGCCGTGACCGACCTGCTGAGCAGAGTGCTGGCCGGGCGCGCGCCCGCCTTCGCGCTGCTGCACCGGCCGGAGACCGCCGGGCCCGGCACCGTCGACGTGCTGGCCGGCGAGGTCTCGCTGCCGACGACCCTGGCCGACATCCCGCTGTCCGACACCGGCCCGGCCGGGCAGCACGAGGTGCTGGTCCTGGTGCCGTACCGGCAACTGGCCGAGCGCCGCTTCGAGGCGGCCGACGACGGCACGCCGCTGATCGCGATGACCGTCGCCGAGCAGGCCGCCGTCCCGGTCGAGGAGGTGCTGGCCCGGATCCCGGACGTGCGGATCCAGCTCGGCGGCGGGCACTTCGACATCTCGGACGAGGCCTACGCGGACACCGTGCGCCGGGTCATCGCCGAGGAGATCGGCCAGGGGGCGGGCGCCAACTTCGTGCTCAAGCGCTCCTTCGTCGCCGACATCACCGACTACGGGCCGGCCGCCGCCCTCGCCTTCTTCCGCCGCCTGATGCAGCGGGAGTCCGGCGCGTACTGGACCTTCCTGGTGCACACCGGCGAGCGGACCCTGGTCGGCGCCAGCCCCGAGCGGCACATCAGCGTGCAGGGCGGCACCGCCGTGATGAACCCGATCAGCGGCACCTACCGCTACCCGCCGGCCGGCCCCAGCCTGCCGGAGGTGATGGACTTCCTGGCCGACCGCAAGGAGGCCGACGAGCTCTACATGGTGGTCGACGAAGAGCTCAAGATGATGGCCCGGATCTGCGACACCGGCGGCCGGGTGGTCGGCCCGTACCTCAAGGAGATGGCCCGGCTCGCGCACACCGAGTACTTCATCGAGGGCCGCACCGACCGCGACCCGCGCGAGATCCTGCGCGAGACGCTGTTCGCCCCCACCGTCACCGGCAGCCCGCTGGAGAGCGCCGCCCGGGTGATCAACAAGTACGAGCCGCAGGGCCGCGGCTACTACAGCGGCATCGCCGCCCTGATCGGCCGGGACGAGCGGGGCGGGCGCAGCCTGGACTCCGCGATCCTGATCCGGACCGCCGACATCGACGCCGGCGGGCGGGTGCGGATCGGGGTCGGGGCGACCCTGGTGCGCCACTCCGACCCGCTCTCCGAGGTCGCCGAGACCCGGGCCAAGGCGGCCGGGCTGCTGGCCGCCCTGGAGGCCGACGGGCCGGTCCGGTTCGGCTCGCACCCCAGCGTGCGGGCGGCACTGGAGCAGCGCAACGGCACCATCGCCGGCTTCTGGCTGGCCGCGGACGCGGAGCGCGAGCGCCCGCACCCGGAGCTGGCCGGCCGGCGGGTGCTGGTGGTGGACGCCGAGGACACCTTCACCTCGATGACCGACCACCAGCTGCGCTCGCTCGGCCTGGAGGTGACGGTCCGCCGGTTCGACGAGCCGTACGACTTCGACGGCTACGACCTGGTGCTGATGGGCCCCGGCCCGGGCGACCCCGGCGACCTGGAGCACCCCAAGGTGGCCCACCTGCACGCCGCCGTCGGCCGGCTGCTGGCCGAGCGCCGGCCGTTCCTCGCGGTCTGCCTGAGCCACCAGGTGCTCAGCCTGACCCTCGGGCTGGACCTGCGGCGCCGGGAGGTGCCCAACCAGGGCGTGCAGCGGGAGATCGACCTGTTCGGCACCCGCGAGCGGGTCGGGTACTACAACACCTTCTCGGCCGTCGCAGGGGCCGACCGCTTCGAGGCCCCCGGGATCGGCACGGTGGAGATCAGCCGGGACGCCGCGAGCGGCGAGGTGCACGCGCTGCGCGGGCCGCACTTCGCCAGCATGCAGTTCCACGCCGAGTCGGTGCTGACCCAGGACGGGGTCCGGATCGTCGGCACGATGATCGCCGAGGTGCTCGGGGCGGGCGCGGTGGTGGCCCGGTGAAGGTCGTCATCGCCTGGTGGGACCTGGCCGGCTCGGCGCAGACCGTCGACTCGCTGCGGGAGTTCCTGCGGGAGGAGGCCGTCGAGCGCTGGGCCGGGGTCGAGGGGCTGGTGCTGAAGACCTGGATCGCCGACCGCGAGCGCGGGCGCTGGGGCGCGGTGCAGCTGTGGGAGTCCGAGGACGCCCTGCGGCAGCCGCTGCCCACCCGGGCGGCCGAGCTGATCGGCTACCCGCCCACCGAGCGGCTGGTCTTCGACCTGGAGGCCACCACCGCGGGGCCGCCCGGCCCGGCCGCCGTGGCCGCTCCGGGCGCCCTGGCGGCCCTGGCGGCCCTGGCCGGCCTCGGCCCGGCGCTCGGTTGACGGGGGTGCCGGCCGCCCCGGCGGCGGCCGGCACCACCCCCATTGATTTACCTGACAAGGTCGGATCGAGGGCTTTGCTCCGGCAGTTCCCGGCACGGGACGATCGATGACGGATGAGCCCGCGGAAAACGAGGGGAATTCAACAATGATCACGACGGGGATTGACCGGGAAATCCGGCGTTCTGCCGCGATCGCCGTACTCGGAACCGGCTCGTACCTTCCGGCGCACGTCATCACCAATGACGAGGTGGGAGAGCCCGCCGGCGTCACCGGTGAATGGATTCACGCCAAGACCGGAATACGCAACCGGCGCCGGGCCAAGCCGGACGAGGCCACCTCCGACCTCGCGGTCATCGCCGCCCGGGCCGCGCTGGAGAGCGCCGGTCTGCGGGCCGCCGACATCTCGCTGATCGTGGTGGCCACCTCCACCCCCGACTCCCCGCAGCCGCCCACCGCCTGCGTGGTCGCCGACGAGCTCGGCGCGGCGCCGGGCACCGCCGCCTTCGACGTCAACGCCGTGTGCAGCGGTTTCGTCTTCGCGCTGACCACGGCGGAGCGGATCCTGCACGGCACCGACGGCCACGCGCTGGTGATCGGCGCCGACGTGTACTCCCGGATCCTGGACCCGGCCGACCGGCGGACCACCATCCTGTTCGGCGACGGAGCGGGCGCCGTGGTGCTCGGCCCGTCCCGCGGCGGGGAGGTGGCCGCCACCCGGCTGGCCAGCTTCGGCGCCGACCGCGAGCTGATCGAGGTACCGGCCGGCGGCAGCCGGCTGCCGGCCTCGCACCGGACGGTCGCCGAAGGTCTGCACTACTTCACCATGAACGGCCGCGGCGTCCGCGACTTCGTCGCCGAGAACGTCCCCGGCGCGGTCCGGGAATTCCTCGCCGACGCCGGCACCTCCCCCGACCGACTCGCCCGGTTCGTACCGCACCAGGCGAACGGCCGGATGCTGGAAAGCCTCTCGGCCGAACTCGGCCTCGGGCCGGGCCGGACCTGCACCACATTCGAGGAATTCGGGAACACCGGCTCCGCCTCCGTCCCGATCACCCTGGACCAGGCCGCCCGGGCCGGCGAGCTGAGCCCCGGGGACCTGATCCTGCTGGCCGGGTTCGGCGGCGGGATGGCGATGGGCCTGGCCCTGCTGCGCTGGTGACGGCGCAGCCGCACACCTCAGGCCGCACAGCCGCGGCCGCACACCCCCTTGCGGCGCAGCTGCGGCCGCACACCCCGAAGACCCCACCCACTGCGAAGGAGACGGTGATGGACGACACCCAGGTGGACGACTACCTGCGCCGGATCGGCGCCCAGCGGCCCGAGCGGGCCGACCTCGACGGCCTGCGGCACCTGCAGGAGCGGCACGTCCTGTCGGTGCCGTTCGAGAACCTCGGCTACCACCTCGACGAGCAGATCCACATGGACGAGCGGGTGCTGGACAAGATCGTCCGGCAGCACCGCGGCGGTGGCTGCTACGAGGTCAACCCGGCCTTCTCGTTCCTGCTGGAGGCGCTCGGCTACCAGGTCGAGATCCTGCCCGGCCGGGTCTTCCGCCCGGGCGGGGTCTACGGGCCGGCCCTGTGCCACCTCGCCCTGAAGGTCGAACTCGACGGCGTGACCTGGCTGGTGGACGTCGGCTTCGGCCGCAACAGCCGGCACCCGCTGCTGCTGGACTCCCGCGAGCCGCAGCAGGACCCGGACGGCACCTACCAGCTGTTCGACGCGCCCGGCGGCGGCGTCGACATCCACCTGAACGGCAAGCCGCTGTACCGGCTGGACGACCGGCCGACCCGGCTGGACGACTTCGCCCCCACCCTGTGGTGGTGGCGCACCTCGCCCGAATCCCCGTTCCTTCAGGACGTGTTCTGCTCGCTGCGGACCGAGGACGGCCGGATCACCCTCAAGGGCAACCAGCTCTCGGTGGCGGCCGGGCGGGACCGCTCCAACGAGGAACTCGCCGACGACGCGGCCGTGCTGGCCGCCTACAAGACCCACTTCGGCTTCAGCCTCGACCGGCTGCCGAGCCCGCCGCAGGTCGCCGGCGCGACCGCCGGCGTGCAGACCGGCTGAGCGGCGATGACCACCGCCGCCCGCACCCTGCCGACCGAGGCCGCCGACCTGCCGTACGCCTTCGCCGAGGCCTTCAACGCCGGCGACCTGGCCGCCGTGGACCGGCTCTTCGAGCCCGGGGCGCTGTTCGTCACCCGCCCCGGCCACACCGTCAGCGGCGACGAACGGCGGGCCGCCAACGCGGAGTTCCTCGCCCTCGGCATCCCGATCCGGCTCACCCTGCGGCACGCCTACGTGCTGGGCGACCTCGCCCTGCTGATCGGCGACTACCTGATCGAGGGCACCGCCCCGGACGGCACCCCGGTGTGCGACCGGGGCACCGCCACCGACGTGGCCCGCCGCGGCCCGGACGGCTGCTGGCGCTACGCCATCGACAACCCCTCGGGCACCGACCGCCCGTAGGGCCCCCTGCTCCCGCAAGGCTCCTGCTCCCGCAAGGCCCCGCTCTCCCCGAACCGTTGGAAGGAACCGTTGTGTCGCCCGCTGCTGATCCGGTGCTGGACCTGCCCTTCGACGCCCAGCCCGACCCGGAGGAGTTCCTCCGCGCCGCCATGCGCTGGCACTTCTCCCCCGAGACCGGCTCGCCGTTCTGGCTGGAGCGGGCGGCCGGCCTCGACTTCGACCCGCTCACCGACATCCGCACCTACCAGGACCTGACCCGCTTCCCCAACCTGGCCAACGAGCTGCGCCACGTGCGCGCCGAGGACCTGATCCCGCGCGGCTACGGCGACCGCCCCGAGGTGGTCGGCGTCTACGAGAGCGGCGGCACCACCGGCGCCCCCAAGCGGATCGTGCTGCTGCGCGACTGGCTGGACAAGCTGCTCGCCTGGAGCAGCGCCCAGCTGGACGGCCACGGCGTGCCGCAGGGCGTCAACTGGCTGACCGTGGCGCCCAACGGCCCGCACATGGTCGGTGACGTGATCAAGCAGCAGACCGCCGTGCGCGGCGGCCTGTCCTTCACCGTCGACCTCGACCCGCGCTGGGTCAAGAAGCTGATCTCCGAGGGCAAGGTCGCCGAGGCCGGCGCCTACGCCGAGCACATCGTCGACCAGGTGGGCTACCTGCTCCAGACCCAGGACATCGGGGTGCTGATGTGCACCCCGCCGGTGCTGGAGCGGATCGCCCGGCGCGAGGACCTGGCCAAGCTGGTGGACGAGAAGGTGAAGGCGATCAACTGGGTCGGCACCCAGATGGACCCGGACACCCGTCACCTCTACCGCACCGAGGTCTTCCCGAACGCCGTGCTGTACAGCGGCTACGGCTCCACCATGATCCTCGGCAACGCCAGCGAGCGGCACGGCCTGACCGACGACGACCCGTGCATCTACGACCCCTACTCGCCGTACATGAGCTTCGGCGTGATCGACCCGGCCACCGGGGAGAGCGTCGGCTACGGCGAGCGCGGCCAGGTGGTCATGCACCACGTCAGCAAGAGCCTGCTGATGCCCAACAACCTGGAGCGCGACACCGGCCTGCGGATCGAGCCGCTGCCCGGGCAGATCGGCGACTCGGTCGCCGACATCGCCCCCGTCCAGGAGTTCGACAACGAGACCGTGATCGAGGGGGTGTACTAGATGGCCCGGCAGGAGAGCGATGCGCTGATCGCGCTGGACGCACTCGGCCCGAACGGGTCCTTCAGGTCCCGCAACCGGACCGTGGTGCCCGACGTCACCGGCCGCCCGGTGGCCGAACTCGGCCTGGTCCCCACGCTGTTCGTCACCCGGGCGATGGCCGCCCTGCGCAAGGCCGACAGCCTGCCGGCCGAGGAGCGGATCGCGGCGCTGGCCCGGGCCGGGCGGATCTTCGCCGAGGAGACCATCGACGGCCTCGGCTACGAGGAGTACCGCCACACCGTCGCCCGGGTCTCCGGGGTGCCGATCTCGGTCGTCCGGGAGGCCACCGCGGCCATCGAGGACGCCGCCGAGCAGGCCGGTTTCGCCGCCTACCAGGCCCAGCCGGCCGGGGCGGTCAGCGACTGGCGCTCCGACGCCACCCGGCGCGGCAGCGCGGTCTGGACCCGCCGCGGCCAGGTGTTCGCGGTGCACGCCGCCGGCAACCACCCGGGCCCGCACTCGCTCTGGCTGGAGGCCCTGGCGCTCGGCTACCGGGTCGCCGTCCGGCCCTCGCGGCGCGAGCCGTTCACCCCGCACCGGCTGGTCACCGCGCTGCGGCTGGCCGGCTTCGGCGACGACCAGGTGATGCTGCTGCCCACCGACCACGCGGGCGCCGACGAGGTGCTGCGCGGGGCGGACCTCGGGCTGGTCTACGGCGGGGACGAGGTGGTCCGCAAGTACGCGGGCAGCAACATCCTGCCGCAGGGCCCGGGCCGGTCGAAGATCCTGATCACCGCCGACACCGACTGGCGCGAGCACCTGGACACCATCGTCGACTCGATCAGCCACCAGGGCGGGGTGGCCTGCATCAACGCCACCACGGTGCTGGTGGAGGGCGACCCGGGCCCGCTGGCCGAGGCGATCGCGGAGCGGCTGGAGACCATCCCCAGCCTGCCGCCCGAGGACGAGAAGGCGGTGCTCGCGGTGCAGCCGCTGGCGGCCGCCCAGGGCATCGAGTCGTTCCTGCTCGCCCGGGCCAAGGGCACCAAGGCCTGGCTCGGCGGCGACGGCGTGGTCGGCGAGCTGGGCGACGGCAGCGCCGTGCTGCGGCCCGCCGTGCACCAGCTGGACCGGCCGGACGCCGACCAGGCCGGCATCGAACTCCCCTTCCCCTGCGTGTGGGTGGGGCCCTGGACGGCCGAGGCGGGGACGGCTGTGCTGCGCGACAGCCTGGTGGTCACCGTGCTCAGCGGCGACGACGCCCTGGTGGACCGGCTGCTGGACGAGCCGAGCATCAGCAACGTCTACCGGGGCGACCACCCGACCTACTGGATCCGTCCGGGGGTGCCGCACGACAGCTACCTCGGCGAGTTCCTGATGCGGACCAAGACGGTGATCCGCGACTGATCCCACCCCGGGCCCACCCCGGGCCCACCCCTGCCCGTCAGGCCCCCGGCGCCGCCCCCGCGCCGGGGGCCTGACGCCGTCCCGGCCAGGGGTGCGGTGGCGACGGTGGCGGTGGTGGTGGCGTCAGGGGCCGAGCGGCGGTGGGCCGGCGATGCCGTGCACCACCAGCTCCAGGGTCTCCCGCTCGCGCCGGACATCCAGGCCGGCAGCCGTCAGCAGGGTGAGCAGCAGCTCGTCGGTGGTCTCCTCCAGCACCTCCAGCAGGGCGGCCGCCGCGCCGCCCGGATCCACCGCCGCGGCGTCCCGCAGCGGGCGCGGGGCGAGGTAGCCGACGGTCGTGCGGCCGGTGTGGCCGGTGGCCGGGGCGAGCCGGATGCCGACGCCGTCCGGCTCCTCGGCGAACGGCAGCGTGCACAGCCGGGCGAGCTGGCGCACCCGGGCGGTCACCAGCGGGTCGAGCCGCGGTCCCGGGCCGGGCCCGGCCGTCAGCGCGGTGGCGCCGGCCGGCAGCGGCTGGGGCAGCGCCGGCGGCAGCGGCAGCGGCCGGGCCAGCCCCCAGATCAGCTCCTCGCCGCCGGACCAGCCGGGCCGCACGTCCAGGCCGCCGGCCCGCAGCAGCGCGGGCAGCAGCCGCAGACCCATCCCGCCCACCAGCGCCTCCCACAGCGGCATGGCGGGGCCGAGCTCGCCCTCCAGGCTGCCGGTGACGTCGTCCAGCCGGCGCGAGGGGTGGAAGGAGAACGCGACGGTGCCCGGCAGGCCGTACTCCGGCATCAGCGACAGGCCCGGATCGCGGGCCACCGCGGCGAACGGCAGTCCGCACAGCAGGGTGATCCGGCGGACCCGCTCGACCACCTCGGGCACGATCCCGAGCGCCGCGGGGGACAGCTCGTCCAGGTCGGCGCCGAGCGGCGGCAGCCGGTCCTGGTCCACCGCCCGCCCCGGCTCGGGCGTGGTCACGGCCGGGTGCGGGCCGGGCGAGACGCCGGCGGCCGAGTCCAGGGCCTCGAAGGCCCGCCGGTCCGGGGGGCTCAACTCCGAGCCGGGGAACAGCAGCCGCATCGCCTGCGCCCATTCGTCCACGGGGCCGCCCACCGTTCCTGTCGCTCCGCGTGTGTGCTGCCACCACGCTCCCACCTCCGGACGCTACCGGCACACCGCTGCGCGGGCGGCGCCCCGCCCGGCGGCGCGCCGGACGGGTCCGGAGCGCGCCGATGCCCCCGACCGGGTGGCCGGGGGCATCGGGCCCTGGAGGTCAGGGCCGGTCGTGCGGGGGGTCGGTGGGTGCGGGGCCGGCCGGCCGACGCTCGTCGAGTGCGTGGTCGACGAGGGTGGGTGCGGCGCCGGTGTAGGTGGTGGGGTCGCAGAGGTGGGTGAGTTGGTCGGGGGTGAGGTGTTCGGTGATCTGTGGGTGGTCGGCGAGGACGTGGGGGAGGGGTCGGCCGGTGTGGTGGGCGGTGGTGGAGGCGTGGGTGAGGAGGTTTTTGGCGGTGGTTTTGCCGAGGTGGGGGGTGAGGTGGGCGGTGAGGTGTTCGGAGACGATCTGGCCGGCGGTGAGGTCGAGGTTGGTGCGCATGCGGTGGGGGTGGGGTTGGAGGCCTTCGGTGAGTTCTGCGGCGGTGTGGGCGGCGCCGCCGGTGAGGCGGAGGGTTTCGCGTAGGAGGTGCCATTCGGCGTGCCAGGTGCCGGCGGAGCGTTCGTCCTCGGTGAGGAGGCATTGGGTGAGGGTGGTGGTGAGGGCGGGGATCTGGAGGGCGGCGGAGCGGATGAGGGTGGACAGGACGGGGTTGCGTTTGTGGGGCATGGCGGAGGAGGTGCCGCGGCCGGTGGTGGTGGGTTCGGTGAGTTCGGCGATTTCGGTGCGGTTGAGGGTTTGGACGTCGATGGCGATTTTGCCGAGGGCGCCGGTGGTGTGGGCGAGGGTGGTGGCGAGGTCGGCGATGGGGGTGCGGAGGGCGTGCCAGGGGAGGGTGGGGTGGGTGAGGCCGGTTTCCTGGGCGTAGGTGTGGGTGAGTTGGTGGTGGTAGGTGGTGGGGTCGGTGTGGGGGTTGTCGATGTGGGCGTAGGCGAGGTAGC
>NZ_JBFAQT010000066.1:0-15537 GCF_040678895.1 Kitasatospora sp. NPDC049258
ATGTGCGGGTGCGGCGGGACCTGCATGCCGGGCTGGTCGGCGATGTCGTCCGGGCCGTAGTGGTCGACGAAGCACCAGGCGCCGACCATCCGCCGGCCCAGGTTCGGCAGCAGCCGGCGGACCACGGTGCTGCCGCCGAGCGCGGTCTCCCGAGGGGCCAGCAACTCCCGGACGGGGTGCGCGCCGACCTCCTCGCGCCCACCGCGGACGGTGGGCGGGGCGGCTGCGGGCTCGCGGGGGGCGAGGTCACTCATGGCCACCGGCCTCCTGGGTCGTCGGGTGCGGGTCGAGCGGCACGATCGGCGTGCCGCCGCGGACCGCGAGGGTCACCGGGGTCCGCTCGGCGATGTCCAGCAGCCGGGCGCGCTGCGCCTCGTCCAGGTCGCCGACCAGGTCGATCCGCCGGGTGATCCGGGCCGTCCGGTCGGAGCCCTTCTCGTACCCCAGGTGCACCCGTACGGTCTCCAGCGCCCAGTCCTTGCGGTGCGCGTACATCCGCAGGGTGATCGCGGTGCAGGAGCCCACCGCGGAGAGCAGCAGACCGATCGGGGTGGGCGCGGTGTCGGCGCCCCCGGCCGACTCCGGTTCGTCCGCGGCGAGCCGGTGCCGGCCGGTGCGGACCTCCACCCGGTAGTCCTCGCCGGTGCTGGTGGCGACCGCGGCGGCCGCGCGGGCGTACGTGGTGGTGCTGTCCATCTCCATCCCTCCCGAGGTCCCTCCCGAGCGCGTGCTCACAGGCCGAAGCGGTGGCGCCGGTCGGCCGGCACCAGCTCGGCGTACTCGGGGTGCTTGCCGAGCCAGCCGCGGATGAACGGGCAGTACGGCAGGACCGCGAGGCCCTGCTCGCGGGCCGAGTCGAGGGCGGCACGAGCCAGTTCCCCGCCGAGGCCCCGACCGCCGAAGGCCGGGTCGATCTCGGTGTGGATGAAGGCGATCTCCCCCTCGGAGCGGTGGTACTCGGCGAACCCGGCGAGCTCACCCTCGTCCGAGACCTCGAACCGGGACCGCTCCGGGTTGTCCGTCACGCTGACCGTCATGGTGGTGCCTCCTGCTGCGGGTGATCCGACGCCCATCGCCGGGGTCCGGGCTACAGAAGTAGTTTACGCTTCAACTAGCTTGTGATCAAGGCCCGCCCCGGAGCGCGTTCGGGTACGTCAAGAAGCCGACGGTGTCGATCTCGTACGCACCGACCCCGACCCGCTCGCCGAACCGGAACTCGCGCCGGGTGCCGTATCGGCGGCCCTCGGGGGTGTCGCGCGGCAGGGAGAGGACCAGTCCGGTGCCGTTGCGGGGGTCGATGATCAGGTAGTGCGGGATGCCCATCGTGGGGTAGTCGCGCATCTTGCCCTCGTAGTCGTTCTCCGGATTGGACTCGGAGACCACCTCGACCACCGTGATCACCTCGCGGGGGTGGACGGCGTCGCCCGTCGCCAAGGCGCTCTCCGCAAGCACCATGACGTCCGGGCGGCGCCTGATCCCGGACTCCTGGTCCTCGACGTCGGCCCCGCCATGGGCGATCAGATCCCCGCCGGAACCGCCCGGTTGGCGGGCCAGCTGCCTGGTGAGGTGATACCTGGTCAGCTCGTGCAGGTTGCCGCGGCTCATCAGCACGATGATCTCGCCCCCGCTGATCTCCGTGGCCCACGCGCGCTCGGGGGCGTGTGCCTCGAGCCGCTCCGCGATCGCGCGCCTCCTGGCGTGGTCCATCTGCCGCCTTCTCGGGGATCCGGCTCCGTGCGGCCCCAGCCTAGTGGTGCGCGGCCGCCGGTCGGGCGGAGGCCGTGATGTCGGCCGGTGTGCAACTTATTGACAGGGATTGGTCATCGGAGTTCACTTCCTGAAGACAGGTCTGGACCGGCACCCGACCCGACTCCTGCCGAGGAGACCGTCAATCCTCCTTCGCCGCCTGCGGGTTGGCGTTTCTTCACGACCGGATCGAGGCGATGCCCGATGTCCTCAGCGACCCGTCGACGACCCTTCTGGGCCACACTTCTTGTGGCCGCAGCCATCGCCACCGCGCTCGGCTGGGCCCCCGACCCGGTGGCCGCGGCCCCGGTCGCGGCCCCGGCGGCAGCGGCGGCGGCCGTGAACTTCGAGGACAACTTCGACGGCCCGGCGGGCGCCGCAGTCAACGGCGCCCGGTGGCAGGTCGAGACCGGCGACAACGTCAACAACCACGAGCGGCAGTACTACACCGCCGGCAACGCCAACGCCGCGCTGGACGGCCAGGGCCACCTGGTGATCACGGCCCGCCGCGAGAACCCCGCCAACTACCAGTGCTGGTACGGCACCTGCCAGTACACCTCGGCCCGGCTGAACACCTCCGGCCGGTTCGCCCAGGCCTACGGGCACGTCGAGACCCGGATGAAGATCCCGCGCGGGCAGGGCATGTGGCCGGCCTTCTGGATGCTCGGCGACGACATCGGCCAGGTCGGCTGGCCGAACAGCGGTGAGATCGACGTGATGGAGAACGTCGGGTTCGAGCCGGGCTCGGTGCACGGCACCATCCACGGCCCCGGGTACTCCGGCAGCGGCGGCATCGGTGCCGGCTACACGCTGCCGGGCGGCCAGGCGTTCGCGGACGCCTTCCACACCTTCGCGGTCGACTGGGCACCGGACTCGATCAGCTGGTCGGTGGACGGCACCGTCTACCAGCGCCGCACCCCCGCCGACCTGGGCGGCCGCAGCTGGGTGTTCAACAAGCCGTTCTTCGTGATCCTCAACCTCGCCGTCGGCGGCTACTGGCCCGGCGACCCGGACGGCTCCACCGCCTTCCCGCAGCAGCTCGTGGTGGACTACGTCCGGGTCAGCACGGCCGGCAGCGGCGGCCCCAGCACCGGCAGCCTCACCGGCCTGGCCGGCAAGTGCCTGGACGTGGCCGCCGCCGGCACCGCCGACGGCACCAAGGTCCAGCTCTACGGCTGCAACGGGACGCCCGCCCAGCGCTGGACGGTGGGCACCGACGGTACGATCCGCGCGCTCGGCAAGTGCCTGGACGTCGCCTCGGCCGGCACCGCGGACGGCACCAAGGTCCAGCTGTGGGACTGCAACGGCACCGGCGCCCAGCAGTGGGCGTACAACCCGACCACCCATGACGTGGTCAACCCGCCGGCCGGCAAGTGCCTGGACGTGACCGGGAACAACTCGGCCGACGGCACCGCCGCGCAGATCTGGACCTGCACCGGCGGCGGCAACCAGAAGTGGACGCTCACCCCGTGACGCGGTGACGCGGTGAACGCGGCGCCGGGCCCGCGTTCACGGCGTCGCGGTGCACTCCGCCATGGGCAGCCGGCGGCCGCCGAACTCCAGCTCGCAGCGGAGCACGGCGGAGCCGGGCGCCGGGCGGTCGATCCGGACCAGGTAGGGCGCGTCGGGCCGGTCCGGATGGGCGCCGGCCAGCGTCCTCGGCAGCGCACCGGGGCCACGCTCGCGGTGGAAGGCGATCTCCCGCCCGTCCACCAGCAGCTCGGTCTCGGTGAGCAGGCCGGAGCGGATGTTCACCTGGACCGCGTGCCCCGCCCGGTCCAGGCGGAAGCTGTGGCGGTGGCGCACCGGAGCCGGCCCGGCCGGTCAGCTCGGCGGAGCCGGCTCGAGCACCACGAAGTCCGCGCCGGAGGGGTCGACGCAGACCGCCAGCCGGCCGACCCCGGGCACGTCCGCCGGGCCCATCTGCACGCTGCCGCCGTGCTCGGTGACCTTGGCGACGGTCGCGTCGGTGTTCGCCACCGCGAACACCGGGTGCCAGTACGGCCGCCCGCCGTTGAGCGTGAGGTGCTCCGCGGGCAGCTGCATCAGGCCGCCGTGCATCCGATCCTGCGGGAGCCCGGCGGGGGTCAGCAGCCAGTACGTGCCCTCGTCGCCCGGCATCGGCATCGGCGCGGCCTGCCAGCCGAAGAGCTCGCCGTAGAAGGACTTGGCCGCCTCCGCGTCGGTGGTGTAGAGCTCCGTCCAGGACAGCGTGCCGGGCTCGTCCGTGGCCTCCAGGCCCGCCGTGCTGCCGGCCTGCCAGACCGCGAACTGGCCGCCCTGCGGGTCGGTGAACTGGGCCAGCCGCCCCTCCTCGCCCGCGTCCGTCGGGGCGAGCCGCACGGTACCGCCCAGGCGCCGCACGGTCTCCGCGGCGGCCTCGGCGTCCGGGGTCCCGAAGTAGAGCATCCAGGCCGACCGGGCGCCGTCCTCACTGAGCGCGCCGACCGCGGCGATCGTCTTGCCGTTCTGGCGGAAGGCGGTGTACCCGCCCGCCTCCGGGCCGTAGTCCTGCGGCTCCCAGCCGAACACCGCGGTGTAGAAGGCCGTGGCCGCACCGACGTCGGGCGCGCCGAGGTCGAGCCAGCACGGGGAGCCGGGAACGAATCGGGTGGTGAGCATGAGACTCCCTTCGAGGGTCGCTGGCAGCCAGCCTGTCATCGGAGCGCGGCGCGCGCGCGTCGGCGCCCGGGGGCGGGCGGCGGCGTCAGGGAAGCGTTCGAACGGCGGTCCGCGCCGTCAGCAAGGCGTCAACACCGGGCCCGGGCGCCCCGGCCGGCACTTGGCTGGGAGCCGACCGACTCGACCGAGGAAACGGAACCGACATGGACGGGCAGCAGGACGGCGGCCACCGGATCGTGGTGGGTGTCAGCGGATCGCTGGGCAGCCTGGCGGCTCTGCACCGGGCGGTCGCCGAGGCCGCCCGCGCCGAGGCGGCCGGCCGCCGGGCCGAGGTCCTCGCGGTGCTCGCCTGGGCTCCGCAGGGCGGCGAGCTCGCCTACCGGCGGGCCCCCTGCCCGCCCCTGCTCCCGTTCTGGCGGGAGGCCGCGGTCGGCCGGCTGGCCGAGGCGCTGGACGCGGCCTTCGGCGGCGCGCCGAGCGGGGTCCGGCTGACCGCCGAGGCGGTCCGCGGCGACGCCGGCGACGTCCTGGTCCGGACCGCGGACCGGCCCGGCGACCTGCTGGTGGTCGGCGCGGGCGGTGGCCTGCTGCGCCGTGGCCTGCGCCCGTCGGTGACCGGGTACTGCGTGCGGCGGGCCGGATGCGCGGTGCTCGCGGTGCCGCGGCCCGTGCTCCAGCACGACCTGGCGGAGCTGCACCGCCGCAACCGCTGGCACCTGCCGGCCGAGCCGCTCCCGAGCCGCTGACCGCGCTGCGCCGCGGCAGGGCCGCGCCGTGACAGGGCCGCGACGGGACGCCGCCGGGAGGGTGGTTCACCGCGCCCGGCCGGTCCGGGTAGGTTGGCGGGCCGTGGGGCCACGGTGCGGTGCCGGGTCCGGAAGGCGGTGGCGTGGTGGGTTCGCAGGCGGTCGTGGACTGCGCGCTGTACGAGGACGGCCGCCGCCGGCCGGGGGCGGTGGATCTCTCCCACGCGCTGGATCTGATAGCGGACCGCTCGGGCCGGTTCGTCTGGATCGGCCTGTACGAGCCCACCGCCGAGCAGTTCGCCGAGATCGCGGCGGCCTTCGAGCTGCACCCGCTGGCCGTGGAGGACGCGGTCCGGGCCCACCAGCGGCCGAAGCTGGAGCGCTACGGCGACACCCTGTTCCTGGTGCTGAAGACGATCGTCTACGTCGCGCACGACAAGGTCACCGCGACCAGCGAGATCGTCGACACCGGTGAGGTCATGGTCTTCGCCGGCCCCGGGTTCGCCATCGTGGTCCGGCACGGCAGCGCCCCGGCCCTGGGCGGTGTCCGCCGGGAGCTGGAGGCCGCCCCCGAGCTGCTGGCACTCGGGCCGACGGCGGTGCTGCACGCGGTGGCCGACCACGTGGTGGACCGGTACCTGGAGGTGGCGGACGCCTTCGAGCGGGACGTCGAGGAGCTGGAGACCGCCGTCTTCTCGCCCGAGCGCACCGACGACATCGGGCGGATCTACCAGCTCAAGCGGGAGCTGCTGGAGTTCAAGCGCGCCGTGGTGCCGCTCGGCCCGCCGCTGCGCCGGCTGGCGGACGGCTCGCTGCCGGAGGTGCCGGCCGGCATCGGCGCCTACCTGCGCGACGTCGCCGATCACCACCTCCAGGCCAAGGAGCGGATCGCCTCCTTCGACGAGCTGGTCTCCGGCATCCTGGACGCCAGCGTCGCCCGGCTCTCGCTCCAGCAGAACACCGACATGCGCAAGATCAGCGCCGGTGCCGCCCTGGTCGCGGTGCCGACCATGGTGGTCGGGATCTACGGCATGAACTTCGACCACATGCCGGAGCTGCACTGGACCTTCGGCTACCCCGCCGCACTGCTGCTGATCGTGGTGGTCTGCGGGTACGTGCTGCGGGCGTTCCGCCGCAACGACTGGCTCTGACGCCCGCCCGCGGCCCTCGACCCCGGTGCGCGCCCGCAGTGGCGGTCACAACCAGTCGCGGCGCTTGAAGACCAGGTAGAGGGTGGCGCAGACCAGGGCCATCAGGCCGATCGCGAACGGGTAGCCGAAGGCCCAGTGGAGTTCGGGCATGGTGTCGAAGTTCATGCCGTAGACGGTGCCGATCAGGGTCGGGGCGAAGAGGATGGCGGCCCACGAGGAGATCTTCTTGATCTCGTCGTTCTGTGCGTGGCCGGCCTCGGCCAGCTGCTTCATCTCCTCGTTCTGCGCCTGCGAGACCAGGGTCGCGTTGACGGTGAGGATGTTCTGCAGCATCTGCCGGAAGCCGTCGACCCGCTCGGCGGCCGTGGTGGCGTGGTCGGCGACGTCGCGCAGGTAGCGCTGAAGCTCCTGGTCGGTGCCGTACTTCCCGAAGCCGGCCTCCAGGCTGGCCATGATGTCCAGCAGCGGACGGGTCGCCCGCTGGAACTCGATCACCTCTCGGGAGAGCTCGTAGATCCGCCGGGACACGCCGGGCTCGCCGCCGAAGACCTCCGTCTCGATCTCGTCGATGTCGTGCTGGAGCCCCGCGATGACCGGGGCGTAGCCGTCGACCACCGCGTCCAGGACGGCGTACAGCACCGCCTCCGGGCCGAGCGCCAGCAGCTCCGGGTCGTCCTCCAGCCGCCGGCGGACCGTGGAGAGGTCGGGGGACTGCGAGTGGCGGACCGTGAGCACGAAGTCCGGGCCGACGAACAGGTGGATCTCGCCGAAGTCCACCTCCTCGTCGTCGTCCAGGTAGCGGGCGGCCCGCAGCACCACGAACAGGGTGTCGCCGTAGCGCTCCAGCTTGGGGCGCTGGTGGGCGACGATGGCGTCCTCGACGGCCAGCTCGTGCAGCCCGAAGCGCTCGGCGGCCTCGGTGAGCTGCTCCTCGGCGGGCCGGAACAGTCCGATCCAGGTCATCGTGCCGGGCTTGCCGGGTACCTGCTGGTAGATCTCGGACAGGCTGGTCGGCTGCTCGATCCGGTGCCCGTCGCGGTAGACCGCGGCGTCCACCACCGAGCGCTCCAGCGAGATCGGCTCGGTCCGGTGCTCGGTGCGCGGGTCCATCGAGTGCTCGGGCGCGAGCACCGCGACCGCGGGGGCGGGCTCGGCGGGACGGCTGAACGGGCGCTTGCCGGCGCGCACCGCGCGCACTCGCCAGTCGGACATGGCAGGAACCTCCACGGATCGGTGTCCGCCCCTGGCCCCGGTGACGCGGCCGGCGGATGCGGCCGGCAGCGGAGCCGGACGGGCGGGTGGGGGCGCCCCGGCCGTGGTCCGGCACCCGCGCGGGTGTCCGTGCGGACCGGGTGGGTCAGCGTCGGGAGGCGCGTTGGGGTGCGGGAAGCACGAGGCAGGCAGGGCGCGAGGAGCGGGGAACGGACGAGGCCGTCCCGGGGTGGGGCCGACTTCGGCCCGGACTACTGCACTCCACTGCTCTCACCTCCTCGCCGTCGGGCGCCCGCGGGGGGCGCCGGAACACGGCACACAGGAGAGACCCCCGGACTCCTGCGGACACGCCCGCGGACCGGGTGGGCACCCCTGAACTCGTCAGAGCTTTGGCACGCCACGGCGTAGCACCCGGGGGTGCAGCCACTTGGGGTCACCCCTTAGGCCGGGGAGACCTGTCCTGAACCTGGGCGTCTCTCGACGTCGTGGGGTCAGTGGCCTGTGTCCGTGGCGACGCCTCACCGAACGAGGTGCCTGCACAACTTCTCCCAGTCTAGCCCCGGCCGGATGCGGCGCTCGACCACGCGGCGGCGGCTGACGGCCTGACGGCCCGTCATATCGCGCTACCGGAACGGGAATCGCCGGCGTCGGTGCGATCCACTGCGGTGATTTGTCCGTCATGTGAAAGATGACCCATTCGGCCGCCCGGGCTCGACCTGGGCAGAGAACGGTGAGGGGCGCGCGGCAGGCCGCGCGCCCCTCACCACCGGTCGGCCGTCCGACCCCGTCAGCCCCCGCCGATGGTCGGGAAGAGGTCCAGGAAGGGCTGGGTGGTGACCGAGATGCCGCGCCCGAACGGGTCGTCGAAGTCCCAGATCAGGAACAGCAGGAAGCCGATCAGCGCGCTGAACGTCCCCGCCAGGAACAGCTCGCGGCCGGAGCGCCGGATCTGCAGCGTGAAGATCATGCCCACGGTCACCAGCGCGCCCACGATCAGGCCGAACCAGACCACCCCGGGCATGGTCGGGCCGGTGCTCTGGCCACGGGAGTTGCGGGTCTCGTCGACGATCGCGATCCGGTCCATCATCGGCTGGTAGGTCTGCGCCTCCAGGTCGTTCTGCGGGGTGCGCGCGGCGGCGTCCGCGCGCAGCTGCTGCAGCAGCTCGGTGCCGCGCGGCGAGATCTCGCCGTTCGACTTCATGTACGCCCATTCGGTGTCGACCACGAAGGTGACGTAGGCGTTCACGTCCGAGCGGATCTTGTCCCGGTAGTCGGCCGGGTAGACCTGCACCCGCTCGCTCACCTCGTGCAGCGACTGGGCCTCCCGGAGGATGTCGTCCTGGGCGGCGCTGCGGGCCTCCCAGACGCCCGCGATGGCGAGGCCGAGGACGATCGCGTAGACCACACCGATCATCATCGTCATGTACTCGATGACGTCGGGGGTCTCGGTCGGGTCGTCGTCCTCGGTGACCCGGCGGTGTCTCAGCATGACGACCGCCACGACGACGGCGCACGTCGCAAGCATGGCGATCGCGAGGGCGAGCCATTCCGACATGACAAAGCTCCTGTCCAGGTGATCGGTGGTCAGCGGTGGGGGTGCCGGCCCAGGACCGGTCAGGACCGGTCAGGACCGGCTGCTCCGGCCGCCGCGGGAGGACCCGGAGCGGGGCTTGAGCGCGGCGGCGGCGAGCACCGCCGGCACCGTGACCAGCAGCATCGTGGTGGTCGGCGGGGTGCCCTGGTGCCGCTTCGCCTCGGCCACGGGGGCGGGCGGCGGCAGCCGGATCGGCTTGGGGGCCGGCCGCGGGGGCGGCGCCGGCGGGCTGGTCTCCGGTACCGGGACGACCGCCTGGGGCGTCGGGCGGGTCGGCGCCGGGGTGGGCTTCGCGGGCCGGGGCGCCGGCTTGGGCGGCGGAGGAGGCGGCGGCGGGGTGCTCTGCTCCGGGGTGGGCGTCGGAGCCGGGGTGGGCGTCGGGGTGGGCGTGGGCGTCGGGGTGGGCGTCGGCGTCGGCGTCGGTTTGGGCGTCGGCGTGGGGGTCGGCTTGGGGCAGGGCGGCGGCGGACACGGCCGCGGGGGCTTGCCCGGGTGCGGCGGACGGCTCGGATGGTGCCCCGGCGGCCGCCAGGCGGACAGCTCGACCCGCAGGTCGAGGTCCAGCTCCAGCTCGACCCGGGCCCCGGAGACCCCGGCCTCGATCGAGAGGCAGGCCTCCAGCACCGGCCCGGGCCGGCCGGGCCCGTGCGTGGTCGGCCCGTGGGCGGACGGCCGCTCCTGCGCGGCGGCCGCCCCGGCCCCCGCCAGCAGGGTGTACAGGGCGGCCACCCCGACCGCCGCCGCGGCGACCCGGGTGCGGTGCCCCGCGGGAGCCCGGCCCGGGAGCGCCGATGGAGCCGGGCCCCCCGCTGACGCGCGCGGAGCCGGTGCCCGGCCCGAAGGGAGCACGCGCGGCGGTAACTCGCGCGCAGGGATCGAGCGATGGCCGGTGGCGTCCACCGGACCGACAGCTGGTTGCACGCCGTCCCCTCTCCTGGTGCTCTGTGCGGCTGGTGGCAGAACGGACGTCAGGCGGCCCGGACGGGTGCCGCCTGACGTCATGTCAACCTGTTCACATATCGACTAGTTACGGCCGTGCGCGATCTCGACGTTCTCCAGTACGCCGACGGCGTCCGGCACCAGGATCGCGGCGGAGTAGTACGCGGTGACCAGGTAGGAGATGATCGCCTTCTCGTCGATGCCCATGAAGCGGACCGACAGGCTCGGCTGGTACTCGTCCGGGATACCGGTCTGGTGCAGGCCGATCACGCCCTGGTTGTCCTCGCCGGTGCGCAGCACCAGGATCGAACTGGTCCGCTCCTTGGTGATCGGGATCTTGTTGCACGGCAGGATCGGCACGCCGCGCCAGGCCGGCACCTTGTGACCGTTGAGGTCGACGTGGTCCGGGTAGAGCCCGCGGGAGTTGAGCTCGCGGCCGATCGCGGAGATGGTGCGCGGGTGGGCGAGGAAGAACTCCGAGTCGCGCCGGCGGCTCAGCAGCTCGTCCAGGTCGTCCGGGGTGGGCGGGCCGGAGTGGGTCTGGATCCGCTGGCTGAAGTCGGCATTGCTGAGCAGACCGAACTCGCGGTTGTTGATCAGCTCGTGCTCCTGGCGCTCGCGCAGCGCCTCGATGGTGAGCTTCAACTGCTGCTCGGTCTGGTTCATCGGCTGGTTGTAGAGGTCGGCGACCCGGGTGTGCACCCGAAGCACGGTCTGCGCGATGCTCAGCTCGTACTCGCGCGGCTTGAGCTCGTAGTCCACGAAGGCGCCGGGCAGTTCGAACTCGCCGGTGTGGCCGGCCGACATCGGGATCTCGGCCTCGCCCCGCTCGTTCTGCCGCTGCAGCGGCAGCGAGCGGAACTCCGCGATGTGGGCCTGGAGCGCGGGCGAGCCGGCCAGGACGGCCTCGAACTCGCGCCGGGCGAGGGTGAGGACGGTGCCGGAGGTCAGGGTGGTGGCCGTGTACTCCCAGTTGGCCTCGGTGTCGAGCAGGCCCTGCTCGCCGAAGCGGTCGCCGTCGCCGAGCGTCTCCAGCACGGTGGTGTCGCCGTACTTGCCGGTGCCGACCTTGTTGATCTTGCCGTGGGCGATCAGGTGGATCTGGTCGGCGCTCTCGCCGCGCTCGGCCAGCACCTCGCCGGGGCCGAAGTCCCGCTGCACGCAGCGGTCGGCGAGGGCGGTCAGCACCTCGACGTCCTCGAAGCCCCGCAGCAGTGCCAGCTCGCCGAGCTCGCGCGGGATCACCCGGACCTCGGGCCCGGACTTCACGAACTCGATCCGGCCGTCCCCGACCGTGTAGGTGAGCCGCCGGTTGACCCGGTAGGCGCCGCCCGCGGTCTGCACCCAGGGGAGCATCTTGAGCAGCCAGCGGGAGGTGATCTCCTGCATCTGCGGGGCGGACTTGGTGGTGGTGGCGAGATTTCGGGCGGCCGCGGTCGTGAGGCTCGACTGCGGCTGCTGTACCTGCTGTGTCTCCGGGCTTGCGTCCACGGGCATCGGCAGGGGCTCCTTCGTCTGGATCGGCACACCGCCGGAATCTCCTGGCGGTGCATCAGATGTGCTTCGTCAAAGGCAAAGTGGCCGAATCGGAGGACCGATCCGCCTAACCGGCACACTAGATCTTCACGGGTCCACTGAGCCGTCCGGAGGAGCCATCGCCGCTCGAACGAGTGAATCTAGAAGAGGTTGGGTTAGCGTTCGAGCGTCACTTCCCGTACCGCCTCCGAAGGAGTCCGAGATGGACCTGCTGGAAGCCGCCCGCGCCCTGCAACCGGAGCTGGTGGCCCTGCGCCGGGACCTGCACGCCGAGCCGGAGGTGGGCCTGCGGCTGCCGCTCACCCGGCGCAAGGTGCTGGCCGCCCTGGACGGGCTGCCGCTGGAGATCGGCACGGGCACCGGGCTGGACTCGGTGACCGCCGTGCTGCGCGGCGCCGGCGACGGGCCGACCGTGCTGCTGCGCGGTGACATGGACGCCCTGCCGGTGCAGGAGCGGGCGCCGGCCGGCCTGCCGAGCTCGGTGCTGCCCGGGCGGATGCACGCCTGCGGGCACGACCTGCACACCGCGATCCTGGTCGGCGCGGCCCGGCTGCTGGCCGAGCGCCGCGAGCAGCTGGCGGGCGACGTGGTGCTGATGTTCCAGCCCGGCGAGGAGGGCGACGGCGGCGCTGAGATCATGGTGCAGGAGGGCGTCCTGACCGCCGCGGGGGAGGACCGCCCGGTGGCCGCCGGGTACGCGCTGCACGTCTCCTCGGCGCTGCTGCCGAGCGGGGTGGTGGGCGGCCGCCCCGGAGCGATCATGGCGGCCGCGGACCGGCTGCGGGTGTTGGTCCGCGGCCGTGGCGGCCACGGCTCCTCCCCGCACGCCGCGCTCGACCCGATCCCGGCGGCCTGCGAGATGGTCACCGCCCTGCAGACCGCGGTGACCCGGTCGTTCTCCGCGTTCGACCCGGTGGTGGTCACGGTCGGCACCTTCCACGCCGGGGACGCCCACAACGTGATCCCGGACGAGGCCTCCTTCGTGGCCACCGTCCGGAGCTTCTCGCCGGAGGCCGCCGCCCGGGCCGCCGAGGTGCTGCCGCGGGTGGTGCGCGGGATCGCCGAGGCGCACGGCCTGGCGGTCGAGGTGGAGTACCGGCACGACTACCCGGTGACGGTGAACCACCCGACGGAGGCCGCCTTCGTGGCCGAGACCGCCCGCGAGCTGCTCGGCGCCGACCGCTACACCGAGCTCCCGCAGCCGCTGGCGGGCTCCGAGGACTTCTCCTTCGTACTGAACCGGGTGCCCGGCGCGTACTTCTTCCTCGGCGCCACGCTGCCCGGCCGGGAGCCGGGCAGCGCGCCGTACAACCACTCGCCGGAGGCCGCCTTCGACGAGGCGGTGCTGGCGGACGGCGCCGCGCTGCTGGCCTCGCTCGCGCTGCGCCGCTGACCCCACCGGAGCGCCGGGCCGCCGACCCTCCGCCGGGGGCGGCGGCCCCGAGGGCGGTGGCCGGCAGCCGGGGGGAGCATGGAGGAGCAGCGAGGGACGACCCACCCCGGGACGGAGCGAGCCATGAGCCGTCATCGCCGATTCCACCTCGACCGCGCCGGCCACTCGATCACGCTCAACCTCCGGGCCGGCTGGCGGACCGAGTACGAACTCCTGGTCGACGGCAAGGAGGTCGACTTCCACCGGCTGGGCCACCGGCACGGCACCGACGACGACCTGCTGACCGGCGAGCTGCCGGGCGACCCGGCCCGCCCGTTCGCGGTGCGGATCGAGCATCCGGCCGAGGGGCGCGAGGAACTCACCTGCGTGCTGGAGCTGGACGGCGCCGAACTCCCGCTCGCCGAGGGCACGGCACTCTGAGCGCGCCGTGGAGCCGGGCGGTCACCCGGGGTGTCTGAGCACGGCCAGCCGGCGCCGGTACTCCTCGTCGTCGATCTCGCCGAGGGCGTACCGCTCCGCCAGCAACTGCTCGGGGGCGGGCCGCTGTTCGGCCGGTCCGCCCGCCTCGCCGGGGCCGCCCGCGCCGCCACGTCCGGCCGCGCCGCCAGGTCCGGCCGGCCCCGCCGGGGCCCGGCCGCCGAGCTGGCGGAAGAGCAGCACGGCGACCAGGACGATCACCACCACCAGGCCGAGCAGCAGCAGCGCCGCCAGGCCGTACCCCCAGCCGCCCATCCCCCCGCGGTGCCACTGGTGGACCATCTCACGCCTCCTCGGACGCCGGGCCGGGAACGACGGGCCCTGTCTCCATGGTGCGCCTCGTGCGAGCCGTCCGGAGCGCGTCCGCGGACCGGGCCGGCGCCCGCGATCCAGCTCCCGCGATGATTTGCGCGGCCGGGCGCGCGAGACTGGAAGGCAGGTACGTACGCGCGTGCCCTGCGGCCCGCGTGCCGCACCCGGCAACTCCCGGCCGAGGAGGAGCACCATGGCGCGCAGAGCACCGAAGTCCGGACCGCCGACCGCACACACCACGCTCCGCGAGCACCTGCGCCGGGCGGTGGGCCGGGACGGCAACCCGCTGTGCCGCTGCGCGGACCGGGCCCGCAGCAGGTTGGTGGCCGGGCTGGTGCTGGCGCTGGCGGCCGCGCTGGCGGCCGGCGCCCTGCTGGCGGTGCTCACCTGGGACAGCGGCCGGCACGAGGCGGCCGCGGAGGCCCTGCACCGCCACCGGACCACCGCGACCACGCTGGCGACGGCGGTGCCCGACGGCACGGCCGGCTCGCCGGTGGACGGCACCGAGAGCGTGCTGGTCGAGGCCAGCTGGAGCTACCCGCAGGCCGGGCAGGTCAGCGGCTGGGTCTCGGTCCCGTCCGGCACGGCGGCCGGCAGCCAGGTGCCGGTCTGGGTCGACGACGGCGGCCAGGCGGCGCCCGCACCCCGCTCGGGCACCGACATCGTACTGAGCGCCGTCGTGACCGGGCTGCTCAGCTCCTCGGGGCTGGCGGTCGCGGCCGGCGTGGCCTGCGCCCTGCGGTACCGCATGGTGGACCGCCGGGCCCGGGCCGCCTGGGAGCCGGCCTGGGAGCGGGTCGAGCCGCTCTGGTCCGGCCGCACCCCGGGCCGGCCCGGCGGCACCGACGCATGACCCGGACCGGGCCGCGGGCGGGGTCAGCTGCTGAACAGTACGCCCTGGCCGGCCGGCTGCAGCGAGCCGACCCGGATGCCGGCCTTGGAGACCGTCAGCGCGTTGACCGGCTTGGCGTCCGTGCCGAGCACGGTGGCGATGAGCTGGGTGGTCTCGTCCGGCGGGGTCAGCTCCAGGCCGGCCAGCACCTTGCAGTCGGCGTCCGACTTGCTGCAGAAGGACCAGGACAGCCCGGCGAAGGCGGTGGTGCCGGGCTTCAGGGTGATCCGGGACGGCTGCCCCGGGTTGGGCACCCGGTTGGTGGTCAGCTCGACCCGGCTGTTGTCGGCCAGCAGCCCGCCGAGGCCCGGGTAGCCGTACACGGTGCAGGCGCGGGCGCTGCGGTTGACCAGCATCAGCATGGCGGAGCCGGGCCGGTCGCCCTGGAGCTGGATGTCGGCCTTGAGGTCGGCGGTGTGGCAGCGGTCGGCGGCCGGGGTACCGGCCGGGGTGGCGGCCGGGGCCTTCGCGGTCGCGCCACCGGTGGTGGCCGGTGCCGCGCCGCCGGCCGACCCGGTGCCGTCGGCGGCCGGGGTGCCGGCGCTCCCGGCGGCCGCGGGCGCTGCGTCCTTCGCCGGGCCACCCGAACACCCGGTGGCGGCCAGGGCGAGCACCGCCATGGTCACGGCCGCGACGACAGCCTGGGAAGTACGCCGGTTCATCAGTCCTCCTGGATGGTCCGGGCCGTGCACCGGCCCTGCCCCCTCACACGCGGGGGCGACAGGGATCAGTTCACCGGATCTGTCCCGACCGCGTAACGGTGATCGGGGCAACCGTGATCGGGGCACCGGTGATCGGTGTGGCGGTGATCGGTGTGGCAGTGCTCGTCGAGTGCGTGGTCGACGAGGGTGGGTGCGGCGCCGGTGTAGGTGGTGGGGTCGCAGAGGTGGGTGAGTTGGTCGGGGGTGAGGTGTTCG
>NZ_JBFAQT010000067.1:0-15324 GCF_040678895.1 Kitasatospora sp. NPDC049258
GCGAGGCCGGGCGCCGCTGGGTCGAGCGCTCCTGGCGCTGGGACCTGCGGGCGGGCCGTCGGCCGTCGGTACGGGTCTGCTGCCGGTCAGCGCTGGTAGAGCGCCTCGACCTCGGCCGCGTAGTCCTTGAGCACCACGTTGCGCTTGAGCTTGAGCGAGGGCGTGAGGTGGCCGCTGTCCTCGGAGAAGACGGTGTCCAGCAGGCGGAACTTCTTGACGGCCTCGGCGTGCGAGACGGCCTGGTTGCCCTCGTCGACGGCCGACTGGAGGGCGGCCAGCAGGTCCGCGTCCTCGCGCAGGTCGGTCAGGGTGGCCTCGGCCGGCTTGCCGTTGAGCTCCTTCCACTTGGGGAAGAACTCCGGGTCGACGGTGATCAGACAGGCGATGAAGGGCCTCCGGTCGCCGACCACCATCACCTCGCCGACCAAGGCGTGGGCGCGGATCCGGTCCTCGATGACGGCGGGGGCGACGTTCTTGCCGCCCGCCGTGACGATGATCTCCTTCTTCCGGCCGGTGATGGTCAGGTAGCCCTCGTCGTCCAGGGTGCCGATGTCGCCGCTGGCGAACCAGCCGTCGCGCAGCACCTCGGCGGTGGCCGCGGGGTTGTTCCAGTAGCCGGTGAAGATCTGCGGGCCCTTGAGCAGCACCTCGCCGTCCTCGGCGATCTTCACCGCCGAGCCGGGCATGGGCTGGCCGACGGTGCCGATCTTGGGCTTGTCGTGCGGGTTGAAGGCGATCGCCGCGCAGGTCTCGGTCAGGCCGTAGCCCTCCAGCACGGTGAAGCCGATGCCGCGGTAGAAGTGGCCGAGGCGCTCGCCGAGCGGGGCGCCCCCGGAGATCGCGTGGGTGCAGCGGCCGCCCAGCGCGGCGCGCAGCTTGCTGTAGACCAGCTTGTCGAAGACGGTGTGCCGGATCCGCAGCCCGAGCGGCACCCGGCCGGCGTCCAGCGCGCGGCTGTAGGCGATCGCGGTCTCGGTCGCCCGGTCGAAGATCTTGCCCTTGCCGTCCGCCTGGGCCTTGGCCCGCGCGGTGTTGTAGACCTTCTCGAAGACCCGCGGCACGCCGAGGATCAGGGTCGGCCGGAACGAGCCCAGCTCGGCCGTGACGTTCTTGATGTCGGAGACGTGGCCCAGCTTGATCGGCGCGATCGCGGCGGCGATCTCGGCGATCCGGCCCAGCACGTGGGCCAGCGGCAGGAACAGCAGCGTGGAGCTCTCGTCGGTGCGGAACAGCGGCGCCAGGCGGGTGGTCACGTTGCCGAGCTCGGAGATGAAGTTCCCGTGCGTCAGTTGACAGCCCTTCGGGCGGCCGGTGGTGCCCGAGGTGTAGACGATGGTGGCGAGCGAGTCCTCGGTGGCGACCGAGCGGCGCTCGGTGACCGTGGCGTCGTCGACCTTGGCACCGGCCTCGGCCAGCTGCGCCAGCGCCCCGGCCTCGATCTGCCAGGTGTGCGCCAGCTCCGGCAGCTCCGCGCGCAGCTCGGCCACCACGGCGGCGTGCGCGTCGGTCTCGGTGACCACGGCGACGGCGCCGGAGTCGCCGAGGATCCAGCGCACCTGCTCGGCGGAGGAGGTCTCGTACACCGGGACGGTGACCGCGCCGGCGCACCAGATCGCGAAGTCCAGCAGCGTCCACTCGTACCGGGTGCGGGAGAGCACACCGACCCGGTCGCCGGGCTCGATGCCGGCCGCGATCAGGCCCTTGGCCGCGGCGTGCACCTCGGCCAGGAACTGCACGGCGGTGACGTCCTGCCAGACGCCGTCCACCTTGCGCCCGAGGACGGCCACGTCCGGGTGCAGCTCGGCGTTCTGGTGGACGAGGTCGGAGAGGTTACCGCCGCTCGGTACCTGGTAACGGGCCGGAAGGCTGAACTCGAGCAAGACTGCTCCTCGTCTGCGACGCTGCGGGACGGCAGGACGTTACTGCCCGGTAGGTCGATTCGACCAGGGGGGTTGGCTTCGGTGTTCCGATAGTCACACCCGTCACATCGCAGGGACCCGGGCAGGGCTTTTCCCATCCGCACCTTACGACAGGCCCCAGGTGACCCATCGGTAGCGGGTGTGCCACCGCCCGCACCGCCCGCACCGGCCGCGGGGGCGGCGGGCCGGGCGGCCGCCGGATCGCGATAGCCTGCCCTGGGCGCACAGCTGGAGAGACGCGGAGGGCCGTCATGGCGGAGCACACCAGGTCGAGCATCATCATCGACGCCACCCCGGCCGAGGTGATGGCCGTGATCGCGGACTTCGCCGCGTACCCGGCCTGGACCGGGGAGGTCAAGGAGATCGAGGTGCTGGCCGCCGCCGAGGACGGCCGTGCGGCCGAGGTGCGGCTGCTGCTGGACGCCGGAGCGATCCGCGACGAGCACGTCCTCGCCTACACCTGGGACGGCGACCGCGAGGTCTCCTGGACCTTGGTGAAGAGTCAGATGCTCCGCGCCCTGGACGGTTCGTACGCGCTGGCCCCGCTGAAGAGCGGCTCCACCGAGGTGACCTACCAGCTGGCCGTGGACGTGAAGATCCCGATGCTCGGGATGATCAAGCGCAAGGCGGAGAAGGTCATCATCGACCGCGCGCTCGCCGGGCTGAAGAAGCGCGTCGAGGGCTGAGACCCGCCCACCCCGAGGCTGAGCGGAGACACCCCGTGGCACCCCGCACGATCCTGGTCAGCGGCGCCGAGGGCGCGGCCGCGACCGTCGCCGCCGCCACCGCCCTGCACGCCGCCCGCGCCGGCCGGCGCACCCTGCTGCTCGCCGCCGACGACCCGCACCGCACCCTGGACACCCTGCTCGGCACCCGGCTCACCGCCGAGCCCACCGGGTACGCCGACCTCCTCGCGGTGGCCCGGATCGACGAGCAGTCCGCCTTCCGCGACGCCCTGGGGGCGCTCGAAGGACGGCTCGCGCCCGCACTCGCCCTGATCGGTGCCGAACCGCTCGACCCCGAGGAACTCACCCCCCTCCCCGGCACCCGCCAGCTCGCCCTGCTGCGCCGGCTGCGCACCGCCGACGCCGAGGTGGTGGTGGTCGCCGCCCCGGCGCCCGCCGAGCTGATCGCCACCCTCGCCCTGCCCGAGCAACTGGAGCGCTACCTCGCCCGGCTGCTGCCCGAACAGCGCCAGGCCGCCCGCGCGCTGCGCCCGCTGCTGGCCGCGGTGGCCGGGGTGCCGATGCCGGCCGAGTGGCTGTTCGAGGCCGGGGCCACCGCCCGCACCGCGCTGGCCGAGGCCCGCGCGGTGCTCGAATCGCCCCGGACCACCGTCCGGCTGGTCGTCGACGCCGAGACCCACCGGCCCGAGGAGTTCCGCCGGATCCTGGCCGGCCTCGCGCTGCACGGGCACCGGCCGGACGCCGTGGTCGCCCACCGGGCCCTGCCCGCCGGCGCCACCGACTCCCCGGACCCGTGGCTGGCCGAGCTCGCCGCCCGCGAGCGCGACCGGTTGGCCGGGCTGGCCGCGGAGCTGGACGTGCCGCTGCTGGTCAGCCGGCGGCCCGAGGTGGCGCTGGAGGAGGTGGCCGCCCAGCTCTACGCCGCCGGGGAGCCGGCCGCCGACCCGGCGGCGCGCCCCCGGGTCGAGGACCGGCTGGCCGAGGACGGCCTGCTGCTCTGGCACCTGCCGCTGCCCGGCGCCGACCGCGGCGAGCTGGAGCTGGTCCGGCGCGGTGACGAACTGGTGCTCGGGGTCGGTGCCCACCGGCGGATCCTGCTGCTGCCCTCCGCGCTGCGCCGCTGCAACGTCAGCGGGGCCGCGCTGGCCGACGGCGTGCTCTCGCTGCGGTTCGTGCCCGATCCGGCGCTCTGGCCGGCGGGCCCGCGGGGCTAGGTCCACTCCGAGCGATCCCTGCCGGACGCGCCCGCCGCCCGCGTCGGCCCGTCCGGGGCGCTGGCCGGTTCGGGGCGTCGGCCGGTCCGGGGCGTCGGCCGGTTCGGGTAGCGTCGTGGCTTCACCGCGGCGAGAGGGACCAGTGATGGCGGAGCAGCAGAGCGATCGATCCGAGCGACCGGAGGGCTCCGGCGAGCCGTTCGGGCCGGAGCTCGGCCCGCTGGTGGACGAGGTCCGCCGGTTCGCCGAGGCGGTCGGGGGCAAGGCCCTGGAGTTCGGTGTCCGGTTCCGCGAGACCAACCCCGAGGTGTACGGACACCTGGCCGCCGCGGGCGGCGAGCTGCTCGCCGCCTACCGGGCCGCGGTGGCCGGCCACGAACGGCGCTGGTCGGGGCCCGGACACGCCGACTCGGAGCGCATCGACGTCGACGGACCGTCCGACAACTTCTGAAGCTGCAGTTCAGCGATGGTGACCGAAGGTCCTGCTCATGTCACTCTGAGGGGCGAACATTACGACTTTTGAAGGCGACTCGGGCATATTCTCGAAAATTGTCTTCGATTTCTGTAGGTCGCACTGTGTACGGGAGCACCGCTCAGCGGGTAGCGTTTCGCTCAGCGGGAACGAGTGAATAGCTGAGGGACACATGGCTCTGACCATCGGCGTCGATGTCGGCGGGACGAAGATCGCGGCAGGCGTGGTCGACGAGACCGGCGAGATCCTGGCCAGGACGCGGGTACCCACCCCGGCCGACCCCCAGTGGGCGGTCGACGCCATCGCGCAGGCCGTCCGCGAGCTGAAGGACCAGCACCCGGGCGTGGCCGGCGTGGGCGTGGGCGCCCCCGGCTTCGTCGACCGGGACCGTTCCACGGTGATCTTCGCTCCCAACATCGACTGGGAGAACGAGCCGCTCAAGGCGCGCGTCGAGGAGCTCACCGGTCTCCCCACGGTGGTCGAGAACGACGCCAACTGCGCCGCCTGGGCCGAGTTCCGGTTCGGTGCCGCGGCCGCCCACGAGGACATGGTGCTGATCACCGTCGGCACCGGCATCGGCGGCGGGATCGTGCTCGACGGCCGGCTGCACCGCGGCCGGTTCGGCGTGGCGGGCGAGATCGGCCACCTGAACATGGTCCCGGACGGCCTGCTCTGCGGCTGCGGCGGCCACGGCTGCTGGGAGCAGTACGGCTCCGGCCGGGCGCTGCGGCGCTACGGGCGGGAGAAGGCCGCCGCCGACCCGATCGCCGGCAAGCGGATGCTGGAGCTCAACGACGGCGTCGCCGAGACCATCCGCGGCATCCACATCACCGAGGCCGCCGAGGACGGCGACCCGCTGGCGCTGGAGTGCTACGCGGAGCTCGCCGACTGGCTGGGCCGCGGCATGGCGGATCTCGCCGCGCTCTTCGATCCCGGCGTGTTCGTGCTCGGGGGCGGGGTCTCCGACTCCGGCCGGCTGCTGCTGGAGCCGGTCGCGGCCGCCTTCGGCAAGTACCTCACCGGCGGGGTGCACCGGCCGCGCGCCGACGTGGTGCTCGCCTCGATGGGCTCGGCCGCCGGCATCGCCGGTGCGGCGGACCTCGCCCGGACCTGACCCGCGGCATCCGGTGGGGGCTCGGGCGCGCCCCCGCCGCGTGCTGATCCTGCGTCAAGTGCCTTCCAGGGCCTAGCATCAGCTGTGTGACGTCAGTGACCGAGCTGCCCACCTCCGGGGCCGAGCCCGACGGGGCCCAGCGGGTCCGGGTGCTCAGCTACAACATCCGCTCGCTGCGCGACGACCGCGAGGCCGTGGCGCGGGTGATCCGGGCCTGCGCGCCCGACCTGGTGTGCATCCAGGAGTCCCCGCGCTACTGGAAACCGGTGAAGCAGGCCGCCTGGCTCGCCCACCGGACCGGCATGATCATCCTCGCCGGCGGCGGTCGGATCGCCGCCGGCCCGCTGGTGCTCGGCCGGCTGCGGGTCGACGTGCTCGCCACCCGGGACAGGCTGCTGCCCAAGACCCGCGGCCTGCACGCCCGCGGCTTCGCCACGGCGCTGGTCCGGATCGGCCGTTCGGTGCCGTTCTCGGTCACCAGCTGCCACCTCAGCCTCGATCCGGACGAGCGCCGCAGCCAGTTCGCCCTGTTGCCGGGCCAGTTGGACCCGGGCGAGGCGGGCGTGATCGCCGGTGACTTCAACGAGCATCCGGACGGGCCGGGTTGGCGGGCGCTGGCCGCGGAGTTCCAGGACGCCCACGCCGCCGCTCCCTGGGGCGGCACCTTCACCTCCGTACCGGACGATCCGCACCAGCGGATCGACGCGATCTTCGCGACGCCGGGCCTGTCCGTGCTGGCCTGCGGTGTCCCGCACGGGCTGCCGGGGCTGGAGCCGGGCGACCTGCGGGCCGCCACCGATCACCTGCCGGTCCTCGCGGTGCTGCGGGTGCCGGCGGATCAGCGGATCGAGGCACCGGTGATCACACCGTCCACCACGGTGTAGCTGCCGGCGAAGTGGCGGTGGCTGCCGTCCCGCGCGGTCGCGTCCAGGGTGACCTCGACGGTGTTGCCGTGGACCCCGGTCACGGTGAGCGCGTCGGAGGCGGTGTCGGCGAAGCCCGCGCCGAAGGCCGCGAAGCTGGGGCTGAGGTTGCGTCCGCCGAGAGCCCAGGCGCGGGCGTAGTCATGGGCGTTGATGGCCGCGTAGTAGTCCCGGACCACCTGCCCGGGGTCCGTGGGCACCGCGGTGGCGGTGGTGGTCGCGGTGGTCCGCGCCGGCGTGGACGGGGCGGCGGGGGTGGCCGTACCGGCGGCCGAGGCCGCGGGCGCGCCGGAGCCGCCGGAGCCCCCGGTCACCGTCCACTGGCCGGTCTGCGCGGCGAGGCCGGACTCCAGGGTGAACTGGACCTTGGCGGGGGAGGATCCCGCCGGCAGGTCGAAGCTGATGAACCCGAGCGCGCTCTCGCCCTGGGCGAGGTGCACGCCGGCGGGGAACGCGGGCCCGGCCGTGGTGGGTGCGTAGGCCAGGGCGTTGAACCCCTGGCCCTGGGAGTCGATCAGCGTCGCCCCGTTGGAGGGGGCGTCCGAGTAGACGGCGGTGCCGGTGTTCAGGAGCCGGAACTGGACCGCCACCAGCCGGTGGCCCGGGCTCGGGGCGAGGCCGGCCGAGGTCGGTGTGGCCGGGTCGACGACCTGGGTCACCGTCACGGTCATCCGCTCGTCGGGCTGGAAGCCGGTCAGCCCCAGCGCGTCACCGACAGCGGCCCGCTGCGGCGCGGCGGTACCCGCGGTGGAACCGGGGGCGGAGCTCGGCGCGGCGGTGGAGCTGCGGGCGCCGGCCCGGGCCGAGGTGGTGGAGACCGGCGACGTGGTGATGTCCGGGGAGCCGCAGCCGGCCAGGACGCCCAGGCCGAGTACGGCGCAGCCCGCGACGGCGCGGGCACAGCGAGCGCTACGCACGGCTCACCGCCTCCTCGGTCGGCGCAGTCTTCCCGTCCAGCACAACCAGCCTAGGAGCCCGGCGGATTGCCCGCCCGTCCGGCGAGCCGTGATCCGGTCCTCCCGCGGGCCGCGCAGAGTTGGGGCGTGAGCGAGACGACGGCGGTGGCGGGCGCGGAGGAGCACCGGGCTGGCTGGTTCGAGCTGTTCTTCGACCTGGTCTTCGTGGTCACCGTCAGCGTGCTGGCCCACGGCCTGCACGGTGATCCGGACGCGGCGGACTTCGGCACCTTCGTGGTGCTGTTCTTCCCGGCCTGGTGGGCCTGGGTCAACCTGATGGTGACCGTCAACGTCTTCGGCTCGGCCCGGCCGGGCGTCCAGGCGATGCTGCTCTGCGCGATGCCGGCGCTCGGGCTGATGGCCGCCGCCGCGCCGCAGGGGCTGGGCGACCGGGCGTGGGCGTACGCGCTGGGGGCGGCCTGGGTGCGGGTGATGTTCTTCGTGATCTGGTTCGACCGGGCCCGGCGCAGCGAGGACCCGCTGCCGATCTGGCGCCCGGTCGGCTACGGCCTGGTGCCGGCCCTGCTCTGGGCGGTGTCGGCGGCGGTGCCGGGCGCCGGGCGGTTCGTGCTCTGGGGCGTGGCGATCGTGCTGGAGGTGGTGCTGCTGGCGGTCCGGACGGGGCTCACCGAGGAGTTCTACGGCCGGTTGTCCACCGAGCACCTGGTCGAGCGGATCGGCCTGTTCGTGGTGATCGTGCTGGGCGAGAGCGTGTTCACGGTGGTGGCCACGCTGGCCGACCACTTCACCGCCGCTTCGGGCGGCGCCGCGCTGGCCGGTTTCGTGGTGGTGGCCGAGCTGGCGATGATCTTCTTCGTCTGGGGCACCGCCCACGCCGCCGCCGGCCTGGACCGGGCCCAGGCCGGCGGCTCGACCAGGGCGATCCGGGACACCGTGATGTACCTGCCGTTCGTGCTGATCGCCGGCATCACCGTGATCGCGGCCGCGCTCGGCACCGCCGTCGCCGAGCCGGACCACCACCTGCCGTCCGGCTCCTGCTGGGCGCTGTGCGGGGGCGTGCTCGCGTTCTACACCGCCAATGCCGCCATCGCGCTGCGCTACGGCGACGGCGGCCGTGTGGTGCTGCGCTGGTACGGCCCCTGCGTGGTGCTCACCCTCGGTGCGCTGCTGCCCGCCGCGCTGCTGCTGCCGGCCTGGGCCGCGGTGGCCTGTGCGGCGGCCGTCGTCTTCGTGCTGGCGAAGATCTCCAGGCTCCGCCGCTTCCGGATCCGCGGCCTGCTGCCCGGCAGCTGAGGCCCGAGGCGCTCGATCGGCCCGGGCCCCTCGCCGCTCGGCCGCTGCGGCCCCGGACGGTGGCGGGGCTCAGACGACCGCGCCGCCGTTCGGGTCCTCGGGCTCGTCGTCGTCGCCGGCCTTCATCCGCGCCACCAGCGTCACGAAGCCGCCGAGGAAGGCGCCGACCCCGACCCAGGCGGGCCAGCCGGAGACCTCGCGCCAGACCAGCGCGTCGAACAGCAGCAGGGCCGGCCCGCCCAGCACCGCGAGCCAGGCGAACTTGGCGGTGGTGTCGGCCGGGGGCAGCGGCGGCGGCTCCGGGGGTACGAAGTGGCCCTCGTCCGGATCGTCGGCCGCCACGTAGTCGCGGGGGCCGGCCTCGCCCCGGCGGGGTCGGGGCTGCGGCGCCAGCTCGTGCGGCAGGTCGTCGGCGCCGGCCGGCGGCTCGGTGGCCGCGCGCAGGTTCTCGATCTCCGGCCAGTCCGGGTCGGTGAGGTCCACCGGGTCGTCGAACTGGGCGACCAGGGCGGCGAAGATCGCGTCCTGCTCGGCCTGGCTGCCGGCCGCGGGACGGCGCGTGGACGCGCCGGCCGCCTCGGCCGTGTCCTGGTCGGCGGGCTCGCTGTCGGCGCCGCCCCGGGGCAGCTCCTCGTCGCCGCCCGCCTTGTTGGTCTCGTGCACTGCCGGCCCTTCAGCCCGAGTGGTTGTCGGCTTCGACTTTCGCCACCGGTGCCAGCCGACGGATGAAGTCGAGGCTCGCCTCGAAGATCAGCCCGGCGTCGTGGTCCAGTGTTGCCACGTGGTAGCTGCGTTCAAGAAGCAGCTCGGTCACATCGGTCGAGGATATCCGGGCGAGTACCAGTTCCGAGTTGGCCGGCGAGACCACGTGGTCCTGCGGGCTGTGCAGCAACAGCACGGGCTGCTCTATTTCCGGCAGCACCGATTGGACGTCCTTCCACAGCCGGGACAGTGACCAGGCGGCGTGCAGCGGCGTCCGGTCGTAGCCGAGCTCGGTGGAACCCTCCAGCGCGATGTCGTCGGCCACCCCGGGCAGGCTCGGAACCAGGTGCCGCAGCACCGGCAACAGCACACTCGCGGGGTTGTCCGAGCGGACGGACGGGTTGACGAGCACCAGCCCGGAGATCGCCGAGCGGTGCCGGGAGGCCAGTCGCAGCGCCAGCGAGCCGCCCATCGACAGCGCGCAGACGAACACCTGCTCGCACTCGGCCAGCAGCACCTTCAGCTCCCGGTCGACCTCCGCGTACCAGTCCTCCCAGCGGGTGAGCTGCATGTCCTGCCAGCGCGTGCCGTGGCCCGGAAGCAGCGGCAGCGACACGGTCAGCCCGGCCGCAGCCAGGTGCTCGGCCCACGGGCGCAGCGACTGCGGCGAGCCGGTGAATCCGTGCACCAGCAGCACGCCGACCGGCCCGCCCTGATGGCGGAAGGGTTCGGCACCGGGCAGTGGCGGCATCTGCGGGCTCCTCGATGGGCCGGGGACAAGGTCGGCCGATCGTCCCACGACCGGCGCGGCCCGTACAGGGCGTGCCCGGCCGAGGCACTGGGGCGGGCCCCGCCGGTGGCGCCGGGGCGGCCCCGCCGGTGGCGTCGGGACGGCCCCGCCGGTACTGAGCCCGTTGCCGTGGGCATTAGGATCGACCGGTCCGCATAACAGGAGGCCCGGGTTGTTCTACCGACTGATGAAGATGATCGTCGCACCGCTGCTGCGGATCTTCTTCCGGCCCTGGATGGAGGGCGAGGAGAACATCCCCGACGAGGGGCCGGCGATCCTCGCGAGCAACCACCTGTCCTTCTCCGACTCCTTCTTCCTGCCCGCGCTGCTCAAGCGCCGGGTCACCTTCATCGCGAAGGCGGAGTACTTCACCACCCCCGGCCTCAAGGGCCGGCTGACCGCCGCCTTCTTCAAGGGCGTCGGCCAGTTGCCGGTGGACCGCTCCGGCGCCCGCGGGGCCGGTGAGGCGGCGATCCGCAGCGGCATCGCGGTGATCGAGCGCGGCGAGGTCTTCGGCGTCTACCCCGAGGGCACTCGCTCGCCCGACGGCAAGCTGTACCGCGGCAAGGTCGGTGGCCTGGCCCGGGTCGCGCTGGCCACCGGTGCGCCGGTGATCCCGGTCGCGATGATCAACACCGAGAAGGTGCAGCCGCCCGGCCAGGTCGTCCCCAACTTCGGTATCCGCCCCGGCATCCGGATCGGCCGCCCGCTGGACTTCTCCCGCTACCAGGGCATGGAGAACGACCGCTTCATCCTCCGTTCGGTGACGGACGAGGTGATGTACGAGATCATGCGGCTCTCCGGTCAGGAGTACGTCGACATCTACGCGACGGCGGCCAAGCGGCAGCTGACCGAGGACAAGAAGCGCGCCGACGCCGAGCGCAAGGCCGTCCAGAAGGCCGAGGCCGCCGAGCAGAAGGCGGCCCAGAAGGCCGAGAAGGAAGCCGAGAAGGAGGCCGCGGCGGAGGCCGAGAAGGCCGCCGCGGCGGAGGCGGCGAGGCAGGACGACGGGACGGCGAAGCCGGACGAGCCCGGGGAGAAGTAGCCCCGGGGCGGGTGAGGGGGAGCGGATGGCGGAGCACGGTCCCACCGGCGGCCTGGCGCGGGTCCAGGCCGGCCCCGTCGAGGTGGCCCGGGCGCTGTCCGCGCCGCTGCGCGGCACCCTCGGCGCCGGCGGCATGTCGGTCGAGCTGCCGCTCTGGCGGGCCATCTCCTACTTCCGGATGCTGGCCCTCGCGTACGCGGTGGTCCGGTACTTCGACTCCTACCTCGACTTCCGCCACCCGGTGTCCGGCTGGATCTACCTCGGCGCGCTCACCCTGTGGACGCTCGCCTCCACCCGGGCCTTCGCCAACCCGCTGCGCTGCACCTGGGCGGTGCTCGGCTTCGACCTGGCGATGACCCTCACCGGTGTGGTGATGAGCGGCTTCATCGACACCCCGGCCCGGATCCACGCGGGCGCGCTCACCCTGCCCACCATCTGGGCCTGCGGCACGGTGCTGGGCTTCGCCTGCAAGGGCGGCTGGAAGGCCGCCGCCTTCGCCGCCACCCTGATCGGCATCGCCAACATCGCCGGCCACGGCGGTGTCAGCCCCGACAACCTGCACAACATCGTGCTGCTGCTGATGGCCGGCTGCGCGATCGGCTACGTGATCGAACTCGCCCGCGCCAGCGAGGCGGTGCTCACCCGGGCGCTCCAGGTCGAGGCGGCCACCCGGGAGCGCGAGCGGCTCTCCCGGGACATCCACGACGGGGTGCTCCAGGTGCTCGCCATGGTCCAGCGCCAGGGCGCGGAGCCCGGCGGCGGTGGCCTCGTCGACCTGGGCCGGCTGGCCGGGGAGCAGGAGCGGGCGCTGCGCACCCTGATGACGGGCGGTCCGCTGCCGGCGCAGGCGGCCGAGCTGCAGGACCTGCGGCAGCTGCTCACCCCGTACGCGGACGACCGGATCACCGTCTCGGCGCCGGCCACCGCGGTGCTCCTGGCCGGTGCGGTGGCGGCGGAGCTGGCCGCCGCGGTCGGCGCCGCCGTCGACAACGTCCGCAAGCACGCCGGCCCCGCCGCCCGGGCCTGGATCCTGGTCGAGGACGAGCCCGAGGCGGTCACCGTCTCGGTCCGCGACGACGGCCCGGGCTTCGGCACCGGGCGGCTCGGCGAGGCCGAGCGGGCCGGGCGGCTCGGGGTCTCGCAGTCGATCCGCGGCCGGCTGCTCGACCTGGGCGGCAGCGCGGAGCTGTACTCGACACCGGGGGAGGGCGTCGAGGTGGAACTGCGGGTGCCCAGGAAGGGGAGCTGATGACGGATCAGGTGCGGGTGATGGTGGTCGACGACCACCCGATGTGGCGGGAGGCGGTCTCCCGCGACCTCGCCGAGGCGGGCTTCGAGGTGGTGGCCACCGCGGGCGACGGCGACGAGGCGCTCCGCCGGGCGCGGGCGGCGATGCCGCAGGTGCTGGTGCTGGACCTCAACCTGCCGAGCCTGCCCGGGGTCGAGGTGTGCCGCCAACTGGTGCAGCACGACCCGGCTCTGCGGGTGCTGGTGCTCTCCGCCAGCGGGGAGCACGCGGACGTGCTGGAGGCGGTCAAGTCCGGCGCCACCGGCTACCTGCTGAAGTCGGCCGGGCGCGAGGAGCTGATCGAGGCGGTGCGGCGGACGGCGGCCGGCGACCCGGTCTTCACCCCGGGCTTGGCCGGCCTGGTGCTCGGCGAGTTCCGCCGCCTGGCCACCGAGCCCGCTGCCCCGGCCGCGCCGCTCGCCCCGCAACTGACCGCCCGGGAGACCGAGGTCCTGCGGCTGGTGGCCAAGGGGCTGTCGTACCGCCAGATCGCCGAACGGCTGGTGCTCTCGCACCGCACCGTGCAGAACCACGTCCAGAACACCCTCGGCAAGCTCCAGCTCCACAACCGGGTCGAACTGGTGCGCTACGCCATCGAGCAGGGTTTGGACGACGACCTGCGCTGAGGCTGCCGCGAGTCCGGACGGCCCCACCGGGAAACCCCGGTGGGGCCGTCGGGTCGCGTGCCGCCCTCTCAGGCCTTCGACAGCGTGTAGGTGTCCCGCGTGTCCGGGTCCGAGGTCAGGAAGAACAACATCGGCCGGCCGTCCTTGCCCTTGGTCACTCCCATGTACCAGCTGGCCTCGGGTGGAGCCGGCTTCGTCCTTGCCGCTGCCTCGGCCGCCACCGAGGTGGATGGTGTGGGCAGTGCGGGGGATGGCGCGGGCGAGGACTGCGCGGATCTCACGGTGATATGGACGACTGAGCCGTCACCGACGGTATTGCCGCCTTGGTAGCGGCCCGGTTCGTAGAGCTCCCAGGTGCCTTTGCCGGTCATTCGCCAGCCGTCGTCGAAGCGGAACTCCTGGCCGTCGAGATCGGTCGCCTCTGCGTTCCCGTCGGGGTTGAGGGCCAGGCTGCTGCCTGCCCAACCACGCCAGGTGCCTTGCAGGTCGGCGGCGCCGACCGTGACGGAAGGGAGTGGCGGCTCATACCTGCTGTCGACGCAGGAAGACACCGTCGTAGTCAGGAGCGCGACCGCCGCAGCCGTCAGGAAGGCGGGTCGAATCTTTGGTGGCATGTGCCGTGCTGCCTTTCCCGGTGGAGGAGCGGGCCCGATGATTCGCGGGCCCGCTCCTCCACGCGATGCTAGTGGTCGACCGACATGTTGATCGACTCACTCCAAGAGACCGTGAACTTCAGCGCTCGCTGTCCTCCGGGAAAGACCGAGCCCAGAGTGTCGGACAACATGACCGCCGGGCCTTCCTTCGTTCCGGAGGTGTAGCCGTCCTCGGAGACCCCTCGTGTGAGCGACTCGACCGTCATCTTGTTCGTCAGCTCGAAGTCGACCTTTGCGGTCTTGGTCGCGCTGTCGTACCCGCTGATGGTCGCTTCGAGGTTGAACGACCCGAGGATGGCACGTGTCGCACCTTCGACCGAATCGGTGTCCTTGTTGCCGTTGAGGTACGCCGCGAAGTCGGCGAGCTCTCCTGCCATGAGTACCTTCAGCGGAATGTTGTTCAACTTGGCGCCGTACAGCGTCTTGTAGTCCAACCCCGTGATCGTCTCGCCGAGTTTGCTTCCCTCGCGCATCTGCAGGTACTTCCGCACCGTGTCCATCCAGATGTGCTGCTGGACTCCGGCGGTGAACTTGTCCTCCTGATCGAAGTAGTAGGCGTCAGGTGTGATTCCGGCGAACCACATGGCGACGATCTGGGGGGCCTCCGGATTGAGGACGGTGTTCGCGTCGAAGTTCCCGCCGGACCGGTAGGCAGCGGCTGCGCGCCTGCCCAGCTCCTGGCGATGCTGTTCCTTCAGGACGGATTGGTGCTGGTATGCCTCGGCTCGCTTGTTCTCGGCAACGACCTCGTCGTAGCGCGTCCCCTGGTCGATGATCTCCGTGCCGCCCCGGCAGCTGTACATGCCGTTGACGCACTCCTCGAATGCCTCACCAGTTGGGTCCGAGAACGTCACTGGGTTGTTGGCCGAGTAGACATAGGCGTTGAGGGTTTGCGGCTTGTCGGCTTCCAGAAGTGGGTCGACCGAGATAAATCGCCCGGTGGCCGGGTCGTAGTCACGGGCTCCGAGATGGGTGAGCCCCGTGGGCTCGGTGACGCCGCCGAGGAAGCCTCGGCTGCCAGCCCAAGCGGTTGGGCCGGTGCCTCGGGCGGCGCCGAAGACGGTGGCCCGACGCTGGGTCAGGGCACCAGTGGTGGCATCCACGTTCAATTCGGCAGTGTTGTGATGGTCGTTGATCTGGAATGTGACCTTGTTGTCGTCGGTGCGGACGGCAGTCGCGGGGCCGAGCGTGTAATAGCGATTGGCCGACGGCTTGGTGGCGCCCTTGACGAGGTTGAGCTCGGTGTTGCCGAGATAGAGCGTCCAGCTTTCGGCCGCCGGGGTGGCCGAGTCGAGGCTGTGGCCGATCAGACGGTTGCCGCCGGCGTCGTAGAGATAGTCGGCGGTCCTGGTCGCGGTCGTGGTGGTGCTCCCCGAAGTCGTCCTGACTGTGTCGGTGACCTTCTTGAGCTTGCCCTCCGCGTCCCAGTCCAGCAGTTGATCGCTGCTCTGCGTTCCGCTCGGCTTCCGTTGCCTTCCTGTCGTGTTGCCGGATGTGTCGTATCCGTAGTTCTCGACGACCGGTGTGCCGGTGCCGCCGGTGACGGCGCTGGTGCCGGTGAGCGAGTGCGGCTGGGCGGCGGTGGCGGCCGGGTAGGTGTAGGTGGTGGTGGTGTCCTGGGCGGTGTTGCCGGCCGGGTTGTGGTCGGTCTCGGTGGCCCGGGTGCCGTTGGTGTTGTAGGT
>NZ_JBFAQT010000068.1:0-13260 GCF_040678895.1 Kitasatospora sp. NPDC049258
GCCGTCCACGCCCTCCCGGTCGGTGGTGGTGTCGTCCGCGAAGCGACGGTCACCGGTCGCGTCGGGCACGTACTTCACACAGACAACGATCCTCAGGGACATGCTGCCTGCTCCTCTCTGTCGGGACGTTCGGCTGCGAGCCGGAAGACATCGCTCACTCTAGGGTACTCAGTACCCCGAATGGAACACACTCAGTGCCAATGGATCGTCGATCCGGGGATCGAAGTGTCCGATGCCCGGCGGTCGCGGCGGTTGTCCGCCCGGTTCCACCGGCACCACGGCCCCCCGAGGGGGTACTGAGTGCCATCCGGTGGGGGTTGCCCCGGCGCCGGGTCGCCGCCCAGTGAACCACCTGCGGGCGCCCGGGCCGGGCAGCCACACGGAACCTGCCATCATCGTGGTCATGGAACGAGTGATCGCAGCATGTGACGGAGCCGCCAAGGGCAACCCGGGCCCGGCCGCCTGGGCCTTCGTGGTCGCGGACGGCGACGGCGTCCCGCAGCGCTGGCAGGCCGGCCCGCTCGGGCACAGCACCAACAACGTGGGCGAACTGACCGCGCTGGAACAACTGCTGGCGGCGACCGACCCGGTCGCCCCGCTGGAGGTGCGGCTCGACAGCACCTACACCCGCGACGCCGTCACCAAGTGGCTGGCCGGTTGGAAGCGCAACGGCTGGAAGACGGCCGCGGGCAAGCCGGTCGCCAACCAGGAGCTGATCCAGCGGATCGACGCGCTGCTGGCCGACCGCGAGGTCACCTTCGTGTACGTGCCCGCGCACCAGGTGGACGGCGACCCGCTGAACGCGATCGCCGACAAGGCCGCGAGCGACGCCGCACGCACCCAGCAGGCGGCCGGCGGCACCGCGGCCGACCTGCCCGTGCCGGACCCGGCCTCGGCCTCCGCGGCGCCCCGCAAGGCGCGCAAGGCGTCGGCCGCCTCGCCCGCCCGCCCCGGCGGCGGCCGCCCGACCCTGGCCGCCCGGTTCCCCGGGACCTGCCCCTGCTCCCGGCCGTACGGCAAGGGCGAGAAGATCACCAAGGTGGGCAGCGGCTGGGGCCACCCGGAGTGCGCGCAGACCTCGGCCTGACGGCCCCGCACCGGCGGGGTCAGTAGATCCGGCGGGGTCAGTAGATGAGGTAGGCGGGCCGGTGCCCCTCGTCGGCGATCTCGCCGTCCGCCTGGGACCTCAGCCGGTGCGACAGGTCCTCGAGCGCGCGCGAGGCCGCGAGTTCCTCGCCGATCCTGGCCAGCGGCCGGTCGTCCACGCTGCGCACCGCCTCGCCGTGCCCGTGCAGGCCGGGTGCCTGCGGCCCGACCAGGGACGCCTCGCAGACGGTCTGCACACCGTCCTCGGAGAAGCTCAGCTGGACATCCCACTGGTTCTGCATGGCCGACCTCCAGACGTCGTCCCCCGCGCAACCACCCTCCCACCAGCGTGCGCCCGGCCCCCGAGGGGCCGCAAGGCTAGGGTGAGCCCCTGTCCGACTCCGCCGCACACCGCCCCGGGGGCCACCCGTGCTCGACACCACCGATGCCGCGCTGGTGCGCGAGCTCCAGCGCGACGGCCGGGTCAGCTACCAGCGGCTGTCCGAACTGCTCGGGATCTCGCGGGAGGCGGCCCGGGCCCGGGTGCAGCGGCTGCTGACCCGCGGTGAGGTGCGGATCGTGGGGATCGTGCCGTCCGCGGTCGCCGGCATCGAGGCGGTGGCGCACGTCTCGCTGGACGTGGCCGGCGCCGGCGCGCCGGTCGCGGCCGCCGCGGCGGCCCGGCGGGCGGCCTGCTTCGTGTCCTGCACGGCCGGCCCGCAGAGCGTGATCGTGGAGGTCCGGGTGGCCGACGCGGCCGCCCTGGAGGAGGAGTTCGCCGCGCTCCGGGCCGCCCCGGGGGTGCGCGGGGTGGAGGTGTTCCGCTGCACCGAGCTGGTCCGGGACGCCTACTCGCCGGCGGTCGCCGAGGCGCGGCCCGCGGCGGTGCCCCGGCTGGACCGTACGGACCGGCGGCTGCTCGGGCTGCTCCAGGCGGACGGACGGGCCGGCTTCGCCGCGCTGGCCGAACGGGTCGGGCTGTCCCAGCCGGCCACCCGGGCCCGGGTGCTGCGGCTGCTGACCGAGGGCGCGGTGCACGTGACCGGCCTGGTGGAATCCCGGGCGCTCGGGGTGCGGGAGGCGGCCGGCCTCGGCCTGGGCGTGCTCGGGCCGGTCCGGGAGGTGGCCAGGGCGGCGGCGGAGCTGCCGGGCGTGAACTACGTGGCGACCGGCCACGGCCGCTTCGACGTGGTGTGCGGGCTGGACGCGCCCGACCGCACGGCGCTGCTCGCGGGGCTGGAGGCGGTCCGCGCGCTGCCGGGGGTGGTCCGCTCGGAATCGTGGGTGCACCTGGCGATCGTCAAGGAGTCCTACACCTACGATCTGCCCATCGAATAGGCGATACATTCGCCCTGGCGGGGCTGTGCGAATCATTCGCCCGAATCCACGAAATCGACCGGCGAAATCATGCACGCAATCCCTTGACGCATTCTTTTCGCCTCGCCTTGAATGGCCGGACACCTCCCCCGAGAAAGCCCGGTCACCCGATGACGTCTTCCCCCAGCACCCCGGTCGCGGCACTGCCGCGCTCCCTGGGCGTCTTCGGCGGGGTCCTGCTGACCCTGTCCTGCGTCACCCCCGCCTCCTCGCTGTTCATCGTCGTCCCCCCGCTGCTCCAGGCGCAGGGCAGCGGCGCCGTGATCAGCCTGCTGGTCGCCGCGGTGCTCTCGCTCGGCGTCGGCCTGTGCTACGCCGAGCTCGGCACGCTGGTCCCCAGTGCCGGCGGTGAGTACTCGATCGTCGGCCGGGTGCTCGGCCGGCTGACCGGCTGGCTGGTGTTCGTGATCTCGATCGTCTCGCTGCTGGTCATCCCGCCGATCATCGCGCTCGGCACGGCGGACTACCTGGGCGCGGTGCTGTCGCTGGACCCGGCGGTGGCCGGCGCGGCGGTGATGGTGCTGGCCGTGGCGGTCGGCGTGCTGGACATCAAGTCCAACGCCCTGATCACCGGCATCTTCCTCGGCCTCGAGCTGCTGGCCGCCGCCGTGGTCAGCGTGCTCGGCCTGACCCATCTGCACCAGCCGGTCTCCTCGCTGGTGCACGCCGTGGTGCCGGACGGCCAGGGCGGCACCAGCCCGTTCACCCTCGGACTGCTGATCTCCGGGCTGGCCGTGGCGATCTTCACGTACAACGGGTTCGGCACCGCGATCTACCTCTCCGAGGACCTGCGGGAGCCGCGCCGGTCGGTCGCCCGGACGGTGCTGTGGTCGCTGCTGGCCGGGGTGGTCGTGATCACCGTCCCGGCGGTGGCGATCTGCCTGGGCGTCAGCTCCCCGGACCAGCTGGCCACCGGCGACCTGGTGGCGATCGTGGACTCCTGGGCCGGCAGCGCCGTCGGCACCTTCGTCAGCCTGTGCATCGCCGCCGCCATCCTCAACGCGGTCATCGTGATGGTGATCCAGAACGGCCGGGTGCTCTACGCCTCGGCCCGCGACCGGACCTGGCCCGACCCGGTCAACCGGGCGCTCGGCACCCTGCACCCGCGCTGGGGCTCGCCCTGGGTCGCCACCCTCGCCATCGGCGCCCCCGGCGCGGTGCTCGCGCTCGCCGTCCCGATCGACGCGCTGCTCGGCTTCACCGGCGTGGTCGTCGCGGTGATCTACCTGCTGCTCGGGGTGGCCGCACTGGCCGCCCGGACCCGCCTGCACCGGGCCACCGACGCCTGGCGGATGCCGCTGTGGCCGGCCGCGCCCGTGCTCACCACCGCGGCACTGGCCTACGTGCTCACCCAGCAGGCCGCCCGCGACCTGCTGATCACCCTCGCGGTGCTGGTGGTCGGCCTCCTCTACTGGGTGCTCTACCTGCGCCCGCGCAGCGCCACCCGCTGGGTGCTCAGCCTGCCGGCCGACCAGCTCGCCCCGCCGCCGTCCGCTGCGGCCCCGCCGGTCGCGGCCCCGCCGGCCGCGGCCACGGGGCCGTCCACCGCCGCGCCCGCCACCGCCCCGACCGCCGCGCTCGCCCCGGAGAACTCGTGAACCGCCCCGCAGACCTGATCGTCCACAACGCCCACGTCCACACCGTCGACGAGGCCCGCCCCCGGGCCGAGGCGCTCGCCGTCCGCGACGGCCGGATCGCCTGGGTCGGCGACGGCGACGGCTGGCGCGAGCTGGCCGGCCCCGCCACCGAGGTGGTCGACGGCCGCGGCCGGCTCCTGCTGCCGGGCTTCGTGGACAGCCACAACCACGTCCGGCTGGGCTCCGACGCCGCCTGCGTGCAGCTGGCCGGGGCCGCCGACCTGGCCGCGATCGGCGCCCGGATCACCGCCTGGCTGGCCCGCCACCCGGCGGCCGACTGGATCGAGGCCGAGGCCTTCGACTACTCGGCGATCCCCGGCGGCCGGATGCCCACCGCCGCCGACCTCGACCCGTACACCGGCGGGCGCCCCGCCTTCGTGCTCAGCTACGACGTGCACACCGCCTGGCTGAACACCGCCGCGCTGCGCCGGCTCGGCATCACCGCGGCCACCGGCGAGATCCCGTTCGGCACCGTGCGCAAGGACCCGGTGACCGGCGAGCCGACCGGCTTCGTCACGGACTTCGCCACCCGCGGGCTGTCCCGCGACGGCCACCGGGCGCTGCGCGCCGCCGGGCTCCCGTGGGCCTCGCCGGACCGGCAGTACGGCCGGCTGTGCGCCAGCCTGGACCAGGCGGCCCGGTACGGCATCACCACCGTGGTCGAGCCGCAGAACTCGCTGGACGACCTGGCCCTGTTCGAGCGGGCGATCGCCGAAGGCCGGCTGCGCTCGCGGCTGGTGGCCGCGCTGTTCCACCCGCGCGGCACCACCGACGCGGAGCTGGCCGAGTTCGCGGCCGCCGCCCGGCGGCACCGTGGCGACCGGTTCCGGGTCGGGCCGCTGAAGCTCTACATCGACGACGTGGTGGAGCCGCACACCGCCGCCCTGCTGGAGCCGTACGCGGGCCACCACAGCCACCGAGGGGAGACCTTCTACCCGCCCGAGGAGTTCGCCGAGGTGCTGGCCCGACTGGACGCGGCCGGCTTCCAGGCCTTCGTGCACGCCACCGGCGACCGCGGCATCCGCACCGTGCTGGACGCGGTGGAGCACGCCCGCCGGGTCAACGGACCGCGCGACGCCCGGCACCAGGTGGTGCACGTGGAGTGCCTGGACCGGGCCGACGTGCCCCGGTTCGCCGACCTCGGGGTGGTCGCCTGCATGCAGCCCCGGCACTGCTCCCCGGACATCGCCGGGCCCGGCCGGGACTGGGCCGAGGCGGTCGGCGAGCAGCGCTGGTCCAAGGCCTGGCCGATGCGCAGCCTGCACGAGGGCGGGGCGACGCTGGCCTTCTCCAGCGACTGGAACGTCGCCGAGATGGACCCGCTGATCGGGCTCTACACCGCCGTGACCCGGCAGGGCCTGGCCGGCGGCGAGCCGTGGATGCCCGGGGAGACGGTGTCGCTGGCCACCGCGCTGCGCGGCTACACGCTGGGCAGCGCCTACGCCAACTTCCTGGACGACCGGCTCGGTTCGCTGACCCCGGGCAAGCTGGGCGATCTGGTGCTGCTCTCCCAGGACCTGTTCGGACTCGATCCGAAGGCCGCCCTGGACACCCGGGTCGACCTCGCCGTGGTCGGCGGCGAGGTGATCCACCGGGCCGGCTGAGCGGCCGTGCCGCGGCCCGTCCGAGGACGGACCGCGACACGGCCGACCGGTCACCCGGTCACCGGTCGCCCGGTCGGCTCACAGGCGCTGCCAGAGCGCCGGGACGATCGGCGGCTCCCAGCCGGTCTGGGCCTGGTGCCCCTGGAGGCAGCGGTAGCTGATCCCGTTGTAGGTGACCAGGTCACCCGCCTTGTAGACGGTGCCCGCCGCCCACGTCCCGCTGCCGGTGCCACCGCCCACCACCAGCGAGTAGGTGGTGGCGTGGGTGGCGCCGCCGGTGCCGGTCACCGTCACGGTGTAGGTGCCGGCGGCCACCGAGCCGCCCACCGCGACGGTCATCGTCGACGAGGAGCCGCTCTGCACCGAGGCCGGGCTGAAGGAGACCGTGACGCCGCTCGGCTGCCCCGAGGCGGACAGGTTCACCGTCTGCGCCGAGCCGCCGGTGGTGGCGGTGGACACCGTCGCGCTGGTGGCGGACCCGGGGTCGGCGCTGCCGGTCGCCGGGTTCACCGCGAGCGAGAAGTCGTCGGTCGGGACGCTGCCGCCGACCGAGGTCTTCCACAGCGTGTACGCGACGCCGTCGGCGCTGCGGTCCAGCACCGTGGCGCTGACGTTGCCGGTGGTGTCGCAGGACTGGTGGTAGCAGGAGTCGTACGCCCGGTTGGCCGTGCCGCCCCACTTCGCCGCCTGCGCCGCCGTCTTGACCGCGCTGGCACCCGCCGCGTACCCGGAGGTGGGGATGCCGCCCTGCTGGAAGGAGTAGTCGTCGGAGCGGCCCTGGCCCTCGACGTTCTCCTCCGGCTGCAGGCCCAGCGCGTCCCAGTACGCCTTCAGCGGCGCCGCCGCCGCGGAGCTGACGTTGTTGATGAAGTAGCCGGCGTTGGGCGAGCCGACCATGTCGAAGTTGTAGTAGGCCTTGATGGCGCTGCGCTGCGCCGAACCGAGCTGGCCCACGTAGGAGGCGGAGCCCTGCAGGCCCTGCTCCTCGCCGGTCCACCAGGCGAACCGGACGTGCCGGGTCAGGGTCGGGTTCTGCTGCGCCAGCGCCAGCGCGTTCTCCAGCAGGACGGCCGAGCCGGAGCCGTTGTCGTTGATGCCGGGCCCGGCGGCGACGCTGTCCAGGTGGGCGCCGAACATGGTCACCTGGTCGGCCGGCCCGCCCGGCCAGTCCGCGATCAGGTTGTTGGAGGCGTAGGTGCAGGAGCCGCAGGCCTGCTCGGTGACGGTGTAACCGGCCGCCTGGAGCCGGCCCTTGAGGTAGGCGACCGACTGGGTGTGCCCGGCGCTGCCGGCCCGGCGGTTGCCGCCGTTCTGGGTGGCGATGGTGTTCAGCTGGGCGAGGTCGGCCTGCACCTTGGTGACGTCGATGTCGGGCGCGTTGCCGCCGGGGTTGCCGCCGCCGCCCACCGTCAGGGTGTACTGCGCGGTGTGGGTGACGCTGCCGGTGCCGGTCACGGTGACGGTGTAGCTGCCGGCGGCCACCGAGGCGCCCACCGCCACGCTCAGCGTGGAGGACGAACCGGCCTGCACCGAGGGCGGGTTGAAGGAGACCGTGACGCCGCTCGGCTGGCCCGAGGCGGACAGCGCCACGCTCTGCGCGGAGCCGGAGGTGACGGCCGTGCCGACGGTGGCGGTCACCGAGCCGCCGGGCTGCGCCGAGCCCGCCGCCGGACTGACGGCCAGCGAGAAGTCGTTGCTGCCGGACGGCGTGCAGGTCGGGTCACCGGTCTGGGAGGGCACGCTGACCGCGTCCCAGGCCGCCTTGGTGCGGTTGAACAGGGTGCAGGCCGGGTCCAGGTTCTTCGCCGCCGTCAGGGTGGCGGTCCGGTACCGCTTGTAGGTCATGCCGCTGGTCTTGAGCAGCATGCCGCCGTAGAAGACCCGGCCGGCGTCGCGGATGCCGACCCCGGTCACCGCGGAGCTGTTGCAGGTCGGGCTGGAGGGCTTGCCGCCGGCGGGCGCGGAGCCCTCGGCGAGCAGGTAGAACCAGTGGTTCAGCGGCCCTGCCGCGGCGTGCACCTCGGTGCTCGGGATCGAGGCCGAGTAGCAGTTGGGGTTGTTGCCCACCAGCGACGGGTTGTACATGTTGCGGATCGGCCCGTTGCCGACCAGGTTGATCATCTCGCCGACGGTGTAGTCGGGGTTGTCGTACGGCGCCGGCTCGTTGGTGTACGCCTCGGTGAGCGCGCCGAAGATGTCGCCGGTGCCCTCGCCCAGGCCGTTCTCGTTGTTGGCACCGCCCGGGGTGTACTGGTCGATGCCGTGGCCGAACTCGTGGCCGACCACGTCGATCGCGGCGATCCACTCGTTGGCGTTGTTGTGGCCGATCGAGACCGAGGAGCCGTCCCAGTAGGCGTTCACGTCGTTCAGGCCGACCTTGACGGGCCAGCTGCCGCCGGTGCCGTTGTGGCCGTTGCGGCCCAGCCAGTCGCGGAGCATGTCCCACTCCTTCTGCGCCGCCCACATCACGTCGGCGCAGCCGGTCTCCTTGCTGGTCGGGTTGCCGGTGCCCCAGGAGTCGCTGCTCTTGGAGAACACCTGACCGCTGCTGTAGTCGGCGCAGCTGAGCCCGGGCCGGTTGGGATCACGCAGCGAGTAGGTGCCGCCGGAGGCGGTGGTGGTGATGGTGAGCGGGGAGGGCCCGTTCCACTTGCTGGTGGCGGTACCGGCCTTGACGTCGTCGTAGCTGTCGAGCACCGCGCCGGTGCGGGCGTCGACGAAGACGTGCGGGTGGCTGGGCGCGGTGGCGCTGCGGCCGCTCAGCACGGTCTCCCAGGCGAGGTGCGCGGCGCCGTCCGCGACCCGGACCACCAGGCGCTGCGACTCCACCCCGTCCACCGCCGCCAGCCGGGCGCGGGAGGTCCGCTCGGCGTCGGCGGCCTTGACCGCGGGGGTGGTCGGCACGCCGACCGGGCCGGTGGCGGCCGACTGGGCGCCGCGGACCCGGCCCTGCCCGTCGGCGAGCACGACGGCGTCACCGCCGACCACCGGCAGGCCGCGGTAGCTGCGCTCGTAGGCGACCGAGTAGAGGCCGCCGACCCAGGGGGTCACGCTGCGGCGTTCGTAGCTCTCGCCCGGCCCCTTGGCGAGGGCGTCCAGGCCGGCCGCGGCCGCCTGGTCGGCGGCGGAGACGGCGGCGGCCAGTGCGCTCGGCGGGGGAGCGGGGGAGAGTGTGGGGCCGGCCGCCGCGGGGTCGGCGGCGGCCGGCCCGGCGGTGGCGCTCAGCAGGCCGGCCAGCACGGCCAGGGTGGTCCCGGCCGTCAGCAGTCGGCCCTTGCGGGATGGGTGTGGCATCGAGGCTCCTCGGACGTGGGGGTCCTCGAACGCGGACGGCGCCCCGGTGGCGCACGGGGAGGAGTCGCCCCGGGGCTGTCCGCGTCCGGGTGCCGGAACCCTCACATGTGGTCATGCCTCGGTCAATGGTCTAGTCATCTGTGGCAAAGCTTCGGCACATTCTGTCAAGTGGCCTTCGTGGCCAAGAGGTTGAGACCACTGCATGTACGCGGCGGCCGCCGTCCAGTACCGTCTCGCTCGGCGGGTCGGTGCCCGTGCCCGCCGACCCGAGGACCGGGGGAGGCCGCCCGTGCACCCGACCAGCGCCGACCCGCCCGTGCCCGCGGACCCCTGGCAGGCCTTCGGCAGCCGGCTGCGCCACTGGCGCCGACGGGCCGGCCTCACCCAGACCAGGCTGGGCACCGCGGTCGGCTACGACCACACCGCCATCAGCAAGTTGGAGCACGGCACCCGCCGCGCCACCCCGCACCTGGCCCAGCGGCTCGACCGGTTGCTCGCGGCCGACGGCGATCTGCTCGCGGCCTGCCGGACGGCCGAGGAGGGCGCACCGGGCGACCCGCCGCCCCCGGCCGGCGGCTTCCGCCCACCCCTGCCCGGTGCGCCCTCGACCGGCCCGCCGCCCCCGCCCGGCCGACTGCCCGTCCGGCTCCCCGACTACGGGGTGCTCTGCCCGCTGCACGGCGCCGCCGGCTGCGCGCTGCCCCCGCCCGCCGAGGTCGGCGCGCTGCACGCGGCCTTCTGCGACGGCCCCGCCACCGCCCGGCCGCCGGACGCCGACACCGTGCACGCGCTCACCGCGCTGCTCGCCGCCCACCTGCGGGCCGCCGAGGAGCACCCCGACCCGAGGGCCGCGGCCGCGGTCGAGCACACCCTGCGGGCCCTGGTCCGACGGCTGGCCGCGGGCCCCGGCGACCCCGCCCGCCGCCCGCTCGCCCGGCTCGCCGCCGAGTACGCGCACGCCGCCGGCGGGCTGCGACTGCAGCACGGCCGCAGCGCCACCGCGATGGCCTGCTTCGACCGGGCGCTCAGCTGGTCCGAGCTGGCCGGCGACCCGATCACCCAGGTGGCCGCGCTGGGCGACATGAGCACCCTCGCCCGCCTGGAGGGTGACGCCGCCTCGGCGCTCGGCTACGCCCGCGAGATCAGCCGCGCGGCGCCCGACCGGCACTGGACGGGCGCCCTGGCGCAGGTGTACCAGGCCCGCGCGTACGCCTTGGCCGGCGAGGTCCGCGAGACGGTGCGCCACCTCTCCCGGGCCCGGCTGCACCTGGACCACCTCGACGGGCGCGAGGAGGCGGACGCCCCCTGGCTGTCCGTCACCTCGATGCGGCTACGGGTGGAGTCCGGCGCGGCCGCGGCCCTGCGGGACGCCGCCGCGGTCACCGGCGACCCCCGGCTCGCGCTGCGCGCCCTGGACGCCGCGCACACCGCGTTGCGGTTGCTCGGCCCCCAGCAACTCCCCGCCACCCGGCTGCTGTTCACCCTGCGGATCGCCGACTGCCTGCTCTGCGCGGACGAACCGCAGGCCGCCCTGGCCCTGCTCGGCCCGACACTGGAGAGCGCCACCGCGGGCGTACCGGCTCTGGTCGGCCACGAGCTGCGCGGCCTGCGCGAACGCCTCGCCACCCACCCCGGCCGCCGTCCCGAACTCGCCGCCACCGCCCGCCGCCTGGCCGAACTCGCCGGGTGAGGCGCGGGGCCGGGGCGCCGGGAGTGCCGTTGCCGGCGTGCGCCGCTACGCCTTCGCGGCTCCGTCGTCGGGGAGTGACCGGCCGGCGCAGGCGGCCACCCGGGCTGCCAGCTCCTGGTAGGTGACGGCTCCGCCGCAGAGGCGCTGCACGGCGGCCAGGCCCAGGCTGGCCTGCCCGGTCGCCTCCACGAGGGCGCGGGCGGCGACGTGGAAGCGCCACCGGCCGATGTCGAGCGGGTCGTAGTCGGCGTGGGTGAGCGCGGTGTGGAGGGCGAAGACGTAGACATCGGCGTTGTAGGACTGTTCTGCCGCGCCACCCTGCTCGGGGGTCCAGGTGCGCCCGCGCAACCGGGAGAACCGGATCTCCGACAGCCGGGGCTGGCCCCAGGCCTGGAGGTAGGCGCTGGTCTTGACCTCGACCCTGAGTCCGTCAGGCGTGAGGACGTCGAAGCTCTCCCACTCGGTGTTGCGTGCCACGGCGCCGACGGCGCGGTGGACCAGGAACTCCGCGAGCAGGCCCCGGGTGGTGTTGGCCCGGAGGTCGGGCATCGCATAGCGCCAGAAGTCCAGCACCGTCCCGGCATCCGTGCCGCGGAAAGCCTCGCTGCCCCTGAGCGGGGTCGGTGCGGCCGGGGTGTGCCAGACATCGGGGGAGGGGGAGTCGGAGAGCATTCCTCCAGCCTGCCATGCCCTGTTGGACCGGCAGTTCCGATGTCCGTGCCGCTCGTGGCGGCAGCCCGGAGCCCCCGGCTCGAGCGGGCCGGGGCGCCGGCATGGTGCGGGGGCTCAGCTGAAGCTCACGTCGTAGCCGCCCTCGCTGCGGGGGGCGAAGTGCGCCGAGCCGGAGACTCCCTCGTGGGCGAAGCTGCCGCCGGTGACGACCGCGTCGAAGACCTGGGCCTTGGCGCCCTCGTGCGCGACGGGCACCACCGCGGACACCGCGATCTGGTTCTCGCTCTTGAACTTGAGCACGATGCTGCAGAGCAGGCTGTCCTGGTCGGTGCCGACCTCGCCCTTAGCCCATCCGCGTGGCCGCGAGCGTCACCCGGGCGCCCCGCGGGATTCACCCGCTCGGCCCGCCTCGCCGGGTCGGACCTCCTGGAGGAGGCCCCAGGTGAAGTCGGCCGTCCACGCCCGCGGTGTGCCCCGGGCGTCGGGGGCGGTGAAGTCGAGCTGCCAGCGGGTCGGGGCGCTGCCCTCCCGGGGGCGGGCGGAGGGGAAGGCCGCGCCCAGGTCGGCGACCACGCAGCTCCACGGTGCGAGGTCGCCGACGGTCGGCAGTGCGGGGGCGGGGGCGCCGGGGGCGCGCACCAGCCACTCGTTCCAGACCGGGCCGCCGCCGCCCGGGCCGAGCAGGATCTCGAACCGCAGCTCCGGCCAGAGCGGCAGCTCCCACAGCTGCGCGGTGCAGGCGAGGTCGCCGATCCGGCGCGCCGCGGTGGCCTGCGGCGGCCCGAGCACCGCGGCGTAGCGGCCCGCCCCGTGCGGGAAGCGGGGCGAGCGGACCATCGCCTGCCAGCGCTTGTTGGCCTCCCGCAGCTCGGCCCGGGAGGCGCCGAGCCGGGCCACCGCCTGCTCGACCAGGCCGGGGTTGAAGTCGGCCATCCGCCGCAGCAGTACGAGTTGGAACTCGGTGGTCGCGAAGCCCTGCATCGGGCCAGGCTAGCCACCGCCGGGGCCGGCCGCGCGCGGCTCAGCCGAGTTCGATGTGCTCGGCCCGCAGGGCGGCCAGCACGGGTGCGTACATCCGGGTCTTGATGGTGCCCAGGGTCGGGCCCGCCTTGGTCGCCAGCGCGGCGGCGGTCTCCACGGCGGTCCGGCGGACCGCCTCCTCGTCCGCCGTGCGGTCGACGATCCCGGCGGCGAGGGCGTCGTGGCCGCCGTAGCGGCGGGCGGTGACCATCGCCTCGTGCGCCGTCCGGGTGCTGAGCCGGGCCTGGACGAGGGCCGACATGCCGGTGGTGAACGGGATGGCGATGTCGACCTCGGGGAGGCACCAGTAGCCCCGGTCGCCGCGCATCACCCGCAGGTCGTGCGCCAGCGAGAACATCGCACCGGCCGCGAAGGTGTGGCCCTGCAGCGCCGCCACGGTGACCAGCGGCAGGGTCAGGGTCCGGGCCAGCAACTCCTGGACCTCGGCGACGTAGCTGCCCGCCCGGTCGGTGTTGGCGAACAGCCAGTCCAGGTCGAGGCCGTTGGAGAAGAACTTGCCGGTCGCCGTGGTCACCAGGGCCCGCGGCCCCGGGGCCTTCTCCACCTCGTCCAGCAGCGCGCCGACGGCGGTCAGCCAGTCGGGGTGGAAGCGGTTCTCGGTGTCTCCGAGGTCGAGGACGAAGACCTCGCCCTGCCGGTCCAGCGTGGGCATCGCCGCTCCCTGCTACTCGTTGGTAACTACGCTGTGCGGCATAGTACCTGGGGAGCGGCCGGCCGCAACCGTACGGCCGGGCCCCGGTTCGGGTGCCCGGCCGTCATGGGCGGTCGTCAGGCGGGGAGGCCGACGGCGCGTTCGCCGTTGCGGCGCTGCTGGATGACGACGGCGACGACGAGCAGGGCGCCCTGGGCGACGTTCTGC
>NZ_JBFAQT010000069.1:0-12429 GCF_040678895.1 Kitasatospora sp. NPDC049258
ACAAGATGCCCCCCTGGACCGCCTCGACCGTGTTTTTGTCGATGTGGGAGCGGGGATGTACGTGATCGTTGGTGTGGCGCGGCGGGCGCCCCGGACCCGGCCGGGTCCGGGCGCCGCCCGTCTGCGTGGCCGCCGGTCAGACGTTGACGCCGAAGTCCTGGGCGATGCCGACCAGGCCCGAGGCGTAGCCCTGGCCGACCGCGCGGAACTTCCACTCGGCGCCGTTGCGGTAGAGCTCGCCGAAGATCATGGCGGTCTCGGTGGCCGCGTCCTCGGAGAGGTCGTAGCGGGCGATCTCGGCGCCGCCGCTGGCGTTCAGCACCCGGATGTAGGCGTTGCGGACCTGGCCGAAGCTCTGGCCGCGGGTGACCGCGTCGTAGATCGAGACCGGGAAGGTGATCTTGGTGACGTCGGCCGGCAGCGCCGCCAGGTTGACGTTGATCGCCTCGTCGTCGCCCGCGCCCTCGCCGGTCCGGTTGTCACCGGTGTGGACGACGCTGTTGTCCGGGGTGCTGGTGTTGTTGAAGAAGACGAAGTGACGGTCGGAGTACACCTTGCCGCCCTCGTTGAGCACGATCGCGCTGGCGTCCAGGTCGAACTCGGCACCCGTGGTGGTGCGGACGTCCCAGCCGAGGCCGACGGTGACCGCGGTCAGGCCCGGGGCCTCCTTGGTCAGCGAGACGTTGCCACCCTTGGAGAGGCTCACTGGCATGGTTTTTCGGTGTCCCTTCGGTCGCTTTTGCCGGAAGAACGCGGACCGGCCCGTCCATGGTTCCATCCGGGCCCCGAGTTCTGTCACGAACCATCGGTCGAAACCGTCTCACCCACCGGGGCCGGCCGGCGGTCAGACCCGCGGAAACCTGCCCTGCACCGTCCAGATCGCCGGATTGTCGGCCAGCCCGTCGTGCAGGTCGGTGAGGTCGGCCAGCACGTCCTGCAGGAAGTCCCGGGCCTCGCGCCGGAGCTCGGCGTGGCGGACCACCAGCGGCTCGGCGTCCCGGAGCCAGGTGGCGCCGATCTCGACCCAGCCGAACCGGCGGGCGAACCGCAGCAGCTCGGTGTTCTGGGTGAAGTCCAGGTCCGCGGTGCGCACGGTGGCGGCCCGGCTGCCCCGCGGGTCCTCGTCCAGCTGCTCGACGATGTCGCACAGCGCCCAGGCGAAGTCCAGCACCGGGACCCACCCCCAGCGGGTGGACAGCTCCTCGCCGTCCAGGTCGAGGTAGACGTCGCCGCAGAACAGGTCGTACCGCAGGCTGCGCACCGAGGCGCTGCGGTAGTCGGTCTGCGGGGGGTCGGGGAACCGGGTGGACAGGGCGTAGCCGAGCTCGATCACACCCGCCATTGTCCGGCACCGCCGGAGCGCCGCGGCCCGGGGATAACCGGGTGACCGGTGGCCGTCCGGCACGGGATGATGGGCGCATGCCTGAGCCCATCCGCGTACGGGGGTCGGTGGTCGTCCCCGACGCCGAGCTCGTCTGGCGCTTCTCGCGTTCCTCCGGCCCCGGCGGCCAGCACGTGAACACCTCCGACACCCAGGTCGAGCTGCGCTACGACCTGGCGGCCAGCGCCGCGCTGCCCGAGGTCTGGAAGGCCCGCGCCCTGGAGCGGCTGGCCGGCCGGCTGGTGGACGGGCGGGTGCTGGTGGTCCGCGCCTCCGAGCACCGCTCGCAGTGGCGCAACCGGGAGGTGGCCGCCGCCCGGCTCGCCTCGCTGCTGGGCGAGGCCACCGCGCCGCCGCCGAAGGCCCGGCGGGCCACCAAGCCGAGCCGGGGGATGGTGGAGCGCCGGCTGGACAACAAGCGGCGCCGGGCCGAGCTGAAGCAGGGTCGCGGCCGGCCGCGGCCGGAGTGAGGCCGGAGTGAGGCCGGGCGCGCGCGGGACCGGGCCGCTCCGGCCGGCCGTTCCGGCCGGTCAGCCGACCTGGCGGTAGCCGCCCCGGAAGTACAGCAGCGGCCGCCCGGCGGGGCCGGACACCCTCGCCTCCAGCACCCGCCCGAGCACCAGGACGTGGTCGCCGGCCTCCACCCGCTGCTCGGTCCGGCACTCGACGGTGGCCAGCGCCCCGTCGATCAGCGGCGCGGCCGACCAGGGCCCGGGCCGGTGCGGGGTGTCGGCGAACAGCAGCCGGTCGCTGAGGCGGCCCTTCATGGCGAACCGCGAGGCGAGCGCCCGCTGCCCCTCGTCCAGCAGCGAGACCGCCCAGGCCTCGGCCCGGGTGAGCACCTCGTCCATCCGCGAGTCCGTGCGCACCGAGACCAGCACCAGCGGCGGCTCCAGCGAGACGGACAGGAACGAGGTGGCGGTCATGCCCACGTCCTCGCCGTCCTCGGGATCGTTGGCGGTCACCAGGCTGACGCCGGAGGCGAGCTGGGCCATGGCGGCCCGGAACTCGTCGGCGGTGGCGACGGGGGCGGCGGGAGGTTGTGGGGAGGTGTGCACGTACGGCACGGTAGTCGCCCCGCCACACGGCCGGTATCGGGCCCTGGTCGTAGGACCGGTGGGGCCCGGGGCGGGGGTCCTGTCGGCCGGCCGGCGGGGCCAGCTCACTCCCGGGAGAGAGCGCCCAGGGCCTGCCGGCGGTCACCGGGCTTGGGTCGCAGGGGCTGTCCGCCGACCAACGGACGGCCGGGAGCCGGAGAATGTCCCGGTATCGGGCGACTCAAAGCGCCCGAACCGGTTCATCCTTGTGTGATTTGGGTCACAGTGGCCACCTATTGCTGACCGAGCGTGCCTATCGCAGTGCTCCCTGTGATTCAGTTCTTCTGGCAATCGGACGATAACCAGTCACGAACAATCCGAAGCAGCCGGGGAGCCCCCGCATGGAAGCCGAGTCGGAGCCCTACGTCCGCCTCGCGACCCTCCGCACCTTGCACCGGGTCGTGGCGGACCTCAACGCTGCCCGGAGTCTGGCCGGCACGCTCCAGGCCGTGGTCGAGGGCGCCGTGCACGGGCTGGGATTCGACGCCGCCGCGGTCAGCCTGGTCCGCCCGGACGGCGACCTGGTGGTCGCCGCGGTCTGGGAGATCGAGGAGAGCGCCCTGGGCGGCCCCGCCGTGCTGCTCGGCCAGGTCGGCTCCCGGGAGTCCTGGGAGCGGCTGCTCGGCGTCTGCGACCACTGGGGCACCCTGCGCTTCCTGCCGCACGACCGCGGCTGGGCGGTCGCCTCCGACATCCCGACCTGGACCGGCGACGGCCCGCTGCCGGTCTACGCCAACGACTGGCACCCCAACGACGGCCTGCTCGCCCCGATGTACAGCGCCGGCGGCGATCTGCTCGGGGTGCTCTCGGTGGACCGCCCGCGCAGCGGCAAGCGCCCGGGCGCCTGGACCCGCGAGGCGCTGGAGATGTTCTCGCTGCAGGCGTCGATCGCGATCGGCAACGCGAGACTACGCGCGGAGATGCAGCGGGCGCTGGCCCGGCTGGAGAAGGAGCAGCAGGCCCTGCGGGCCAGCGAGGAGAGCTTCCGGCAGGCCTTCGAGTACGCGCCCAGCGGGATGGCCATCACCGAGCTGCACGGCGACGCGATGGGGCAGCTGACCCGGGTCAACGACGCGCTCTGTCGCCTGCTCGGCCGGCCCCGGGCCACCCTGCGCCAGCAGCGCTTCGCCGACCTGGTGCACCCCGAGGACCTGGCGCTGCTCCAGCGCACCAGCGCCGAGGGCGGCCGGGCCGAGCTGAGACTCTCCCGCCGGGACGGCGGCTACCAGTGGGTCTGTCTGCGCAACTCGGTGGTGGCGGACGCCGCGGAGGGCCCGAGCTTCCTGCTCACCCACGTCGAGGACATCGAGGACCGCAAGAAGCACGAGCTCCAGCTCGCCCACCGGGCCAGCCACGACGCGCTGACCGGCCTGCCCAACGGCTCCGAGCTGCGGGCCCGGCTCGGCCGCCGGCTGTGCGCCGCGCCGCAGGGCCCGGGCGGCGCGGCCGCGCACGGAGCGGCGTACGGGGCGGGCTACGGCGCGGTCGCCGCCGGGCACGCCGCCCTGACGGAGAGCGCGCCGCACGGTGCCCAGGACGTGGCGTACAGCACGTCCTACGAGCCGGCGTACGAGCCCTCGTACGCCGGCTCGTCCTACAGCGCCTCCTACGGCGCGCACGGGGGCTTCGAGGGCCTGGACGCCGGCGTCCCGGCGCACGGCTACGGCCACCCCGAGGAGTCGCTCCACCACGACATCGAGGTCTTCGACGGCGGGTACCCGCCGCAGCTGCGCGACCCGGCCCCCGACCACGTGCACGCCGTGGTCCCGGTCGACCAGCCGGGCGGCGAGGTGTGGGCCGGCAGCCGGCGGGTCCCGGTGCCGGGGGAGAAGGGCCTGGCGGTTCTCTTCTGCGACCTGGACGGCTTCAAGTCGGTGAACGACCGGTTCGGGCACAACGCCGGCGACGCGGTGCTGATCGAGGTGGCCCGCCGGCTCCAGCAGGTGGTCCGCGAGGGCGACACGGTGGCCCGGATGGGCGGCGACGAGTTCGTCGTGCTGGCCGACGGCATCGGCCGCGAGGAGGCCAAGGACCTGGCCGGGCGGCTGCGCAACGCGATCATCCCGCCGATGCGGATCGACAACCGCGCGATGCGGGTCGGGGTCAGCCTGGGCATCGGCTGGGCGGGCTGCGGGATGAGCATCGAGGAGGTGCTGCACGCGGCCGACGAGCGGATGTACGACGAGAAGCGGGCCCGGGGCAGCGCGGTCCGCGGGGCGCGCGGCGAGCGCTCGCACCGGCGGGCGGGCTAGCCGCAGATCAGGCCGCCTTTTCCCCGCCGACGGGGGCGCCAGGTAGGGTGCCCTGGGTACGAGCGTCCACCACTTGACCGTACGGCAAGCTCCGTGCGGCCCGCCGCGATGGGGAGTTGAACCACCGTGACCACGGCCGGCAGCAACGGCACACCCGAGAGCGCGGGCGACGACGACCCGTTCGCCTACCTCTACCGCCCCGCCGAGGGCGAGACGGCTGCGCAGCCGCAGCCGCGCAACTCGTACAGCAGGCCGATGGAGGTCGGCCGGGCGCAGTACGGCGCACACGCACCGGCGGCGGCGCCCACGCAGCAGTTCCCGGCGGGTCCGCAGGCGGCGCAGGCCGCCTCGGTGCCGCAGCAGGCCCGGTACGCCGAGCGCTCGCGCCCGCAGCCGGGCGAGGAGCGGCCGAGCGGCGGGCGCGGCAAGGCGGCCGTGATCGGCGCGGTCGCGGTGATCGCCGCGGTCGCGGTCGGCGCGGGCATCGCGCTGTCCACCGGCGACCCGGACGGCAAGCCGGAGACCAAGGCCTCGCAGAGCGGGGTGCCGGTCGCCTCGACGCAGCCCTCCAGCGCGTCCTCCCCGCCGGCCCCGGCCAGCCCCACGGCGGACGGGCAGCCGATCGCCGACGCCGCCAAGCTCCAGGGGCAGAACGCGCCGACGGGCAACACGGTCAAGGGCGCGATCTCGGCCGACGGCGGCTACCTGACCATGCAGGCCGGCTCCTCGGCGACCTGGACGGTCTCGGTGCCCTCGGCCGGGCAGTACAAGCTCTGGCTGCACTTCAACAACTCGGTGGCCGACCTGCCGGCCTCGGTCAGCGTCAACGGTGCGGACCACCCGGGCGGCGTCACCTTCAAGAACTACGGCAAGGGCAGCGCCGACCCGGAGCGGTCCTGGTTCAGCACCAACATATGGCCGCAGCTGCAGGCCGGGACGAACACCGTGACGGTGACCATCCCGGCCGGGGGCAGCGGTTCGATCCTGCTCGATCAGGTGGCGCTCACCCCGATGTCGGTCACCGACTACCCGAAGCGCTGACCACCCGGGCGAGGTGCGCGACCACCTCGGCCATCGCGGTGCGGGCGGGCGCGAGGTACTTGCGCGGGTCGCTGATCCCCTCGTCCAGGGCCAGCCGGCGGCGGACGGCCGGGGTGAAGGCGGTGTTCAGCGCCGTCCCGATGTTGACCTTCACCAGGCCGGCCGCGAGGCCGGCCGCCAGCTCCTCGTCCGGGACGCCCGAGCTGCCGTGCAGCACCAGCGGGACGCTCACGGCGGCGGCGAGCCGGCGGATCAGCCCGTGGTCGAGGGCGGCGGACCGGGTGGTCATCGCGTGCGAGCTGCCGACCGCGACCGCCAGCGCGTCCACCCCGGTGTCGGCGACGTAGCCGGCCGCCTCGGCGGGGTCGGTGCGGGCGCCGGGGGCGTGCGGGGAGAGCGGCGGCTCGCCGTCCTTGCCGCCGACCCGGCCGAGTTCGGCCTCCAGGTGCAGCCCGTGCCGGTGGGCCCAGGCGGCGGCCTCTGCGGTGGCCTTGACGTTCTCGGCGTGCGGCAGCGCGGAGGCGTCGTACATCGCGGAGGAGAAGCCGGCCGCCGGCGCGGCCCGCAGCAGGTCGACGTCCTCGACGTGGTCCAGGTGCAGCGAGAGCGGCACCCGGGCGGCGGCGGCCACCTCCGCGCAGGCGCGGGCCAGCGGCAGCAGCCGGCCGCCGTGGAAGGCGACCGCGTTCTGACTGATCTGCAGGATGGCCGGGGTGTCGGCGAGTTCGGCGCCGGTGGCGATCGCCTCGGCGTGCTCCAGCGTGATCACGTTGAAGGCGGGCAGGCCGCGGCGCTCGGCGACGGCGGTGGCCAGCAGGTCGGCGGTACGGGCGAGAGGCATGGGTGTCCCAGGGAAGGTGAGTAGCGGGACGCAGTACCGCTACTCACCCCCGGGGGACGGGAGAAGGCCTTCAGTGAGCCTTGGTGAGGCGGTCCGCGCCGATGATCCACTCGCCACGGCGCATCACCGCGACGAGCTCGTAGCTGTCGGAGTCGAGGACGACGAGGTCGGCGTGCTTGCCGGCCTCCAGGGAACCGATCGAGTCGCTCAGCCCGAGCAGTCGGGCCGGGACGGTGGACAGGGACTGCACGGCCTGTTCGATGCTCAGGCCGTTGACCGTGACGGAGCGCCGGAAGGCGACGTCGAGGGTGAGCGTGGAGCCCGCGATGGAGCCGCCCTCGACCAGCCGGGCGACGCCGTTCTCGACCCGGACCTGGAGCGGGCCGAGCGGGTAGAGCCCGTCGCCCATCCCGGCCGCGCCCATCGCGTCCGTGATCAGTGCCACCCGCCCGGCGCCGGCCGTGCCGTACGCCAGGTCCAGCACCGAGGGGTGCAGGTGGATGCCGTCGTTGATCAGCTCGACGGTGACCCGCTCGTCCTCCAGCAGGGCGACGATCGGGCCGGGCGCGCGGTGCTGGATGCCCGGCATCGCGTTGAACAGGTGGGTGGCGACGGTGGCGCCGGCGTCGATCGCCTCCAGCGTCTTGGCGTAGTCGGAGTCGGTGTGGCCGACCGCGGCGATGATGCCGAGGTCGGTCAGCATCCGGACGGACTCCAGGCCGCCGGGCAGCTCGGGGGCGAGGGTGAACATCTTGGCGTGGCCGCGGGCGGCGTCCGCCAGCTTGCGCACCAGCGCCGGGTCCGGGTCGCGCAGCAGGTCGGGGCGGTGGGCGCCGCACCGGTTGTGCGAGATGAACGGGCCCTCGAAGTGGACGCCGGCCAGCACGCCGTCCTCCACCAATTCGGAGAGCACCGCCGCCTGGTGGCACAGCTCGTCGATCTCGCCGGTGACGGTGGAGGCGACGGTGGTGGTGGTGCCGTGCTCCAGGTGGGTCCGGGCGGCCCGCAGGGCCTCCTCGGCCACCCCGGAGGCGTACGAGGCGCCGCCGCCGCCGTGCACGTGGAGGTCGACGAAGCCCGGCACCACGGTGTGGCCGGTCAGGTCGGTGTCGCCGGGCTCCGCCGCGCCGCCGAGACCCGCGATGCGCGGACCCTCGACGACGATCCGGCCGTTCTCGACGACACCGCCGGGAAGGACGAGTCGGGCGCCGGCGAGGGCAGTACGGTCCGCGGTTGTCACGCGGTCACCTCCATGGAGAGCAGATCCCAGGCGAGCAGGCCAGCGCCCAGGGACGCGGCGGTGTCTTTGAGCATGGCCGGAACGACCTTCGGAGGCATCTGGAAGGTCAGCCGCTCCGTCACCGCCTGGCGCAGGGGCGTGAAGAGGGTGTCACCGGCCTCTGCCAGCCCGCCGCCGACGATCACCGTCGACGGGTCGAGCAGGCTCTGGGCCAGCACGATCCCGTCGGCGAGGGCGTCGACGGCGGTCTGCCAGACCTCGACCGCGCGCTTGTCCCCGGCCTCCACCGCCAGCGCGCAGGCGGCGGCGTCGGCGGTGGGGTCGCCGGCGGCGAGGGCCCAGGCCCGGGAGACCGCGGAGGCCGAGGCCAGCGTCTCCAGGCAGCCGAGGGCGCCGCAGCCGCAGGCCGGCCCGCCGGGGCGGACCACCACGTGGCCGATCTCGCCGCCGTAGCCGTGGGCACCCGCCTCGATCCGGCCACCGATGCCGATGGCGCCGGCGATGCCGGTGCCGAGCGCGATGAACAGGAAGCGGTCGACCCCGCGGCCGGCGCCGATCCGGCCCTCGGCCAGCCCGCCGGAGCGGACGTCGTGGCCGAGCGCGACCGGCAGGCCGCCGAGCCGCTCGCCGAGCAGTGCCCGCATCGGGAGGTCCCGCCAGCCGAGGTTGGCGGAGAAGACCGCGATCCCGTTCTTCTCGTCGATCGTGCCCGGCACCGCGACGCCGGCCGCGAGCGGGGCGCAGCCGAAGCGGCTGCGGCCCTCGTCCGCGAGGTCGGCGGCGAAGTCGAGGATGGTGGCGACGACGGCTTCGGTGCCGTGCTCCCGCCCGGTCGGTCGGCGTGCTTCGAACAGCACGGAGCCGTCCTGGGCGAGCAGCGCGGCCTTCATGCCGGTGCCGCCTACATCGAGTGCGATGACGTGCTTCACGGGGGACAGTTTCCCTTGCCCATGTCGAAGAGGTCTAGTCCAGTTGCCCGATTGGTCTGGTCCATGAGGGGTGAGGTTTGTCGTGCTTTGGTGCCTGCTGAGGGGTTTGTGGTGCCTCGGGCAACCTTCCTTCCGGTCCGGCCGGCGGCGCCCCGGGGTGCCGCCGGTGCGCTCAGGCCAGGATGACGGACCTGGTCAGGTTGCGGGGCCGGTCCGGGTCCAGGCCGCGGGCGGTGGCCAGGGCGATGGCCAGTCGGTGCACCCGGACCAGGTCGGCCAGCGGGTCGACGCCGCCCGTGCCGGAGCCGGCGACCAGGTGCCCGCCGACACCCGCGACCTGCTCGGCCAGGCCCTCGGGCAGGTCGCCGAAGCACCACACCGCGCGGCCCGGGGCGGTGATGCTGATCGGCCCGTGCCGGTACTCCATCGCCGGGTAGGCCTCGGTCCAGGCCAGCGCAGCCTCGCGCATCTTCAGCCCGGCCTCCTGGGCCAGCCCGTTGGTCCAGCCGGTGCCGAGGAAGGTGAACTGCTCGCAGGCGATCAGCTCGGGCGGCACCTGCTGGGCCAGCACCGCCTCGGCGTGGTCGGCCGCGGCGGCCACCGTGCCGACCCCGGCCGGCCGGGCGTCCGCCAGCTCCAGGTGGGCCCGCAGCAGCGCGAGCACCGTGGTGGCGAACCGGGTCTGCACCACCGAGCGCTCGTCGGCGAAGCCCAGGTCGACCAGCTGCTCGGCCGCCGAGGCGATCGGCTGCGAGATGTCCCCGGTGATCGCCGTGTTGGGCGTCTTGATCCGGCCGAGCAGGTCGAGCACCTCGGTGGTGGTGCCGGAGCGGCTGATCACCAGCACCCGGTCGTAGCTGCGCCGGTAGGGGAACTCGGAGGCCGCGAAGGCGTCCGTCTCGCCGTGCCCGCCCGCCTCGCGCAGCGCCGCGTAGGACTGCGCGATGAACCAGGGGGTGCCGCAGCCGACCACGGCCACCCGCTCGCCGCGCTGCGGCAGGGCGGGGGCCACCTCGGCCGCCAGGCCGATCGCGGTGCGCCAGTCGACGGGCTGGGTGGCGAGCTCCTCGCCGGTCAGGGATGGAACGGGCATCGGGCGGGCTCCTCGGGTCGGCACTCCGGTCCACGGCAACGGTTGGTGCGTGAAGCTGATTGATTTATAGCTTTTTCGAGCAGCATTGCGCAATGGTGCGCTCCGGGTGGGGCGAGAAGATCCCGCATCAACGCGCGGAGATGTGACAAGCTGTCCCCGCTTCGCGCGTGGCCTCGCGCGGGCCCGGAGCGGTCGAGCAAGCGAGGAGGGGCGGCACAGCATGTCCAGGTACGAGCGTTGGAACTCACTGCTGGAGCTGCTCGCCGAGCACGGCAAGCTGGAGGTCGAGGAGGCCGCCGAGGCGCTCGGGGTGTCCGCCGCGACCATCCGCCGCGACCTCGACCAGCTCGCCCGTCAGCAGATGGTGACCCGCACCCGGGGCGGCGCGGTGGCCCACAACGTCTCCTACGACCTGCCGCTGCGCTACAAGTCGGCCCGGCACGCCGACGCCAAGCAGCGGATCGGCGCCGCCGTGGCCGCGCTGCTGGCACCCGGAGAGGTGGTCGGGCTCAACGGCGGCACCACCACCACCGAGGTGGCCCGGGCGCTGGCGGTCCGGCCGGAGCTCACCGAGCGGGCGGAGAACGGCCCGGGGCAGACCCTCACCGTGGTCACCAACGCGCTCAACATCGCCAACGAGCTGACCGTCCGCCCGCAGGTGAAGATCGTGGTCACCGGTGGCGTCGCCCGCCCCCAGTCGTACGAGCTGATCGGCCCGCTGGCCGGTCTGGTGCTCGGCGAACTCGCTCTGGACATAGCGGTGCTGGGGGTGGACGCGGTGGACGTCGAGCACGGCGCGACGGCCCACCACGAGGGCGAGGCCAGCGTGAACCGGCTGCTCGCCGAGCGGGCCCGCCGGGTGGTGGTGGCCGCCGACTCCTCCAAGCTCGGGCACCGCGCCTTCGCCCGGATCTGCGGGCTCGACGCGGTGGACGCGCTGGTCACCGACAGCGGGGTGGACCCCGCGCTGGCCGCCGCGTTCACGGAGGCCGGCGTCGAGGTGATCACCGCCTGAACGCGGTGCGGGCCCGATCGACCTGCCGTGCCGGATGTCCCTAAATGTCAGGATCCGGTTGCACCTGATGCAACGTCAGCAGACAACTCGGTAACTTACACCGCAAGAGGTATGGACCACCTGGGCGGATGCTGCCAGGGTGGCGCCCGCTCTCCATCCCTCGAAGGCGGTAACCGAGTTGAACAGTGCGTCCCGGCCGCGACAGACCCGGAAGTCCGGCAACCCGACCCTCGCCGCGGCCCTGGCGAGCACCCTGCTGCTCACCGGCTGTGGAGCCGTCGGCACCGGTGGCGGCGGCTCCGTCACCCTCAAGCTGGTCGCCGCCGACTACGGCGACACCGAGGCGACCAGCACCACCCACTACTGGGACGACCTGGTGAGCCGCTTCGAGGCGACCAACCCGGGCTTCAAGGTCTCGGTGGAGGTGGTCCCGTGGACCGACATCGACAAGCGGGTCGCCGAACTGATCAGCAGCGGCAAGGTGCCCGACGTCGTGCAGACCGGCGGCTACGCCGACCAGGTCGCCGCCGACCGGCTCTACCCGGCGGGCGACGTGCTCTCGATCGACACCCAGGCCAACATGATCGACGCCTTCGCCAAGGCCGGCCAGGTGCTCGGCAGCCAGTACGGCATCCCGTTCGTCGCCTCCACCCGGGTGTTCGTCTACAACAGGACGATGTTCCAGAAGGCCGGCATCAGCGCCCCGCCCACCACCTGGGAGGAGCTGCGCAAGGACGCCGAGCTGGTCAAGGCCAAGATGCCCGGGACCATCCCGTACGCGCTGCCGCTCGGGCCCGAGGAGGCCCAGGGCGAGTCGATGATCTGGACCATGAGCGGCGGCGGCACGCTGGCCGACAACGCCGGCAACTACAGCGTCGACAGCCAGCCCAACCGGGACACCTTCAAGTGGCTGCGCACCAACCTGGTGGACCGTCACCTGACCTACCCCGACCCGTCCACGGTCGACCGCAAGACCGCCTTCGCGGACTTCGCGAGCGGCAAGGTCGCCATGCTCAACGGGCACCCGGGCCTGGTCGCCAAGGCGATCGAGTCGAAGGTCGACTACGGCACCGCGGCCATCCCGCGCAAGGACGCGGGCGCCAAGCCGACCACCCTGGGCGTCGCGGACTGGATGATGGCCTTCAAGGCCAACGGCCACAAGACCGAGATCAAGAAGTTCCTCAACTTCGTCTACCTGAAGGAGAACACGCTCAGGTTCGACGAGCAGTACAACCTGCTGCCGGTCACCCAGGACACCAAGGACGAGATGACCGGCAGCGGCAAGCACCAGGACCTCACCGAGTTCCTGAACGCGCTGCCGAGCGCCAACTTCTACCCGCTGGGCGACCCGTCCTGGGACAAGGTCAGCGTCAAGCTCAAGGAGAAGATCGGCGCCGCGGTGAAGGCCGGCGGCGACGACGTGCTGACCCAGCTCCAGGCCGCGGCCGCCCAGGAGGCGAGCCGGGCCCGGGCGGCGGGCGGGGGCGCCGGGGGGGGGGGGGGGGGGGCCCCCCGGCGGGGGGGGGGGCGGGGGCGCGGG
>NZ_JBFAQT010000070.1:0-12022 GCF_040678895.1 Kitasatospora sp. NPDC049258
GGCGTCCGCGGCACCGACGCGCCGCCCCGCCCCGCCGCCCGCCCCGCGCGAGTCAGCCCGCCCAAAGCCCGGCGCCGACAGCGCCTGCAAGTCGTGGCCGGTGTGGGCGCGTTCGTCCTCACCTGGCTGCTGACCGGCTGGCTGCCCTCCGCCCTGGTGATCTCCTCCGCGGTGTGGTTCCTGCCCTGGCTGCTCGCCCCGAACAAGGCCGCCGCCGAGCAGATCGAGCGCCTGGACGCCCTCGCCCAGTGGACCAAGCGCCTGGGCGACCTGGTGCGCGTCGGTACCGGCATCGAGGAGGCGATCAGCGCCTCGCTGCGCACCACCCCGGCGCCGATCGCCCGCGAGGTCGCCGACCTCGCGGCCCGGCTGCAGGCACGGTGGGACGCCAAGGATGCGCTGAAGGCCTTCGCCCGGGAACTCGGCGACCCGCGGGCCGACCTGGTGGCGGCCGCGCTCGCGCTGCGCATCCGCGACCGCGGCCCGGGCCTCGCGCAGGTCCTGTCCGATCTCGGCACCCGCACCGCCGACGTCGTACGACGTCGCCAGGACGTCGAGGCCGACCGCGCCAAGTCCCGCACCACCGCCCGCTGGATCTCCTGCATCACCGCCCTGGTGATCACCGGATTCTCGTTCAACCGCTCCTACGTCGCCCCCTACAACACCCTGCCCGGAATGGTCGTGATGCTGGCCCTGCTCGCCGCCGTCGCCGGCCTGTTCACCTGGATGCACCGCCTGGGCACCACCCGGCAGCTGCCCGGCTTCCTCGAGGACACCCCGGCCTCCGCGGGCGCCGGACCGCGCCCCGCCGCATCACCGGCGGGCACCATCCCGGCGGGCCCGGCCGCGAAGGCGGGTGCCCGGTGACCCCGTACGCGATCCTGGCCGGCGCCGTCGTCGGCATCGGACTGGCCCTGCTGCTGCGCGAGATCATCCCCGCCCCGCCGGATCTGGGCGGCGCCCTGGAACGCGTCGAGGGCCGCACCCCGGCCGCACGGCACGACCACGAGAGGGAGAGCACCGCACCGCGGTGGGAACGCGCCGCCGCCGCGGCCGCCGACCGGTTCGCCGCCCAACTGCGCCTGCCGCTGCGCAACCTCGACCTGGTCGGGCAGACACCGGCAGCGTTCCTCACCACGAAGGCCGCCCTCGCGCTCGGCGGCCTGCTCCTGCCCTCGCTGCTGACCGGCATCCTCATCCTGGGCGGCTGGAGCATCAGCTTCGCCCTCCCGGCCGCCACCGGCCCCGTCGTCGCAGCGGGCGGCTGGATCCTGCCGGACCTCGCCCTGCGCGACAAGGCCAAACGCGCCCGCGAGGAGGCCACCGCCGCCCTCGCCGCCTACATGGAACTCGCCGCCATGGAACGCGCCTCCGACGCCGGCGCCCAAGACTCCCTGGAACGCCCCTCGGAGATCGCCGACGGCTGGGTCTTCCGCCGGATACAGCAGGCCCTGCTGCGCGCCCGCCTGGACCGCGAACCCCCATGGGAAGGCCTGCGCACCCTCGGCCGCGACCTCGGCATCCCCGCCGCCGAGGACATCGCCGACATCGTCAGCATGTCCGGCCGCGACGGCGCAGCGATCTACGAGACGCTGCGGGCCCGCGCGGAGAGCGTCAGCAACGAGCTCGCCGCCGCCGAGCAGGCCCGCGCGAACGCCGCCACCGAGGGCATGGCCGTGCCCGTCACCCTGCTCTCGATGGTCCTGCTCGTGTTCTTCGCGTTCCCCGTGACGTTCCGAATCCTGCTCATGTAGCCCGCCCCACCGGCCTGTTCCCACTGCGAAAGGACCACCACCATGTCCAGCATCAACGACACCGCGCTGCGCTTCGCGGTCGGCGTCCGCCAGCTGACCTCCCGCGCCTCGCGGCACCTGCACACCCGCGTCGAGGCGCTGCGCGGCGAGCCGGATCGCGGCGACATCAACATCCCGACGGTCATCTGGATCGTCGGGTCCGTCGTCTTCGCGGTCGCCGCGCTCGCCGTTTTCAACGCGCTCGCCGACAAGCACCTGTCGGACATGAAGGGCCTCTGACACTCATGGCCGTCCGCGTCGCCGTCCGTGCGCACGCCGACCGGGTCCGTCGGCGAGCGCTGCGGCGGGGGTCCGACACCGGCGACGCCAGCCTGCAAATGATCATCTGCTTCCCGGCCGCTCTCATGCTGCTGCTGATGCTCGTCGACACCTGCAACGTCTACCTCGCCCACCAGGCCGCGCAGACCGCCGCCCGCGAAGGCGTCGCCGGTGCCCGCGGGTACGGCGCCGGCCCCGAGGAAGGCGTCGGCCGCGCCCAGTCGGTGCTGGGCCGGTTCGACGGCACCATCACCCACACCGAGGTCAGCACCGGCGGCTCCACCGCACAGCAGGTCCGCATCACCGTCCGCGGCCGGGCCGCGTCCGTGCTCGGCCTCACCATCACCGTCACCGAGAGCGCCAGCGGTCCCGTCGAGAGGTGGACCACCCCGTGACCGAGCGCCGCCCCCGCCCCCTGCTCCGCGCCGCAGGCCGTGCACCGTCCGACCGCGGCAGCGCCGCCGTCGAGTTCACCATCTGGGTCCCGGCGGCCATCATCCTGATCGCCCTCGCGATGACCGGAGGGCGGATCATCATGGCCGGCAACGCCGTCGACGCCGCGGCCGCCGACGCCGCCCGGGAAGCCTCCCTCGCCCGCACCGCCGACGAGGCCGGCGAGCGGGCCCGGGCCGCCGCCACGCAGACCTTCGCCGACCAGCGCCTGCACTGCGCGAAGGTCGACGTCCAGGTCGACACCTCCGGCTTCTCCGCGCCGCTCGGCCAGTACGGCGCCGTGACCGCGACCGTGACCTGCGACCTCACGCTGTCCGACCTCGGGCTGCCCGTCGACGGCGACAAGCGGATGACCGGCACGTTCACCTCCGTCATCGACCGCTGGAGGTCCCGCCCCTGATGACCACTCCCCCACCCACCCACGCCAGGGACCAGGGCAGCATCACCCTGTGGTGGGTCACCGTGCTGGCCGGCGCCCTCCTCATGATCGGCCTCGTGGTCGACCTGGGAGGCAAGCTCCGCGCCGTCGAAGCAGCGGACGCCCTCGCCGCCGAAGCCGCCCGCGCCGGCGCCCAGGCCGTCGACCCGACCAAGGCCATCCCCGGCACCGCGATCGCCCTCGACCCGGCCCGAGCCGCGGCCGCCGCCGACGACTACCTCGCCCGCGCGCACGCCACCGGCACCGCCACACCCAGCGCCGACGGCCTGAGCATCACCGTCACCGTCACCACCGACCACCCCACCCTGTTCCTCCAGGTCATCGGCGTCACCTCGCTCAGCGCCGAAGGCCACGCCAGCGCCGAACTCCTGCACGGCGTCACCGCACCGGAAGGCTGACAGACATGACCGCCCCCTCCCGGACCGCCGGCCGGCGCCTGGCCGCCGCGCTGCGCGCCGCCTGCGCCCTCGCGGTCCTGCTGGCGCTCCTCGCCGGCCTGCCCGCGCTGCTGTGGCTGTTCACCACCACCCTGCTGCCCCACGGCATCGGCGGCGCCGAGCTGACGGGTCTGTTCACGCAGCGGCAGAACGTCTCCACCCCCCTGCTCGCCTGCCTGACCGCGGCCGGCTGGGCCGGCTGGGCCGGCTTCGCGCTGTGCGTCCTGCTGGAGATCCCCTCCCAGCTCTCCGGCCGGCCGGGCGTGCGGCTGCCCGCCCTCGGCGCGCCCCAGCGCCTCGCCGCGTTCCTGATCGGCGCCATCCTGCTCGCCCTGCCGGCCACCAGCGCTCTGGCCGCCCCGGCACCCGCGCACGCCGCGACCGCCCGGCCCCTGATCACCAGCAGCGCCCCGATCACCGTCGACCACACCGCCACCGCCGCCGCGGTCACCGGGACCCCGTCCGAGACGGCCGGCACCGATCAGCACGTCCGGTACACGGTGAAGGACCGCGACAGCCTGTGGAGCATCGCCCAGCAGCACCTCGGCGACGGCACCCGCTGGAAGGACATCGCCCACCTCAACGCAGGCCGCACGATGGGCGACGGGACCGAGTTCGACGCCGACTCCGTACAGGCCGGCTGGACCCTCCTGCTGCCCGACGACGCCCACGGTCCCGACCTGACCCTGCAACAGCCCGGCCGGAACGCCGCCCCCGCTCCCCCGGCCACCACGACCGCCGCCGAGACGACCGGCACGACCACACTCGGCGGCGGAACGGCTGCCGCCGGACCGGATGCCACCTGGCCCACCCACACCGTCCGCTCCCCGACCGAGACACCGTGGGACCTGGCCGTCAGCGCCCTGGGCGACGGCCAGCGCTGGCCGGACATCGCCGCGCTCAACCCCGACATCCCGCAGATCTCCGCCGACCACCCGCTGCCCCAAGGCGCCGTCGTCAAGCTACCCGCCCCCGCACCGGCCCCACCCCCGAAGGCAACCGCCACCCCCGAAAGCAGCCCCGCCCCCGAGCCGGCCACCCGGTCGACACACGTCACCGTCCAGGAAGGCGACAGCCTCTGGTCCATCGCAGGCACTGCGTACGGCGACCCCACCCAGTGGCCAGCCATCTTCGACGCCAACCAGGGCGAAGCGCAGCCCGGCGGCCGGCGCTTCACCAACCCCGATGTGATCTACCCCGGCCAGGAACTCGACGTGCCAGCAGCCGCCGAAGCCCGGACCCCGGCGGCCGTCGACGGCGGGCCTGCGGCCCCGGCCGAGGACCAGGCTCCCGCGCAACCCGACACGGTTCCCGATCAGGCACCCGTGACGGGCGGCCAGCCTCAGGGCGACAGGCAGGCCACCGCCGCACCGCAGACGTCCACACCGGCATCGCCGGCGGCCGCCACGCCGTCGCCGGACAGCTCCCCCGCGTTCTCCTCGCCCAGCGTCCCTTCCCAGAGCTCCGGGCCGTCGGCGACGTCCGCCTCCGAGCAGCTGCAGGCCGGCCAGGAGCACGCGCTCGCCCCCGCCGAGATCTGGCTCGGAGCCGGCGCCCTGGCCGCCGCTCTCATCGGCACGGTCGCGCTCCGGCGGCGCCTGCAGCAGCGCCGGCTGCGGCCCGGACGGCACATCCCACTGCCCACCGGCCGCGCGGCCGCCACCGAACAGTCCCTGCGTGCCTCTCAGCGGCCCGCCGGCTTCGACCTGCTGGACCAGGCCCTGCGCACCCTCGCGCTGAACCTCACCGCCGCCGGACGGGAGCTGCCCGTCGTGGAGGCCGTCGCCCTGAGCGAGACCCGCGTCGAACTCCACCTCGGCCAAGCCGCCGCCGTCGGCCAGCCGGCACCGATGAAGCCGTTCACGGCCTCGGCCGGACGCGACCAGGTGTGGACCTGCTCCGCCAGCAGCCCGGACCTTCGAAGCGGGGACGACCTGCGAGGCGCGGACGCCCCCTACCCGGCGCTCGTCTCCATCGGCTGGGACACCGACAACAGGCTCGTCCTGGTCGACCTGGAACACGTCGGCGTGCTGCACCTGGCGGGCGACGCCACCCAGACCCGGCAGGTTCTGCAGGCCCTCGCCGTCGAACTCGCCACCACCCCGATCCCCTCGCACCTGGAGATCACCGCGCTGGGCACCACCAGCACCGGCCTCGAGACAGCCGCCCCCGAACGGGTCGTCCGCATCACCGACCTGGCCCAGGCCGTGGACGGCCTTGTCGCCCACACCACCGACCAGCGCCGTGCGCTGACCGCGATCGGCGCCGACTCCCCCAGGACCGCCCGGCTCGGCGACACCGCCTGCGACTCCTGGACCCCGCACATCCTCCTGGCCCAGGACCTGCCCGCCGGCCCGGACACCGATCGGCTCGTCAGCGCCCTGACCCACCGGCCCCGCACCGCCGCGGCCGTCATCACCACCACCAGCACGGTGGCCTCCGACGGCTGGACCCTGAACTGCCACGGCCCCGGCGAAGCCGTCATCCTTCCCGGCTCGGGCCTGCCGGTCCATCTCCAAGGCCTGACCGACGAGCACTTCAGCGACGCCCTCGACATCCTCACCCTTGCCTCCAGCACCGTCGATGCTCCGGTGCCCGGCTGGATCCTCGAGCCCGAGCCCGACGAGCCCACGACCGAGCCCGAGACGGCACCCGGCCGCCTCGACGACGGTCTGCCCGCCGAGTACGCAGACCTCGAGCAGGACATCCTGGACGACACAGCGGCAGCGACCGACGGCCCCGATACCGCATCGCCGGCCGGTCCACCGCCCTCGCTCACCAAGGACCCCGAGGCCGGGCACGCGGAAGCCGGCGGCCCCTCGCTCGCCGACCTCCTGGCCGAACCGGACGAGCCGGCCACCACCACCGAAGCCCATGCGATCCTGCCCACCCCGACGCTGCCACCCGTGGCAACCGCCGCCGTGGCGGCACCGGCGCAGCCGCGCACCGCACCACTTGCCGAACCCTGCACGCCCCCGGCCGCCGCCGACGGGCCGACCGTCCTGCTGCTCGGACCCATCGCCGTCGAAGGCGCCACCGGCCGGATCGACTCCAACCGCCGCCGCAGCGCCACCGAGCTGATCACCTACCTCGCCCTCAACCCCGGCGGCGACCACCACGCCGTCGACGCCGCCCTGTGGCCCGGACAGATCGTCAGCAAGCAGGTCCGCAACGCCGTCATCAGCCGCGCCCGATCCTGGCTCGGCACCGACCCCAACGGCAACGCCTACATGCCACGCATCCAGGACACCGGCGACAACCGCTACCGCCTCGCCCGCACCGTCACCTGCGACTGGACCACCTTCCAGCAGCACACCCGCACCGGCCTCGCAGACCCCGGCGAGGACGGCGACCTCGCCCTGCGCCGCGCACTCGCACTGGTCCGCGGCCGGCCGTTCACCGGAATCGACCCCGGCCGCTACTCCTGGGCCGAGTACGCGATCCAGGGCATGGTCTCCGAGATCACCCGAGCCGCACACGAGCTGTCCACCCGCCGCCTCGACGCCGGCGACACCACCGGATCCCTCTGGGCCGCCCGCCAGGGCCTCCTCGCCGGCGAGGAGAACGAGGTACTGCACCGCTGCCTGTTCCGCGCCCACCACGCGGCCGGCGACATCGACGCGCTCCGCTCCAGCGCAGCTGTCCTCGCCAGGATCAACCACAAACTCGGCGACATCGACATGGAAGCGGAAACCGCAGCCCTACTCCAGGAACTGCTGCCCCGGCCGGTGTCCGTCCGCTGAAGCGGCACTTCCCTTACTGCAGAGCGGGACACCCCGGGACGCGGTCCGATGTATCGACCCCGATCGTGGTTGTGCGCGGCCGCACCCGCATCAGTTCTCGGCGGCCTGCTCGGCCTCCCAGCGGTCGGCGAGCTCCTGCTTCCAGCCCTTGGGTGGCGACCACGGCACGCCCCAGGCCGCGAGCTGCACGCGGGTCTAGCCGCGGGCGGGAGTGCGGACGGCTTCGATCTCGCCGGGTGAGGGAGTCATGGCCTGATGATGCCCTGGCGCGACCGTCCGTGGGCCGGGGTGCGACCGACTCACCCCAGTCCACGGGTCTTCCGGCTTCTACCTGGCGGATAGGGCCGCGGACCTCTCCAAGGCGCACTGGGCGAGCCGGATGAACGGAACAAACTTCCCAGCCATGTCCTGCGGGAGCTGGTCGCAACGGCTCGCCGGGCTGGGCGCCAGTCGCACAAGCTGCCGGGTGGGTCATCGCCACCTCCCCGGCCGCCAGCCCTCGCCACATGGGGCGGCTGGCTGCTTTACCCCGTAAAGGCCGGCGAGCGAGGCGCGGGCGCGAGGGCATCTTTACTCCGTAAAGCCACCACCTTCCCAGCCTGCGCCGTGCCCAGCGGTAGTCTCCAGTCCGTACACTCCCCCGACCCCGGAGACGCCGTGTCTACCCCTGGCCTGCAGAACAACTTGTCCCTCGCCGAACGCCGACGTCTGCGTCAGCAGCAGCAGGAAGCCGCAGGCCCGAAGGTGACCGCAGAACTCGGGGAGCTGGCGCCGAACCCGGCGAACCCACGCAACGACCTGACGAAGCTGGACGAGCTGGCTGACAGCTTCCGGCGCAGCGGTGTCGCGCAGGCCCTGACGGTGATCCCCGGTACCACGTTCGTGGCCGCCTTCCCGGAGTATGCCGCCACGGTCGCCCCGACCTTGTTCGTGGTGGTCAACGGGAACCGTCGCCTGGCGGCCGCGCCGATCGCCGGGCTGACCCAGGTGCCGATCACCATCAACACCACCGCGACGACCCGCACCGACATCCTGGTCCTTGCCTTGGCGGAGAACATCCAGCGCGAAGACTTGGCGCCGCTGGAGGAGCTCGAGACGATCGAGACCTTGAAGGGCCTGCTCGACACCTACGCGGCGGTGGCCACGGCGCTCGGCAAGAGCGAGGGCTGGGTCTCGCAGCGCCGCCGCCTTGGCAACCTCGCCCCGGAGCTCCAGGACGAGCTCCGGGCCGGGAAGCTGAAGATCGAGGACGCGCGAGAGCTCGGCAAGACCAAGGACCACGCCGCGCAGCGCGCGGCCCGGGCCGCACAGCTCACCGAAGCCGCTGAGAAGAAGAAGGCGGGCGAGAAGCCGAAGGGGCGGGCGGCCGCCAAGAAGAAGGCGGCCACGGTCCCGCATCAGGGCGGGCAGCAGCAACCGTCGGAGAGTTCGACTGCCCGTAGGACGGCGTGCCAGGAAGCTCTCACCGGGGAGCCCGCGGACGACACGGCAGTGGTCCTCGCAGCGCTCCAGGTGGCGGTGGATCCCGGGAGCGCTCAGGCGCTCGCGGCCGAGTGGCTCGCCGCCGTGGGCGCGGGCGACACCTTCCATGCGGTGGTCGGCGAGGAGCCGCGCCAGGCCGCGCTGGCCCTGGCCCTGGCACGGTGCGAACTGGCGAGCACGTTGGTCGAGGGCGTCCCGGTGCGGGAGTATGTCGGCTGGCTGGTCGCGCACGTCGGCTACGAGGCGACCGCGGATGAGCAGAAACTGCTGGGCGACCCCGCTTTTACGCCGTAAAGACCGGAGACCGGAACGATGAGCACCGACAATCTTGACGCCGAAGAGGGCGGCAACACCCTCCCCGAACTGCCGGCCAACGTCGGCCACGAGACCCGCATCATCGTGGCTGTCAACGAGTCGGGCGGATCGGTGAAGACCACCACGGTGGCCGCGCTCGCAGCCATCGCCGCCGAGGAGGGCCTGGACGTCCTGGCCATCGAGGCCGACAGCCAACGCGACCTGGCCCACCTGCTCGGCTGCGACGACCCGGACGCAAACGAGGACATCGCCACGCTCTTCGACGTCGTCGACGGCATCGCCACCCTCGACGAAGCGATCATCCCCGCCCGCCAGGGCGAGGGCGGCCTGGTCATCCCGAACTTGTGGTTCGTCCCCGGCTCCCGCCGCCTGAAGGAACTCGACGACAAGCTGTCTGGGGCCATGCTCCGCGAGCTTTGGCTCCAGCGCATCGTCCAGGGCGCACTCGGCCGCTTCCACGTCATCTTCATCGACTGCCCTGGCGACCTCAAGCTCACCACGAAGGGCGCCCTCCTCGCGTCGAAGGACGTGGAGGTGATGGCCTGCGTGAAGTCCCAGGAGAAGGAAGCTCGCGCCCTGACCGAGCTGGAAGCCACTCTCACCGAGATGAACGCGGCGTTCGCCGCCCTCGGCGTACAGCTCGGCATCGACTGGATCGTGATAGGAGAATCTGTCTCCGACAAGAGCCAGGGCAAGGCGTACACCGATGCCGAGGAGCAGCTGCGCGAGGCCTACGGCGAGCTGGTCCTGACCCCGTCCGTCCGGCGCAGCATCAAGGTGCCGGAGGCGTACTCGGCGCAGACGCCCGTCCCGCTCTACGCACCCCGGAGCGAGCCCTCGCTGCAGTACCGGGAGATCGCCGCCGGGATGGGGCTGACGAAGGCCAGCTTTACTCCGTAAAGACCGGCAAGCGCGACGTCGGCCCAGAAACGCGAGAAGGCCCGCCCCCGGGAACGGGGGCGGGCCTTATCCGTGCCTACAGCGAACCGTTGGCCCAGGGTCGACGGCCCCGTCCTCGCCGCCTCGCTCGCCTCCCTCACCCAGGGCGCCGTCCGCGCCCGATCGGCTGGTGCGGGCCAGGGCGTTGTCGGGTCGTCGGGCGCAGCGGTGTTAGAAGGGCGGCTCCTCGGAGTAGGCGGTCACGAAGTGAGCGTCGCGGGCTTCGGGGTCCTGGTCGTCCTCGTCGTCCAGGTCGCTGTGGTCGTCCGGCTCCTGGTCGCCGTACTGGTCCTCGTCGCGGTAGTGCTCGTCTTCGTCGTCGTCGGTCTCCGGGTCGAGGGTGCCGGCCTCGGCGGGGCGGTCGAGGAGGGCTACGAGTTCGGCGAGGGTGTGGATCTCGATCGGGTGCTCGCCGTCGGCGACCAAGTGGTAGGTGCGGGCTCCGGCGCCGTAGCGGTCGCTGGGGGCGGGGACGCACAGCAGGTGGGCGTCGGGGGTGAGCTGGCAGGTGGCGGTGCCGTCGGGCTGACCCTCCCAGTTGGCGGCCTGGGTGAGGCTGCCGGAGCCGTGGTCGAGGGCGTGGGCGCGGGTGGCGGCGCGGTGTGCGGCGTCGGCGGCGGCTTCCGTCGTGAGCCGGGCCGGCGAGGGGATCGCGGCCGGGGTGATGGTTGCGTTGGCGGTGTAGCCGTAGGCGGGCAGGCCGAGGCGGCCGCGCAGGGGGCGGCGGAGCAGGGTGGTGGCCTGGTCGGCGAGGCAGAGGGCGAGGGCTGCGGCGGCCGCGGTGAGGGTGAGGCGGGTCTCGATGGGGCGGCCGTGCAGGGCGCGGTAGGTGGCGAGGCCGGCGGCGGCTCCGGCGACGACGGTGGCGGTGCTGTCGGTGGTGTCCAGGGCGGTGGCGAGCAGTCGGGTGCGGGCGGTGGCGGTCATCTCGGGGTGTCCTTCCGGTGGCGGTGTGCGGGGTGCGGGGCGGTCAGATCCAGGCGCCGGTGGGGTCGTCGCTCACCGGCTCCGGCCCGGCCGCGGCCGGGGTGGGGGCCGGCTGGTTGAGGAGGGCCAGGAGGAGGTCGGCGACTTGGAGGACGCCGATGCGGATCCACGGCTGGGGGCAGCAGTCGTACAGGCCGTCGACGCCGGGGTGGATCGGGGCGCGGCCCCGGTGGTCCTGGTCGCAGGTCGGGGCGATGGCGGGCAGGTCGTCCAGGCGGGCCAGGCGCCAGGTGCCGGGCAGCGGCCGGTCGGCGTGCCGCTCGATCTCGCGCTGGGCGGCGGCACGCAGCGCGGGCAGGTCGGGAGAGAGGGTCATGAACGGTGGCTCCGTGCATCTGGTGCGGGCTCGGCCGGGTGGCCGCGCCGCGCACCACGACGCCCGCCGCCCCGGCCTGGCTGGCCGGAGGGACGGGCGTGGTGGTGGGCAGCGTCAGCGCCCGGGACGGCGGTCAGTCCAACCCGGCGCGCAGCTCGTCGGCACGGGCCTGGGCAAGGCGGGCGGCCTCGGGGTTGGCGGCGGCGCCTCGGGCGGCGGCTTCGGTGAGAGTGCGGATGAGGGCCTGGCGGCCGGCCTGGTCCAGGGGCGGCATGGGTCGGCCGTCGCGCCTGGCGGCCCATCGGGCGGCGAGGGGTTCGAGGTCGGAGAGGTTCGCGCGGTACTGCGGCTCGGCCGGGGTGGTCTCGTTGGTCTCCATCGGGTGCCTTCCGGTCAGGGGAGTGCGAGCGATCTCGCATGGGGTAGTCCGGCCGGGTGGCCGCGCCGCGCACCACGACGCCCGCCGCCCCGGCCTGGCTGGCCGGAGGGACGGGCGTGGTGGTGGGCAGCGTCAATGCCCGGACGTCAGTGGAGGGCGCTCCAGAGGATCAGCAGGAGCACGGCGGCTGCGATGAGGACGGCCTTCGGCGAGATGCTGGTGGTGGACTCCAGGCGCCGTATCTCGGCGTAGATGGCGTCGCACTCGGCCTGGATTCCGGCGTGGGCGTGGCTGCCGGGGGTGAGGCCGGACAGGATCGCGGAGCGGGCGTGCAGCTTCTCGTAGAGGGCGGCGATCTGTGCGTCGCGGGATACGGCCAGGGCCATCGTGGGGTGCCTTCCGGTCGGCGTTGCTCGGCGGGTTGGGGGTGCGGGCCGGGGCCGGTGCGCTGAGCACCGGC
>NZ_JBFAQT010000071.1:0-11373 GCF_040678895.1 Kitasatospora sp. NPDC049258
CTTTGCTGCTGGGTTCGGTGAAGTCGAACGTCGGTCACACGCAGGCGGCCGCTGGTGTCGCTGGTGTGATCAAGATGGTGGAGGCGATGCGGCACAGTGTGCTGCCGGCGACGCTTCACGTTGACGCTCCGTCGTCGCATGTCGACTGGTCGGCGGGTGCGGTGGAGTTGTTGACACAGGCGCGGGAGTGGCCGGAGACGGGGCGTCCGCGCCGGGCGGGTGTGTCGTCGTTCGGGATCAGTGGGACGAACGCACACCTGATCCTGGAGCAGCCGGAGGCGGCTGTTGCCGAGGCCTCCGTGGCCGTGGCCGAGCCGGTGGTAGTGCCGTGGGTGCTGTCGGCGAAGACGGGTGCGGCGCTGCGTGCTCAGGCTGCGCGGCTGCTCGCCCAGGTCGAGGGGGCCCGGCCGGTGGATGTCGGGCTCTCGCTGGTGTCGACCAGGACGGTGTTCAACCACCGTGCCGCCGTGGTCGGTTCGGACGTGGAGACGCTCAAGCGCAAGCTGGCCGCACTCGCGGCCGGTGAGCCCGGAGTACTGGAGGGCATTGCGCAGGTCGGTGGCAAGAGCGCGTTCCTCCTCTCGGGGCAGGGGTCGCAACGGCTCGGCATGGGGAAGGAGTTGTACGCCCGCTTCCCGGTGTTCGCGGAGGCCATCGACGCCGTGTGCGCGGTGCTGGACGGGCACCTGGACAAGCCCCTGCGGGACGTCGTCTGGGGCACGGACGAAGAGCTGCTGAACCAGACCGCCTACGCCCAGGCCGGCCTGTTCGCCATCGAGGTCGCGCTGTACCGCCTGGTCGAATCGCTCGGTGTACGCGCGGAGTTCGTGGCCGGTCACTCGATCGGCGAGGTCACCGCCGCCTACATAGCCGGGGTCTTCTCGCTGCCAGACGCCTGTGCACTGGTCGCGGCCCGCGGTCGCCTGATGCAGGCACTGCCGGCCGGTGGCGCGATGCTCGCGGTGGCGGCAACGGAGGAGGAAGTCCGTCCGCTGCTCGGAGCCTTGGTGTCGATCGCGGCCGTCAACGGGCCGTCCTCGGTGGTCGTCTCCGGTGAGGAGAGCGCCGTCGCCGCGATCGAGGCGCACTTCGCCGACCGCAAGACGAACCGGCTGCGGGTCTCGCACGCGTTCCACTCGCCGCTGATGGCCTCGATGCTGGACGACTTCCGGTCCGTCCTGAACGGCCTTGCCTTCCAATTGCCTGCCATCCCCGTGGTCTCGAACCTCACCGGTGAGCTCGCGACCGAGGAGCTGTGCTCGCCCGAGTACTGGGTGCGGCATGTCCGAGAGGCGGTCCGGTTCGCCGACGGCATCCGGGCGCTGCACGCCCAGGGCGTGACGCGCTTCCTCGAACTCGGCCCCGACGGGGTCCTCGCCGCGCTGGCGCAGCAGTCGCTGCCGGAGGAGGAGTCGGTCTGGTGCGCGCCGCTTCTGCGGAAGGCCAGGCCGGAGGAGGCTTCGTTGGTTGACGGCCTGGCCCGGCTGTACGTGCGTGGCCTGAAGGTGGACTGGGCCGGGCTGTTCGCCGGTGCCGAGGTGGTCGGGCTGCCGACGTACGCGTTCCAGCGGCAGCGGTTCTGGCCGCAGGGTGCGCAGGCGCGCGGTAGCGATGTGCGGTTCGCCGGGCTGGGCTCGGCGGAGCACCCGATGCTCGGGGCAGCGGTCGAACTGGCTGACGAGAGTGGGGTGTTGCTGACCGGGCGGCTGTCGCTGGAGTCGCACCCGTGGCTCGCCGACCATGTGATCCAGGGCGCCACGCTGGTGCCCGGCACCGGTCTGGTCGAGCTCGCGCTGCGGGCGGGGGCCGAGGCCGGGTGCGAGCGGCTGGAGGAGCTGACGCTCGCCGCGCCGCTGGTGCTGCCGGTGCGGGGTGCGGTGCAGGTGCAGGTCCGGGTCGGGGCGCCGGGTGAGTCCGGGCGGCGTCCGGTGGCCGTGCACAGTCGGCCGGAGAGCCAGCAGGCGGAGGCCGGGGTGTGGACCGAGCACGCCGCCGGGTGGCTGGTGGCCGGAGCTTCGGCCGAGGTGGGTGGCTTCGACGCGTCGGTCTGGCCGCCGGTCGATGCTGAGGCGCTGGCCGTGGCGGGTGCGTACGAGGAGTTCGCGGCGGCCGGGTTCGGTTACGGCCCGGCGTTCCAGGGCCTGCGGGCCGCCTGGCGGCGGGGCGAGGAGCTGTACGCCGAGGTCGCCCTGCCGGACGGGGTGGCGCGGAGCGGCTTCGGCCTGCACCCGGCGCTGCTGGACGCGGCGATGCATGTGGCGATCCTCGACAACGGCGGGGACGACACGGTCATCCCGTTCGCCTGGAACGCGGTCGCGTTGCATGCTCCGGGTGCCTCGGAGGTCCGGGTCAGGCTGACCCGGCTCGGTGACGGCGGGATCGCGCTCGAACTCGCGGACCCGGCGGGCCGGTCGGTGCTGTCGGTCGGCTCGGTGACCGGCCGGGCAATGTCGGCCGAGCAGCTCGGCGCTGCGGGTGGTGATCCGCTGTACGGCATCGAGTGGGTGCCGGGTGCCGAGGGCGGCGCGCCGGCGTCCTGGGCGACCTGGGACGAGGTGCCGGAGACCGCGGCGGCGGTCGTGCTGGACTGCGGCGCACTGGCGACGGAAGGTGAAGTACCGGAGCAGGCAAGGGCGCTGACCCAGCAGGTGCTGGCCGTCCTGCAGTCCTGGCTCGCGGACAAGCGTTACGCAGACACCCGGCTCGTGGTGCTGACGCGTGGTGCGGTGTCGGTGGGTGGCGGTGAGTCGGTGGCGGTGGTGCAGGCTCCGGTGTGGGGTCTGGTGCGGGCGGCGCGGGCGGAGAATCCGGGTCGGTTCGTGCTGGTGGATGCCGCGCCGGGTGTGCCGGTCGGGGAGGTGCTGGCGGCGGTTCCGGTGGAGGAGCCGGAGTCGGCGGTGCGGGCCGGTGCGGTGTGGCTGCCGCGGTTGGTGCGGCTGGCGTCGGCGGAGCGTGAATTGTTCTTCGACGGTGCGGTGTTGGTGACGGGTGGGACGGGTGGTCTGGGTGCGGTGGTGGCCCGGCACCTGGTGGTGGAGCGGGGGGTTCGGCGGCTGGTGCTGACCAGTCGTCGGGGTCTGCTGGCCGATGGTGCGCCGGAGTTGGTGGCGGAGCTGGCCGGGCTGGGGGCCGAGGTCGAGGTGGTGGCCTGTGATGTCGCGGACCGGGCGGCGGTGGCCGGGCTGGTCGAGGGGATCACGGCGGACGGTCGTCGGCTGTCGGCCGTCGTACACGCCGCAGGGGTGAGCGACAACGCCCTGGTGGGCGCACTCACCCCGGAGCGGATGGCCGCGGTGTTCGCCCCGAAGGCCGACGCGGCCTGGCATCTGCACGAGCTGACAAGGGAGTTGGGGCTCGACGCGTTCGTTCTGTTCTCCTCGGCGGGCGGCCTGGTGCTGACGGCCGGTCAGGGCAACTATGCGGCGGCGAACGTCTTCCTGGACGCGTTGGCGGAGCAGCGGCGGGCGGAGGGTCTGCCCGCGACCTCGATGGCCTTCGGGCTCTGGGATGCCGGCGCCGGAATGGCCCAGCACCTCGCCGAGGTCGACCGCAGGAGGATGGCCAACCATGGCGTGCCCGTACTCGACCGCGAAGCCGGCCTGGCCCTGTTCGCGGCCGCCCTGCGGACCGACCGCGCGACCGTGGTGCCGATCCGGGTGGACACCGCCGCCCTGCGTGCCCGGACCGACGAAGTACCCGCCCTGCTGCGCGGGTTGACCGGGACGCGCCGCCGGGCGCTGCCGGTGAGCGGCGGCGGTCTCGACCGGCGCCTCGCCGGGATGGTCGAGGGCGAGCGGCGACGGGTGGTGCTCCAGCTGGTGCGGGCCCAGGTCGCCGCCGTGCTCGGGCACGCCTCCGGCGAGGCGGTCGAGCCGGAACGTGCGTTCCGCGATCTCGGGTTCGACTCGCTCGCCGCGACCCAACTGCGCAACCAGCTCAACACCGTGACCGGCCTGCGACTGCCGGCCACCCTGGCCTTCGACCACCCCAACGCCCGGGCGGTCACCGAGCACATCGTGACCCTGCTCGGGGCGACCCCGGCCGCCCCCGCCGCCCCGGCCCTCACCAGTCTCGAAGCGCTGGAGTCCGTGGTCACGGGCGGCGAGCTCGGGGCCGAGGACCAGGCCCGGGTGCTGGCCCGGCTCCGGGCGCTGGTCCGACGGCTCGACGGCGGCGAGCCGGCCGAGTCCGGGGGCGAGGAGGCGGACGCCGACCTCGCCGACTCCACCGATGACGAGATGTTCGACCTGATCGACCGCGAACTCGGCCTCGCCTGATCGCCGTTCGCGGCCCGGTCCGGCCGGCTGACCCGTACCACCCTTCCGAACTGCGAGGTTTTCCACTCATGGCCAGCACCTCCGAGGACAAGCTCCGCGACTACCTCAAGAAGGTCACCGCGGATCTGCGGCGGACCAGGCTGCGGCTGGAGTCCGTCGAGGCCCGGGACAGCGAGCCGATCGCGATCGTCGGCATGGCCTGCCGCTACCCAGGCGGGGTCACCTCGCCGGAGCAGCTCTGGCAGCTGGTCGCCAACGGCACCGACACCGTCTCCGACCTCCCGGCAGACCGTGGCTGGAACCTCGACGAGCTCTACGACCCGGAGCCCGGCAAGGAGGGCAAGAGTTATACCCGCCAGGGGAGTTTCCTCTACGACGCCGGCGAGTTCGACCCGGCCTTCTTCGGGATCTCCCCGCGCGAGGCGCTCTACATGGACCCGCAGCAGCGGCTGCTGCTCGAGACCTCCTGGGAGGCGCTCGAGCGCGCGGGCATCGACCCGACCTCGCTGCGCGGCAGCCGTACCGGTGTCTTCGCGGGCGTGATGTACCACGACTACGCCCTCAACGCGAACCCCTCCGGCACGAGCGGCGGCAGCGTGGTCTCGGGCCGGGTCTCGTACACGCTGGGCCTGGAGGGCCCGGCCGTCACCGTCGACACCGCCTGCTCGTCCTCGCTGGTCGCCCTGCACCTCGCCGTGCAGGCGCTGCGCAGCGGCGAGTGCACGCTCGCGCTGGCGGGCGGGGCGACCGTGATGTCCACCCCCGGTATGTTCATCGAGTTCTCGCGGCAGCGCGGCCTGGCCCCGGACGGGCGGTGCAAGGCGTTCGCGGGCGCGGCCGACGGCGTCGGCTGGTCCGAGGGCGTGGGCGTGCTGCTGGTCGAGCGGCTCTCCGACGCCCGGCGCAACGGCCACCAGGTGCTCGCGGTGATCCGGGGCACGGCCGTCAACCAGGACGGCGCGAGCAACGGCTTCTCCGCGCCGAACGGCCCCTCGCAGCAGCGGGTGATCCGGCAGGCGCTGCTGGCCGCCGGGCTCGCCCCGGCCGAGGTGGATGTGGTCGAGGCGCACGGTACGGGTACCACCCTGGGGGACCCGATCGAGGCCCAGGCGCTGCTGGCCACCTACGGCCAGGAGCGCGAACTCCCACTGCTGCTCGGCTCGGTGAAGTCGAACATCGGTCATGCCCAGGCGGCGGCCGGTGTCGCCGGTGTGATCAAGATGGTGGAGGCGATGCGGCACGGCGTGCTGCCGCCCACCCTGCACGTGGACCAGCCCTCGCCGCACGTCGACTGGACCGAGGGCGCGGTCGAACTGCTCACCGAGGCCCGGGGGTGGCCGGAGACCGGCCGAGCCCGCCGGGCCGGCGTCTCCGCCTTCGGGATCAGCGGCACCAACGCCCACGTGATCCTGGAGCAGGGTCCGAGCGCCGAGGAGCCCGACGGGGCCGAGCGGGTCGCGCCGCGCACACTGCCCTGGCTGGTCTCCGCCGCCACCCCCGAGGCCCTGCGCGCCCAGGCCGCGAACCTGGCCGTCGCCGTCGAGTCCCGCACCGACCTGGAGCCGCTGGACGCCGCCTACGCACTCGCGGTCACCCGCCCGGCGCTGGAGCGTCGTGCCCTGATCCTGGGCACCGACCGCGACGACCTGCTGGGCGGTCTGCGCGCGCTGGCCGACGGTGACGCCCCGGGCGTCTTCACGGCGACCGCCCGCAGCAGCGACGGCACGGCCTTCCTCTTCTCGGGGCAGGGGTCGCAGCGTCTGGGTATGGGCCGGGAGTTGCACGGCCGGTTCCCGGCGTTCGCGGCCGCCTTCGACGAGGTGTGCGTGGAGCTGGACGGGCTGCTGGAGCAGCCGCTGCAGGACGTGGTGTGGGGAGCCGACGAGGAGCTGCTGAACCGGACGGCGTACGCCCAGGCCGGCCTCTTCGCCGTCGAGGTCGCGCTCTACCGGCTGGTCGAATCCTGGGGTGTGCGGCCGGAGTTCGTGGCCGGTCACTCGATCGGCGAGGTTGCCGCTGCGTACGTGGCGGGTGTCTTCTCGCTGGCGGACGCGTGTGCGCTGGTCGCGGCGCGGGGTCGGCTGATGCAGGCGCTGCCGGCCGGTGGCGCGATGCTCGCCGTGCAGGCCGACGAAAATGAAGTCCTGCCGCTGCTGGGTGAGTTGGTGTCGATCGCGGCCGTGAACGGTCCGTCGTCGGTGGTCGTGTCGGGTGCGGAGGAAGCTGTCGCCGCGATCGAGGCGCACTTCGCCGATCGGAAGACGAACCGGCTGCGGGTCTCGCACGCGTTCCACTCGCCGCTGATGGACCCGATGCTGGCGGGGTTCCGGGCTGTCCTGAGTGGCCTCGGCTTCCGGGCGCCGAGTATCCCCGTGGTCTCCAACCTGACCGGCGAGCTGGCGGGCGAGGAGCTGTGCTCGCCGGAGTACTGGGTGCGGCACGTCCGCGAGGCGGTCCGCTTCGCCGACGGCGTCCGCACGCTCGCTGGGGCGGGTGTCCGCCGCTTCTTGGAGCTCGGGCCCGAGGCCGTGCTCACCGGGATGGCCCAGGACAGCCTGCCGGCCGAGGCCGTCTGCCTGGCGCCGGCCCTTCGCCGGGCCCGCGACGAGGAGGCGACCCTGGTGGCGGCGGTGGCCCGCCTGCACGTCGCGGGTCTCGCCGTGGACTGGGCGGTCTTCTTCGCCGGTACCGGCGCCCGCCCGGTCGACCTGCCGACCTACGCGTTCCAGCGGCAGCGGTTCTGGCTCGACGCGACCAACCCGACCGCCGACCTCGGCGCCGTCGGCCTCGGCTCGATCGACCACCCGATTCTCGGCGCCGCCGTCGAACTGGCAGGCACCGACAGCTTCCTGTTCACCGGTCGGCTCTCGCTGGACTCCCACCCCTGGCTTGCCGACCACATGGTGCTCGGCACCGTGCTGGTGCCCGCGGCGGCCTTGGTCGAGCTCGCCCTCCGGGCCGGGTACGAGAGCGGGTACGAGCACCTGGAGGAGCTCACCCTCGCGGCGCCGCTGGTGCTGCCCGACCGCAGCGGCGTCCACCTGCACGTCTGGATCGGCGAGCCCGACGGTACGGACCGCCGCGAGGTCACCGTGTACTCCCGGCCCGTCGGCGCCGCCGACTCGCCGTGGACCAGGCACGCCGGCGGCTTTCTGACCAGGGGCGGCGCTGACCGCCCGAGCACCTTCGACGCGTCGGTCTGGCCGCCGGTCGATGCCGAGGTGCTGCCGCTCGACGGCGCGTACGACCGTCTGGCGGAGGCCGGGTTCGGCTACGGTCCGACCTTCCAGGGCCTGCGGGCCGCCTGGCGGCGCGGCGAGGAGCTGTACGCCGAGGTCGCCCTGCCGGACGGCGTGGAGGCGAGCGGCTTCGGCCTGCACCCCGCCCTGCTCGACGCGACGATGCACGCCGCGATCCTCGCGGGCGGCGAGAACGGGACGATGATCCCGTTCGTGTGGAACGACGTCACGCTCTCGGCCGTCGGCGCCTCCGCATTCCGGGTGCGGCTCACCCGGCTCGGTGACGGTGCGTTCGGCCTGGACCTCGCCGACGTGGCGGGCCGGCCGGTGTTCTCTGCGGAGTCCATGGTCGGCCGGGCGGTGTCGGCCGAGCAGCTCGGCGCTGCGGGTGGTGATCCGCTGTACGGTATCGAGTGGGTGCCGGGTGCCGAGGGCGGCGCGCCGGCGTCCTGGGCGGCCTGGGACGAGGTGCCGGAGACCGCCCCGGCGGCGGTCGTGCTGGACTGCGGCGCACTGGCGACGGAAGGTGAAGTACCGGAGCAGGCAAGGGCGCTGACCCAGCAGGTGCTGGCCGTCCTGCAGTCCTGGCTCGCGGACAAGCGTTACGCAGACACCCGGCTCGTGGTGCTGACGCGTGGTGCGGTGTCGGTGGGTGGCGGTGAGTCGGTGGCGGTGGTGCAGGCTCCGGTGTGGGGTCTGGTGCGGGCGGCGCGGGCGGAGAATCCGGGTCGGTTCGTGCTGGTGGATGCCGCGCCGGGTGTGCCGGTCGGGGAGGTGCTGGCGGCGGTTCCGGTGGAGGAGCCGGAGTCGGCGGTGCGGGCCGGTGCGGTGTGGCTGCCGCGGTTGGTGCGGCTGGCGTCGGCGGAGCGTGAATTGTTCTTCGACGGTGCGGTGTTGGTGACGGGTGGGACGGGTGGTCTGGGTGCGGTGGTGGCCCGGCACCTGGTGGTGGAGCGGGGGGTTCGGCGGCTGGTGCTGACCAGTCGTCGGGGTCTGCTGGCCGATGGTGCGCCGGAGTTGGTGGCGGAGCTGGCCGGGCTGGGGGCCGAGGTCGAGGTGGTGGCCTGTGATGTCGCGGACCGGGCGGCGGTGGCCGGGCTGGTCGAGGGGATCACGGCGGGCGGTCGGCTCTCGGCCGTCGTGCACGCCGCCGGTCTCGGTGACAGCGCGCTGATCAGCGGCCTGACGCCGCAGCAGGTCGACCGGGTGTTCGCGCCCAAGGTGGACGGCGCCTGGCATCTGCACGAGCTGACCCGGGAGTTGGAGCTCGACGCGTTCGTCATGTTCTCCTCGGCCGGTGGCCTGGTGCTGACGGCCGGTCAGGGCAACTACGCTGCGGCGAACGTCTTCCTGGACGCGTTGGCGGAGCAGCGGCGGGCGGAGGGTCTGCCCGCCACCTCGATGGCCTTCGGGCTCTGGCAGGTCGGGGCCGGCCTCGGCGAGCAACTGCGCGAGGTCGACCGTCGGCGGATGGCCAACCAGGGCGTGCCGCCGCTGAGTCACGAGGCCGGGCTCGCGCTGTTCGCGGCCGCCCTGCGGACCGACCGCGCGACCGTGGTGCCGATCCGAGTGGACACCGCCGCCCTGCGCACCCGCACGGGTGAGGCCCCGGCCCTGCTGCGCGGTCTGGTCCCGGCCGCGCGCCGCCGGACAGCCGCCGCCGCAGCCGCCGCGCCCGCCCTCGTGGCGAGTGACCGCTTCGCCGGGCTCACCCCGGAGGAGCGGCGGCGCGTGGTGCTCCAGCTCGTCCGGGCCCAGATCGCCGCCGTGCTCGGCCACAGCTCCGCCGAGGCGATCGAGCCGGAGCGGGCGTTCCACGAGCTCGGCTTCGACTCGCTGGCCGCCACCGAGCTGCGCAACCAGCTCAACACCGTGACCGGTCTGCGGCTGCCCGCGACCCTCGCCTTCGACTACCCCAACGCGCTCGCGGTCACCGAGTGCATCACCGAGGAGCTGGCCGCCGCCGGGCCCGGCACCGACACCTCCGCCGACGCGGGCGCCGGCTCCGGCGAGGCCGGGATCCGGGCCGCACTCCAGTCGATCCCGACCCGGCGGCTGCGCGATGCCGGCCTGATGGACGTGCTCCTCGAACTCGCCGAAGTACGGGTCCGTCCGGCCGACCTGCGGGAGGAGGAGAGCGAGGAGGAGGGCGCCGACGGCGAACTGCTGCGCGCCGCCCGCGCCGAGACCGCCCGGCTACGCGAGCAGAACCGCGAACTCGACGCCGGCCGCCACGAGCCGATCGCGATCGTCGGCATGGCCTGCCGCTACCCGGGCGGGGTGACCACCCCCGAGCAGCTCTGGGAGCTGGTCACCTCCGGCGCCGACGCCGTCTCCGCCTTCCCGGCCGATCGCGGTTGGGACCTGGCGGCACTGCGCGACCCGAACGCCGAGAACCCCGACAGCTACTACACCCGCACCGGCGGATTCCTCGACGGCGCGGGCGAGTTCGACCCCGGCTTTTTCGGCATCTCGCCGCGCGAGGCCCTCGCGATGGACCCGCAGCAGCGGCTCACCCTCGAACTCTCCTGGGAGGCGCTGGAGCGGGCCGGCATCGACCCGACCTCGCTGCGCGGCAGCCGGACCGGCGTCTTCGCGGGCGTGATGTACCACGACTACCCGGGCAGCGACGGCAACGGCAGCGTGGTGGCCGGTCGGGTCTCCTACAAGCTGGGCCTGGAGGGCCCGGCCGTCGCGGTGGACACCGCTTGCTCCTCCTCGCTGGTCGCGATGCACCTCGCCGTCCAGGCCCTGCGCCAGGGCGACTGCTCGCTCGCCGTCACCGGCGGCGTCACGGTGATGGCCACCCCCGGCGTGTTCGTCGAGTTCGGCCGTCAGGGCGGACTGGCGCCCGACGGCCGGTGCAAGTCCTTCGCCGAGGCGGCGGACGGCACCGGCTTCGCCGAGGGCGCCGGCTTCCTGGTGGTCGAGCGCCTCTCCGACGCCGTACGCCACGGCCACCCCGTGCTCGCGGTGATCCGGGGCTCGGCCGTCAACCAGGACGGCGCCTCCAACGGCCTGACCGCCCCCAACGGCCCGTCCCAGCGCCGGGTGATCCGCCAGGCCCTGGCCAACGCCCGCCTCGCGGCCGACCAGGTCGACGTGGTCGAGGCCCACGGCACCGGTACTACCCTGGGTGACCCGATCGAGGCACAGGCCCTGCTGGCCACCTACGGCCGCGACCGCGCGGCCGACAAGCCGCTCTGGCTCGGGTCGATCAAGTCGAACATCGGCCACACCCAGGCCGCGGCCGGTGTCGCGGGCGTCATCAAGATGGTGTTGGCCATGCGGCACGGCCAACTGCCCACCACCCTGCACATCGACGCGCCGAGCCGGAAGGTCGACTGGAGCGAGGGCGCAGTCCGCCTCCTTGCCGAGACCCGCGAATGGACCCGGGGCGACCACCCGCGCCGCGCCGGTGTCTCCTCCTTCGGCATCAGCGGCACCAACGCCCACGTCCTGATCGAGGAGGCCCCCACCCTCGTCGCAGCCGTCGACGCTCCCGCTACCGAGCCGCACAAGGCGACCGCCTGGCTGCTCTCCGCCGCCACCCCCGAGGCCCTCCGGGCCCAGGCCGAGCGCCTCCTCCGCACGGCCGCCACCGCCGACCCCCTCGACCTCGCCTACTCCTTGGCCACCACTCGGGCAGCCCTCGACCACCGCGCCGCAGCCGTCGGCACCGACCGGGACCAGCTCCTTGCCGCCCTGACCGCGATCGCCCACGGCGAGGCGGAGACGGGCACCCGCGGTGAAGGCTCCCTGGCGTTCCTGTTCTCGGGGCAGGGTTCGCAGCGTCTGGGTATGGGCCGGGAGTTGTACGGCCGGTTCCCGGCGTTCGCGGCCGCCTTCGACGAGGT
>NZ_JBFAQT010000072.1:0-10176 GCF_040678895.1 Kitasatospora sp. NPDC049258
CGGCTGCGGATCGCCGAGACCCCGGTCTTCCGCGAGCAGCACGGCCGGGCCCGCGGGCCCCCGCCCGGCGCCCGCCCCGCGGCCCACCGGTGCGCCCGCCTCGCCGTTCGCCGCCGCGCAGCCCGGCCCCGGGCCCGAGGACCCGTACGCGGCCGGCCCAGCGCCGGCCCAGCCGTACGGCAACGATCCGTACGGCAACGACCCGTTCGCCCCGGCCGGCCAGCGGCCCCAGGGGCCCGCGCAGGCCGACCCGTTCGGGGCCGGCCCGGCGGCCGGCGGGCAGCGTCGGCAGCCGGTCGAGGAGCCGGAGGACACCCAGATCGGCGGCTTCGAGCCGATCCGGGACGAGCCGCCGCAGCAGCAGCGGCCGCAGGGGCAGGGTCAGCAGCAGGGACAGGGCCAGCCGCTGGGCCAGCGGCAGCGACCGCAGGGCCAGCCGCAGGCGCGGCAGCAGCACCGGCAGCCGCCCACCGGGATAGCCGGGCCGGCCGACCCGTTCGCTCCCGCCGACCCCTTCGCTCCCGCCGACCCCTTCGGCCCGGCGGACCCGTTCGGCACGGCGGACCCGTTCGCGCCGGCCGACCCGTTCGCGGCTCCGCAGCGTCCGGGCCAGCAGCAGGCGCAGCAGCAACACCAGCAGCCACAGCCACCGCAGCAGCAGCAACAGGCGCCGCAGGGCCGGCCGGCCGGCGCGCGCGCGGGCGAGGGCCAGCAGCCGGGCGGCGGGCGCTTCGCCGATGTCCCGTTCGAGCCCGCCAAGCCCTTCCCCGGATCGCCCCGGGCCGCGACCCCGGTCCGGGTGCCCCCGTCGCCCGACCAGATCTCGCACCGGCCCGACGCCGCCCCGGCGGAGCCCGAGGAGGCGGCGGCGCCCGCGAAGGCGAAGGGCCGCGGCGGCAAGCTCATGGTCTACGCGGTCGGCGGGCTGATGTTCGCCGGGGCCGCGGCCTACGGCACCGGCCTGATGATGAACCAGTCGGACATCCCCAAGGGCACCACGGTGCTCGGCACCGACATCGGCGGCGACACCCGCGACCAGGCGGTCAGCGCGCTGGACGCGGCGGTCGGCCCGACGGCCCAGCGGCCCGTCCAGCTCAAGGTGGCCGGGCAGTCGGTCAACCTCGACCCGGCCAGCGCCGGGCTGAGCTTCGACACCACCGCCACGGTGGAGGGTCTGACCAAGCACAGCTACAACCCGGTCGTGGTGATCGGTTCGCTGGCCGGCGGCAGCAAGACCGTCGCACCGGCGGTCCGGGTCGACCGGGCCAAGCTGAAGGCAGCGCTGGACGGGCTGGCCTCGACCTCCGGGCAGGGCCTCCAGGAAGGCTTCGTCCGGTTCACCGAGGCCGGGCAGACCGAGGTGGTGCCGGGCAAGGCCGGCCAGACCCTGAACGCGGCCGGCGCGGTGGACAAGGTCGAGCAGGCGTTCCGCAACCGCGCGGCCGGGCAGCCCGACGGCGAGGTCGCCCTGGAGCTGACGGAGGCCCAGCCGAAGGTCGGTCAGGACGCCCTCCAGGCCGCGGCCGACAGCCTCGGCAAGCAGGTGCTGGCGGGCAACATCACGCTCACCGTCGGGGCGAGGAAGTTCGACTTCGGCAAGGTCACCGCGGCCAAGGCGCTCACCCTGGTGCCGGACGACACCGGCAAGATCGTGCCCAGGTGGGACCTGGACAAGCTGAACGCCGCGATGAGCAGCACCATCGGCAACAGCAAGATCCGCAAGGGTGGCGCCCTGGTGACCATCACCCCGCAGGATGTCGCGGACGCCATCACCTCGGTGCTCGACAAGACCGGCAAGGACCGCGCCTTCAAGTTCACCGTCTGACGCACCACCAGCACCACCAGCACCACACGGCGCCACCGGCACCACCCAGCACCACTCAGCACCGCCGCGAAGGCCGGGACCGGGGAGCCCCCGACCCGGCCTTCGCGCCGTCCGGGCCCTGGGTGCCATGAATTTCGAGGATCGGCGTCCGGATATCGGACATGTGGCCATCAATTCAAGCCACGTTCACCCACCGCCGGTGGGGTCGCCGTTCAATCGTCAATCAAGCCGCTCACCAGCAGTCATTTGTTGGCGAATCCTCGCCATTGGCGGTATATAACCGGACATAACAACTCAAGTGTTGCGCGGCAGTGGAACCTCACGTTCCGGGGCGGCGCCGACCTGGAAAACCCCTTGTGGCCTGCAGGTCATGCCGATGAACCCATGGTCAAAACCGGTCATCGCCTCAAGGATTGGATCCGGCGTTACCAATCTTTGATCCGGCGCCGGTCGACAAGTCTTCACCAGGTCAGCAAGATGTGGCAGCGAGCCGTTCCACAGCGGCGACCGACTTTCTGACCAAACGTCCGACATTCGAGACGCCCCGAGGCACTCTGTGCAGAGCCCGCCATCCTCACGGATCGCGCAGACGGGGGCCTTGTTCCGTCGGTGAGCGCGGGTCCGCACGAGGGAGAGAACCACCTTGGGTCGCTATATGCTTCGCAAGCTGGCCAATTATCTGATTCTGGTCACGCTTGCGGCATCTCTCTCCTATTTCATCGCGGGGCTCAGCCTGCACCCGCAGGCGAACTACGAGGGCCGTAACCCGCCACTGGCGAAGACCACCATCAGCAAGACGCTCAGCGACGTCAACATGAACCCTGACACCCCCATCGTCAGCCGGTTCGCGACCTGGGCGAACGGGGTGGCCCACGGCGACCTCGGCAAGAGCATCGACGGCTCGCCGGTCAACGACGAGGTGGGCCGCCGGATCGGCGTCTCCACCCGGCTCCTGCTGCTGGCCACGCTGATCGGTTCGGTCGGCGGCGTCGCGCTCGGCACCATCGGCGCGATCAAGCAGTACAAGTTCTTCGACCGGGCCTCGACCCTGGCGTCGTTCTTCATCCTGGCGATGCCGACCTTCGTGCTCGGTCTGTTCCTCAAGCTGCTCACGATGAAGTTCCTGGGTGCGGGCACCATCCACTTCACCGGCGAGACCGACCCGGAGTTCGCCGGGCGCTGGGACTTCGCCGCCCTGGGCAACCGGGCCGAGCACATGCTGCTGCCCGGCCTGACCCTGATCCTCATTCAGGTCGCGCTCTACAGCCGCTACCAGCGCAGCACCATGCTCGACGTGCTCGGCAGCGACTTCCTGCGCACGGCCCGGGCCAAGGGCCTCAAGCGGCGCGCCGCTCTGGTCAAGCACGGCCTGCGGACCGCGATCCTGCCGGTCGTCCCGCTGCTGGTCTTCAACATCGTGCTGCTCTTCGTCGGTGCGACCTTCACCGAGAAGACCTTCGGCTGGCACGGCATGGGTGAGTTGCTGGTCAACTCGATCACCCGCAACGACGTGAACTCGACCGCCGCGGTCGCCCTGTTCACCGCGGTCCTGGTCCTCATCGCGGGCCTGCTGTCCGACCTGCTCTACGCGGCGCTCGATCCTCGGGTTCGGGTGCGCTGACGCACCGTTCCCCGACCGAGCACCGAACACCCGTAGAGGAGAGAGAGCATGAGCGCCAACCAGCCCGCCCCGTCGAACACCTCCGCCGCCGGCGGCGAAGCGGTCACCGCCCTGGCCACCGCCACGGCCGGTGTCCCGCCGCTGCCCCCGCCCGCCAAGCCCGCCGTCAAGCGGACCAGCCGCGGACGACTGACCCTTCGCCGCTTCACCCGCAACCGGCTCGCCCTGGTCGGGGTCGGCATCATCGTGCTGCTGTTCGTGGCCGCCTACGTCGGCCCGATGTTCAGCAAGTACGACTACAAGTTCCACGACTACATGGCGTTCACCGCGCCGCCCGGCGGCGACCACTGGTGGGGCACCAACCAGGGCGGCCAGGACCTCTTCGCGCTGACCATGCGCGGCCTGCAGAAGTCCCTGGTGATCGGCCTGCTGGTCGGCGTCATCAGCACCCTGGTGGCAGCCGTCGTGGGCGCCTTCGCGGCGTACTACGGCGGTTGGATGGACAAGACCCTGACCTGGGGCGTCGACCTGCTGCTGGTGCTGCCGAGCTTCCTGATCATCGCGGTGCTGTCGCCGATCTTCCGCAACTCCAGCTGGCTGATCTTCGTCGTGCTGCTGGCCGCCTTCAGCTGGATGATCACGGCCCGCGTGGTCCGCAGCATGACGATGACGCTCAAGGACCGCGAGTTCGTCAAGGCCGCCAAGTACATGGGCGTCCCCGGCCCGGTCATCATCTTCCGGCACATCCTGCCGAACATGGCCTCGCTGCTGATCATCGACACCGTGATCCAGATCGGCGCCGCGGTCATCGGCGAGAGCGGGCTGTCCTTCTTCGGCTTCGGTGTGCAGGCCCCGGACGTGTCGCTCGGCACCATCATCGCCGAGAACACCACCAACGCCCCGACCTTCCAGTGGCTGTTCTACTTCCCGGCCGGCTGCCTGGTGCTGATCGGTGTCGCGGTCTCCTTCATCGGTGACGGTCTGCGCGACGCCTTCGACCCGAACTCCTCGGGTGCCAGGTCCAAGGGCAAGCGCCGCAAGGCGCTGGCCGAGGCCGGCGAGGCCCACCGCAAGGCGTCGATGCCCAAGTCCAACGACGTGCTGAGCGCCTCATGACGGACGCGACGACCCCCTCGCAGCCCGCGGACAGCAGCCCCCGTACCAAGGAAGGACTCCGACCGGTGACCGACACCCGGCTGGACAAGTCTCAGCCCGTTCTCGAAGTGACGGACCTCCAGGTCTCCTTCCCCAGCGAGGCCGGCGAGGTGCGCGCGGTGCGCGGTGTCTCGTACGCCGTCCGCCCGGGCGAGGTGCTCGGCATCGTCGGCGAGTCCGGCTCCGGCAAGTCGGTGTCCTCGATGGCCGTGCTGGGCCTGCTGCCGGACTCCGCCGAGGTCTCCGGCTCGATCAAGCTGAACGGCCGCGAGCTGCTCGGTCTCTCGGACAACGAGCTGTCGAAGATCCGCGGCAAGGAGATCGGCATGGTCTTCCAGGACCCGCTGTCGGCCCTCACCCCGGTGTACTCGATCGGCACCCAGATCGTCGAGGCGCTGCGGATCCACCAGGACATGACCAAGGAGCAGGCCCGCACCCGGGCGATCGAGCTGCTCGACGTGGTCGGCATCCCGGACCCCAAGCGCCGGGTGGACAACTTCCCGCACGAGTTCTCCGGCGGCATGCGCCAGCGCGCGATGATCGCCATGACGATCGCCAACGACCCCAAGGTGATCATCGCCGACGAGCCGACCACGGCGCTCGACGTCACCATCCAGGCGCAGGTGCTGGAGGTCCTGAAGAAGGCCCAGGACGTCACCGGCGCGGCGATCGTGATGATCACCCACGACCTCGGCGTGATCGCCGGCTTCGCCGACCGCGTCCAGGTGATGTACGCCGGCAAGCCGGTCGAGTCCGGCGCCGTCGACGAGGTCTACTACGCCCCGCGGATGCCGTACACCATTGGCCTGCTGGGCTCGATCCCCCGCCTGGACAACACCGAGCGCAGGGCGCTCACCCCGATCGAGGGCACCCCGCCGTCGATGGTCGCGCTGCCGCGGGGCTGCCCGTTCGAGGCCCGCTGCCCGATCGCGATCGACCGCTGCCGCGAGGTCGAGCCGATGCTCTCGGTCAAGGAGGGCAACACCCACCCGACCGCCTGCCACCGCAGCCACGAGCTGGCCGGCTCGCTCGACCCGGCGACCATCTACCCGGTGCCGGAGATCCCGGTCGCCGTCGAGCTGGCCAGCGTGCCGCGCGAGGAGCGCCCGAAGGTCCTCGAACTCGACGGCCTGACCAAGCACTTCCCGCTCACCCAGGGCGCCGTGATCAAGCGCAAGGTCGGCGTGGTCAAGGCGGTGGACGGCATCACGCTGGACATCCGCGAGGGCGAGACCCTGGGCCTGGTCGGCGAGTCCGGCTGCGGCAAGACCACCACCCTGCTGGAGATCCTGGACCTGCCCAGCGGCCAGGCCGGCACCGTCACGGTGTTCGGCAAGGACGTCCGCGGCCTCGGCCGGGCCGACCGCAAGGCGCTGCGCCGGGACATGCAGATCGTCTTCCAGGACCCGATGGCGGCCCTGGACGCCCGGATGCCGATCGGCGACATCCTGGCCGAGCCGCTGCGCACGCACGGCTGGGACAAGGACCGGATCGCCGCCCGGGTGCCCGAGCTGCTGGAGATGGTCGGCCTCAACCCCGACCACGCCGACCGCTACCCGCAGGAGTTCTCCGGCGGCCAGCGCCAGCGCATCTCGATCGCCCGCGCCCTGGCGCTGGAGCCCAAGCTGGTCATCCTGGACGAGCCGGTCTCGGCCCTGGACGTCTCCATCCAGGCCGGTGTGCTCAACCTGCTGGACGAGCTGAAGGTCAAGCTCGGCCTGAGCTACCTGTTCGTCGCCCACGACCTCTCGGTGGTCCGGCACATCGCCGACCGGATCGCCGTGATGTACCTCGGCCGGATCGTCGAACTCGGCGACTCCGAGTCGATCTTCGACGCACCGTCCCACCCGTACACCCAGGCCCTGCTGTCCGCCGTGCCGCTCCCGGACCCGCGCCGGGAGCGCGAGCGGACCCGGATCCTGCTCACCGGTGACCTGCCCAGCCCGGCCAACGTGCCGAGCGGATGCCGGTTCCGCAACCGCTGCCCGAAGTACCTGACCCTCTCCGAGGGCGAGCAGCAGCGCTGCCGCGACGAGGATCCCGCGAACAGCCGGCTGGCCACGGACCACGTGGCCGCCTGCCACTTCGCCGCGGCCCTCGAAGTGATCTGACCCCCACGAGCCGCGCCGCTTGACAGGCGCTTCCCGCCCCACCCGCACGGCCGCATTGCCAACCCTCCAGCACCCTCCGCTCCGGCGGCCCCGCTGGGCTTTACTCACCCGTTCCGTAACCACAGGGGGAATCCCTTGAAGCACACCCGGATCTCGGTCGCGCTGGTCGCCACCATCGCCGCCGCGTCGCTCTCGCTGACCGCCTGCTCCAGCAGCAAGTCCAACGACTCGGCCGCCCCGGCCAAGTCCGAGGCCCCCAAGATGACCCAGCGGGCCATCAACGAGAAGGACCGCAGCGCGCTGAAGCAGGGCGGCACCCTCAACTGGGCGATCGACCAGCTCCCCACCCAGTGGAGCCCGCTGGAGGCGGACGGCAACGAGGTCTCCACCACCGATGTCATGAAGGCGCTCATGCCGACCTTCTGGCGTTCGGACGCCGGTGGCACCCAGACCCCGAACAAGGACTACCTGCTCGACGCCAAGTCGGAGACCAAGGACGGCAAGCAGGTCGTCACCTGGACCCTGAACCCGAAGGCCAAGTGGTCCGACGGCGCGCCGATCACCTGGCAGGACATCGAGGCCAACTGGAAGTCCCAGAACGGCTCCAACCCCGACTTCAAGGCCACCTCGACCACCGGTTTCGACCAGGTCGAGAGCGTTGTCAAGGGCGCCGACGACTACCAGGCCGTCATGACCTTCAAGACGCCGTTCTCGGAGTGGCAGGCGCTGTTCAACAACGCCGCCAACGCGCCGCTGTTCCCGGCCAAGTACGTGGCCACCCCGGACGTCTTCAACACCGCCTACGCGGACAAGATCCCGGTCACCGCCGGTCCGTTCAAGCTGGACAAGATCGACCAGACCGCGAAGACCGTCAGCGTCGTGGCCGACCCCAACTGGTGGGGCCAGAAGCCGCTGCTGGACAAGATCGTCTACAAGGCCATGGAAACCAACACCATGCCGCAGGCGTTCCAGAACGGTGAGATCGACTTCTACAACAACGGCCCGGACGCCTCGGGCTACAAGCAGATCCTGGCCACCCCGGACGGCGAGGTCCGCGAGGCCGGCGGCCCGAACTTCCGCCACTTCATGTTCAACGGCAAGTCCCCGGTGCTGGCGGACGCCAAGGTCCGCCAGGCCATCTTCAAGGCGATCGACCGCGACACCATCGCCAAGTCGGACCTGAACGGCCTGGGCTGGCCGGCCGAGGCCATGAACAACCACTTCCTGGTGCCGAACCAGAACGGCTACAAGGACAACTCGGACGGTCTGAGCAAGTTCGACCCCGAGGCCGCCAAGAAGATGCTGGACGAGGCCGGCTGGAAGCTCGACGGCGACGTCCGCAAGAAGGACGGCAAGGAGCTCGCGCTCAAGTTCGTCATCCCGGCGGGCGTGACCGTGGCCACCAACGAGGGCTCGATGCTCACCCAGATGCTGCAGCAGGTCGGCGTCAAGGTGAACATCTTCACCGCCCCGTCGAACGAGTTCTTCGAGAAGTACATCTACAAGTTCGACTTCGACATGACGGCCTTCTCGCTGATCGGCACCCCGTTCCCGGCGAGCAGCTCGACCGCGAACTTCAAGACCGACGGTGGCGCCAACTACAGCCAGGTCGGCAGCCCCGAGCTGGACAAGGCGATGGCGGACGCGGCCGCGGCCCAGACCGTCGACGCCGAGTTCGCCGCGATCAACAAGGCCGACGCGGAGGCCTGGAAGGTCGCCGGTCTGATCACCCTGTACCAGCGCCCCGCCATCTTCGGTGTGAAGAAGGCCGTCGCCAACCTGGGCGCCCCGGGCCTGTCGGACTACATCTACGAGAACATCGGCTTCACCAAGTGACGACCTCCCAGGTCTGATCGACAGCTGACGGGGCGGGCCCCGGGGATCACCTCCCCGGGGCCCGCCCCGTTCTCCGTCTCCGCGCCGCCGGGCGTGCTGCGGGGCCACCGCCCACCCCGCCACACCCGGCGTGCTGCGGGGCCACCGCCCCGCCGCCCCTCAGGGCGCCCCGGCGGCCCCGCAGCACGCCGAAGGGCGGGCCCCGGGGGAAGTCCCCCGGAGCCCGCCCGGCAGCGCGTCAGAAGGGCGCTCAGACCGCGGTCGGCTGCCGGAGCTCGGCGAAGTGGCAGGCCGAGTCGTGCGCGGCCGGCCCGCTCAGCACCTGCGGCACCGCCAGCAGCGGCGCCTCGGTGGCGCAGCGCTCCTCCGCCTTCCAGCAGCGGGTGCGGAAGCGGCAGCCCGAGGGCGGGTTGGCCGGCGAGGGCACGTCGCCCACCAGCACGATCCGGTCCCGGGTCTCCCGGCCGGTCGGGTCCGGCACCGGCACCGCGGACAGCAGCGCCTGGGTGTACGGGTGGGTGGCGTGCTCGTAGATCTCCTCCTCGGTGCCGATCTCGACCAGCTTCCCCAGGTACATCACGCCCACCCGGTCGGAGATGTGCCGGACGATCGAGAGGTCGTGCGCGATGAACATGTAGGACAGCTCGAAGTCGCTCTGCAGCTGGTCCAGCAGGTTGATCACCTGGGCCTGCACCGAGACGTCCAGCGCGGAGACCGGCTCGTCGCAGATGATGATCTCCGGCTTGAGCGCCAACCCCCGGGCGATGCCGATGCGCTGGCGCTGCCCGCCGGAGAACTGGTGCGGGTACCGGTTGATGTACTCCGGGTTCAGCCCCACCACGTCCAGCAGGTCCTGCACCGCCTTGCGGCGGTCGCCCTTGGGCGCGACCTCGGGGTGGATCTCGTACGGCTCGCCGATGATGTCGCCCACCGTCATCCGGGGGTTGAGCGAGGTGTACGGGTCCTGGAAGACCATCTGGATGTTGCGCCGGACGGCCCGCAGCGCGCGCCCGCTCAGCCGGCTGATGTCCTCGCCCTTGAACAGCACCTCGCCGGCGGTCGCCCGCTCCAGGTTCATCAGGACCTTGGCCAGCGTCGACTTGCCGCAGCCCGACTCGCCGACGATGCCCAGCGTCTCGCCCTTGTGCAGGGTGAGGGTGACACCGTCGACCGCCTGCACCGCGCCGACCTGCTTCTTGAAGAGGATCCCCTGGGTCAGCGGGAAGTGCTTGACCAGGTTCCGGACCTCCAGAATCGGCTCAGCCATGGAGGGTCTCCTTCCAGAAGTGGCAGGCGCTGCGCCGGCCGGCGAGCTCGGCACCGTCCGCGTCCAGGACGGGCTGCAGCAGCGGCCGGTCGGACCGGCAGAGGTCCGTGACCCGGTCGCAGCGGGGGTTGAAGGAGCAGCCCGGGGGCAGCTGCAGCAGGCTCGGCGGCAGGCCCTGGATGGCGTACAGGTCCTGGCCCTTCTGGTCCAGGCGGGGGATCGAGCGGAGCAGGCCCTTGGTGTACGGGTGCGCCGGGTTGGCGTACAGCTCGTGCACGGGGGCGGTCTCCACGATCCGGCCGGCGTACATCACGGCGATCTTGTCCGCGACGTCGGCCACCACGCCCAGGTCGTGGGTGAT
>NZ_JBFAQT010000073.1:0-9404 GCF_040678895.1 Kitasatospora sp. NPDC049258
TGACCGGCGCGACCGAGGCGTCGCCGCCGGTGGCCTCCCGGCCGGTGGAGCAGCCGGTGGCCAGGCCGAGGACGAGCAGCAGGCCGGCGGCGGCGACTGCACGACTGGTGGTGCTGAACATGGACAGCTCCTTCGAGCATTCGTCGGCAACTATGTTTGTCGCTGGAAAGTTGGGCCGGCCAGGGGAGAGGCGCCAAGGGCAGGCCCTGCGAGGAAATGGGGCGGGTGTGGACTGTGAGTCGCGACAACCACCCCAAGAACCGACATGTTCGAACGGTTGGGAACATATGACATCTGAGCCATGGGCGCCGTCAAGGGGCAGGCAGGCGAGCCATCCGGCAGGCCGGGATCGTGAGCACTGGCGTCGCAAGCGCCCCCCACAGCCCAGTCCACGTCCATTCCCTCCTGATGCTCCTTCTACACGTCAAACCTACTGCAATTGACCCGATATGACTGATCGTCAGGCAGTCGAGGACCGGGCGCCCCGACCATGGCCACCGTCGCCGGGCCGCCGTCAGTTTCCTGTCGCACGCACTCTGGACGGCGCACTGCTCCGCGAGTACGGTGATCGCCGGAAGCTGGCAGTGATGCTTTCTGCGTGATTTTGTTAGCTCAGACAGCTGAATCGTCATCAGGCGTCGTCCAGGACTCTGCCCGAAGTCGGCGGGCACCGGACAGCTATGCACGTCTGCACTGCTGCTCGGCGTACCACCCCTGGCGCGACGCGGTGGGTGTACCCCCTGCCGCCTACCGCCCCATACGGGCCGGCTTCTCCTGAGGGATTCTGCGCTCAGAGTCCCTCCCGATGCCCAACCCGGCGCCGGCCGACCGGGCTCCACCGTCAACCGGTCGGTCACGTCGGCGACCGCTCGTCCGTCACGGCCTTCTGTCGCCCCCTGGGCGGCCGAAGCATCTCGCTCCCTCCCTGGGCAACGCGAGCAATCGTTGTGGATTGCGGTAGGCACGGGGGCGAGCCCGCGAGATCGAGTTCTCCTACCGCCGGGAACTCGGCTGCCTTCCGCCGGGCTGCACGTCGGAACACCACCACCCCGAGGATCAACAGAGCAGGGAGTCCGCCATGGATCGTCGTAGGTTTCTCTCCGTCAGCCTCCTGAGCACAGCCACACTGCTGGCCGCCGGCGTGCCGGTCGGCTCGGCGGGTGCGGCCCGGTCGGGGTTCGGCTTCGCTGCCGACGGGAGCGGGTTTCTGCTCGACGGGCAACCGTTCCAGATCCGCAGCGGCGAGATGCACCCCGCCCGCATTCCCGTCCCGTACTGGCGCCACCGGATCCAAATGGCGAAGGCCATGGGGCTGAACACCGTGGCGGTCTACCTCATGTGGAATCAACTGGAGCAGCAGGAAGGGGTGTTCGACTTCCGAACCGGTCCGCGTGACATCGAGGCCTTCATCCGCCTGTGCCAGGAGGAGGAGATGTGGGTGCTGATGCGGCCCGGACCGTATGTCTGCGGTGAGTGGGACCTCGGCGGCATCCCTCCGTACCTGTTGGCACACCCGGACATCAGGCTGCGTGTCAGCAGCAGCGGCGACCCGCGGTACATGGCTGCCGTCACCCGCTACATCGGGCAGGTAGCCCCCCGGCTCCGGCCGCTGATGGCCACGAACGGCGGGCCGATCCTCATGGTTCAGATCGAGAACGAGTACGGAACCTACGGCAGCGACTCCACCTACCTGGCCGAACTGCTGGAACTCTGGCGGGACGGCGGCATCGAAGGCCCGTTCTACACCCAGGACGGGCCGGCCGAGGTCCAGCGCAACCGGACCGTGGTCAGCGGCGGAGCGATCGGACTCAGCGGCGGCACCGCCGCGTCGATCGACGCCGTCCACCGCTCCTTCCCCACCGTTCCGGTCTTCGCCGGGGAGGTGTACCCGGGCTGGCTGACCCACTGGGGCGACAGCACCTTCCAGGGCGAGGGCAACGACATCTCGGGCACTCTCAAAACGTGCATGGACCGCGGACTGTCCTTCAACATCTACATGGTCCACGGAGGCACCAACTTCGGCTTCACCGCCGGGGCCAACGCCGACGACTCCTCCGGCAACTACCGGCCCGACATCACCAGCTACGACTACAACGCCCCGATCACCGAACAGGGCGCCGCTACCGCCCGCTACACCAAGTACCGCAACCTCATCGCCGGTTACCTCCCGAGCCCTCCGCCGCCGGTGCCGGACGCCCTCCCTACCATCTCCCGCTCGGAGGGAGCCGATCTGCTGCCGGTTCCGTACGCGTCGCTCTGGGACAACCTTCCCGCTCCGCTCCCCGCGGATGCCACCGTGCACCCCCGCCCGATGGAGACCTACGGGCAGAACTCCGGCCTGATCCTCTACAGCAAGCAACTCACCGGATACTCGGGCGGCCGGCTCGCGATCCGCTGGGTGCACGACTACGCCACCGTCTTCCTCAACGGCCTGTACTCCGGTGGCCTGTACCGGCAGACCCTCCCGGCAGGCGCCGCCGCGGCATCCAACATCGCCACCGCGAACGCCCCGCTCACCCTGAGGGCCTCCCCCGCGATCGGCACCTCCCCTCGCCTGGACATCCTCGTCGAAGGCCTGGGCCGGACCAACTTCGGCCACGCGCTCGTCGACCGCAAAGGCATCCTGGAGAGCGTCACGCTCCAGAACGCGGGCCCGCTGACGGGCGAGCTGACCGGCTGGCAGGTGACCACCCTCCCGCTGGACGACGCCTACATCGCCGCCCTGGAGCCGCGCATCGGCCGGCCGCGCAGGCCGGGGCTCTTCTTCCGGGCAACCGTGCAGCTGACAGAGGTGGGTGACACCTACATCGACCTCTCGGCGTGGACCAAGGGCGTGGTCTGGGTCAACGGCCACAATCTCGGCCGCTACTGGCACATCGGTCCCCAACGGCGGCTGTACTGCCCGGCACCCTGGTTGCGCCAGGACGCGAACGAGGTACTGATCCTCGACCTGCACCAGGTCGATCCCGCGCCGATCAGCTTGCACAGTAGGCTCACCGACCCGGCCGTCCCCCAGTCCGGGTTCAAGGTCATGTACGCGGACAGCCAGGAGACAGCCCGTGAGAACGGAGCCGCGGCCAACGCCATCGACGGCGACAGGTCCACCTTCTGGCATACCGCCTGGTCTGCCGGCAGCCCGTCCCTCCCCCACGAGATCCAGATCGACCTCGGCGCGCGCTACGACCTCACCTCCTTCTCCTACCTTCCACGACAGGACGGCAGTGGCAACGGCCGGATCGGCGACTACGAGGTATACGTCGCCGACTCCACAGCCAGCTGGGGCGGACCGGTCGCCACCGGGACCTTTGCCGACACCGCCACCGAGAAGACCGTCAACTTCGCAACCAGTACGGGCCGCTACCTCCGACTGCGCGTACTCACCGAGGCGGGTGGCCGCGGTCCCTGGACCAGCGCAGCCGGCATCTCGGCAACGGGCAACCCCTCCGCCTGAAGGACTCACCGCGGTTCGTCCCGGCAGTCCGTGCACGGTCAGTTCCGCGGAGGCACGTCCGCCGGGCCCGCGCCGGGCCCCGCGGCACGAATGCCGGCAGTGCCCCGACACTGGTTCTCGGCGAGGCCCTCCCCGCTGTCGGGAGGGAGGGGGGGTCCGTCCAGGTGCGCACAAGGGCAGTCAGCCGTTCTGTCGTCGTCCGGTGCTTCGGGTGGAAGGGCGTCGCGGGTGTCGTGGACGAGCCACTCGGAGAACCGCCGGGTTCCGGCCTGCAGGCTGGTGACGGGCTCCCACCCGAGCTCAGCTCCGGCCCGGTCCAGCAGCCCGTCACGGGCTCCTCGGCCCAAGCCCTGGATGTCGAACAGCCCGACCGCGGACGGATTGCGCAGGCTACGGTCGACCGCGTCCGCGACGTCGCCGACGTAGACCGGGTACGTGGTTCCGTCGCCGTGCTGTTCCGACATGGCTCGCCCGGAGGTCCGGTCGCCCGCGATCGGAGTCCCGGGCAGGCCCGGCCCGTAGACCGGTGACAGTCGGAGCACGGTGACGGCCGCCTCCTGCGCATCCGGCTGCAGGACGACGTGGTGGGCGTGGTTCACCGCCAATGGTCCGCCCAGACAGACGAGCTGCCGCACCCCGGCTTGGCCTGCGTGGTGGAGGATGTTCTGCAGCTGGCCCCAGAGACGCCCGATGGCAGGTGCGCAGTCGAGGGAGTTGTCCGGTGGCAGCACATGGACGATGGCGGTGAGACCGCGGAACTCCCCCTGGAGCGCGCCCCGTACGGCCGGGTCGACCAGGCGCTCGGTCACGCCGGGATAACCGGGCCCGGTCGGGCTCCTGGCGAGTGCCGCGACCTCCCACCCGAGGTCCGCCAGCCGGTTCGCCAGCGGGACGGCCAGCGGCTGGTCGGCGCCGGTGACGGCGATTCTCAGCGGGCGCCGGCGTCTGGCGGGTCCCCCGCCCGTCGGGGCCGGCCGGAGCCGTGAGCCCGCGGCCACCCCGGTCGAGTAGGCGACCCTGACGAGACCCCGAATCTCCTCCTGCCGGTTGTTCAGGACCTCTCCCAGAGCCCAGAGTCGATGTTCGGGCACCTGCGGATCGCAGCCGCGGCCACCATTGACCATGCCCATCAGCAGCACGGTCTGCCAGGGGGCTGTCGGCGAATCCGGGCCGGCGTACGCGGCGGGTTCGACGAGCGGTCCGCCCGCCTTGGCGAGCAGGGTACGCAGGCGTGTGCGATACCTCTTCGGGTTGCACCCGAGCCGGGAGAGATAGCGGTCGGCGCTGATGGTCTCCCAGCCGTCCCCGGTCCGAGTCGCCACCAAGGCTCGTCCATGCCGAAGGAACGGCACGGCATCGAGGGTCGCCAGGCCGTCGGCCAGCTCCCAGGTGCACTGCACGGGTGGGTCGGGACCGCCCACCGACCACGGCGGCACGGCGAAGTAGGTCGGCATGCCCAGGGCCCTCAGGTAGCGGGACATCAGCACGCCCGAGGCCTGGGGTTCGCCGCCATCGGCTGCGAAGGCCGTGAACCCGGACGCGGCCTGGGCGGGCAGCACCATGGCCGTCATGGGAGCGCGCTCGTGGGTGGCCGGCGCCCAGCGGTGGCCGGACAACGCTGCTATCCGGACGGCCGCGGCCTGGCAGGAGCCAGGCTTCGCCGCGAAGGCAAGGGCCGCTTCCGGCACGGCCGTTGCAGCCGACCGGGCCGCCGCGAGGCCCGCAGGTCCGAGAGCTTCTAATGCGGATGCCCCGAGCACGAGGTGGTGGGTGGAGGTCCGCGGGACGTGGCGCCAGGCGGCGAGCGGATCGTCGGGCGTGGTCACCGCCCAGGTCAACCGAATTTCGGGCATCGGAGGATTCCTCTCCTCGGGCCCGGCCCCGCCGGTTGCCCGCCCTCTCCGGGACGGGGATCGTCGGGACCGGCGGGACTCGGGCTGTTTCTCTCCTGAGCGCTACTTGATGGATCCGGCGGTGAGTCCGGAGACCACGTGGCGCTCGATGACGGCGAAGAGGACGATGACGGGGAGGATGGCGACGACGGATCCGGCGAACAGGTAGTTCCACTGGACGGTGTAGTTGCCGATGAAGTTGTTGATGCCGACGGTCAGCGGCTGGCTGTCCGGGACGGTGGTGAGCCGAAGCCCCATCACGAACTCGTTCCAGGCCGAGATGAAGGTGAAGATGAGGGCGGTGACGATGCCCGGCATGGCGAGCGGGACGGTAATGCGGCGCAGGGTGCCGATCCGGCCCAGGCCGTCGATGCTCGCGGCCTCCTCCAGTTCGGCGGGGATGGAGGAGATGTAGGCGGTGAGGATCCAGATGGCGAACGCCAGGTTGAAGGCGGCGTTGCAGATGATCAGGGTCCAGACCGAGTTGAGCATGTCGAACTGGTAGAACTCGCGGTAGAGGCCAACCAGCAGCGAGGTCGGTTGGAACATCTGGGTGACCAGGACGAGCAGCAGGAACGCCTTGCGGCCGCGGAAGGGTTTGCGCGCGGTGTAGTAGGCCGCGGGCAGTGCGACGAGCAACACCAGCAGGGTGGATCCGGCCGCGACCAGCAGGGTGACGCGCAGGTTGGTGCCGAGGGTGGAGTCGGTCCAGACCTTGACCAGGTTCGACCACTCGAAGTGCGAGGGCAGGTAGGTGGCGTCGCGCAGCTCGTCTGCGGGCCGCAGCGCGGTGACGATCATCTCCAGGTAGGGGATGACGAACAGTGCGGCCAGCAGCCAGGCGACCGCGGTGATCACCAGGGTGCGCGGGCTGATGCCCCGCCGGATGCGGGGGGTGGGGGACGTCATCGGTTCTCCTCGTTCCAGCGGCTGACCTTGAGAAAGGCCAGGACCATGACGACCACCAGACCGAAGTTGACGACGGACATGGCGGCGGATTCGCCGATGTCGGTGTTCATCAGCTGGAAGGCGAAGACGGTGGTGGTGGCGGTCGCGCTGTCGGGGCCGCCCTGGGTGGTGCCCCAGATGACGGGGAAGGAGTTGAAGACGTTGATCAGGTTGATCACCAGGCCGACCATCAGTGCGGGGCGCAGCAGCGGCAGGGTGATCAGGCGGTAGGTCTGCCAGGTGCTGGTGCCGTCGACCTTGGCGGCTTCGTAGACCTCGCCGGGGACGGTCTGCAGGCCTGCCAGCAGGGTGTAGGTGGTGAACGGCAGCGAGACGAAGACCGCGATCACGACCATCCACGGTTTGGCGGTGGCGGGATCGCCCAGCCAGTCCTGGGGGCCGTCGATCAGGTGGAGGTCGACCATCGCGGTGTTCAGCACGCCGGCGGTGCGGTCCAGCATCCACTTGAAGCCGATGGAGGTCATCAGCACCGAGGCGGCCCACGGGGCGATCAAGGCCCAGCGGGTGAGGCGCCGGCCGGGGAACTGCTGGTTGAACAGCTGCGCCAGGGCGAGCGAGATCACGATGGTCAGGGTGACGACGGTGATCGTCCACACGACGGTCCAGCCGAGGACGGCCAGGAAGTCCGGTTGGTCGAAGAGCTTGGTGTACTTGTCGAGGCCGGCCCAGCCCCGGACGAATCCGCTGGTGCTGATCCGCAGGAACGAGGTGCGGACCATCTCGACCACGGGCCAGAGCACAACGGCGAGGATCAGCAGGACGGCCGGTCCTATCCACGGCCAGGGGCCGAAGCGGGATGCCACCGACCTCTTGGGCGGTGCGCCCGGCCGGGCACCTCGGGCGCGGTGCGCGCCGGTCTTCGACGACAAGGGTTTCGCCTTTCCTCGGGTGCGGCCTGTGGCCGCACGGGGGTGGGTGGGGCGGGAGACGGAGAACGGCCGTCTCCCGCCGTGTCGGGACGTCCGGCGACGTCCCGTTCGGCTGCCGCCGGGCTCGGTGGCGGCTCCTCGGGAGCCGCGGCGGCAGGCCGCTCGCCGGGCCGGCCGGTTACTGGTTGGCGGCGGCGTCCTTCGCCTTCTTCTGGAGGTCGGCGAGGACCTTGGCCGGGTCGTCCTTGACGGCGGTGCCGACGCTCTTCTTGATCTCGGCGGAGACGGCGTCCCAGGTGGTGTCGCCCAGCGGGTAGAAGGAGGCGGTGGGCAGCAGGTCGAAGAACGGCTTGAGGTCGTCGTGCTTCCCGCCGGTCTGCATCTCGGCCAGGGTGTCCTTGGTGACGGGCATCAGGTTGTAGAGCTCGTCGAACTTCAGGGTGTTCTGCTTGGAGTAGGCGTAGTCGAGGAACGCCTTGACCTGCTGCTGGTGGCCGTTCTTCTTGAACGCCATCACCCAGTCCGCCACGCCCAGGGTGGACTTGAGCGGCCCGTCCTTACCGGGAATCGCGGTGGCCGCGTAGTCGACCTTGCCGTCCTTGGACTTCTGGATGAGCGAGGGGTGGCCGTTGAGCATCGCGGCCTTGCCGGCGGCGAAGTCCGCGAAGGCGGTCTTGCGGTCGGTGGTGGCCGGGTTGGGGTAGGTCAGGCCCGCATCGACGAGATTGGCCTTCAGCCAGGAGAAGGTGTCGGCGTTGGCCTTGCTGTCGATGGTGTAGGCGCCGGTGGCGTCGGTGTAGCCGCCGCCGTTGCCGAGCTCCCACATCATCGCCTCGCCCTGGGCCTCCTCCGGGCCGAGCGGGAGGGCGTACGGGGTGACGCCGGGGACCTTGGCCTTGATCAGCGCGGAGTCCTTCTTCACGTCGTCCCAGGTCTTCGGGGCCTCGGTGATGCCGGCCTGGGTGAAGATCGCCTTGTTGTAGAAGAAGGCGCGCGCCGAGGAGACGAACGGGATGCCGTACTGGACGCCCTTGACCTGGCCGGCCTTGGCGAAGGTGTCGATGAAGTTGGCCTGGGTGGCGGGGGACAGCACGTCCGAGGCCTTGTAGAGGAGGTCGTCGGCGACCTTGTCCGCGTAACCGCCGGTCTGCAGGACGTCCGGCACGTTGCCCGACTGGATCATCGTCTTGACCTGCTTGTCGATGTCGTTCCAGTTCACGACCTGGAGGTCGACCTTGACCTGCGCGTTGCCGGCCTCGAATCCCTTGATCACGTCGTCCCAGTAGGCCTTCGAGCCGTTGGCCGCCGTGTCGCCGTAGTCCGCCACCACCAGCTTGATGGTGACGGGGCCCTTCGTGTCCGCGCCGCCGCCACCACCGCTGCTGCCACAGGCGGTGAGTGCCAGAGCTCCGACGGCACAGAGTGCGGCAAGGTTCAGGGGTGTCTTCTGCAAGAGTGGTACCGCCTTCTTGGTGCGGGCCTGCCGGACGGCCGGCTCACGTGGTGAGGGGGATTGACGCTGCCTCGGACGCGATCTGCCGGATGGGCAGGACGGAGGCCGGTGTGCGGGGAGGCGGATGCGCCTCCGATGGGAACAGCGTGGCCGATGGTCGGACAGAGGTCTACGCCAGTTATCGAAAGGTGCGCCTGATTGCAGCCCGCGCCCGCCGAATGGGGCGTATCGGGCACTCAACTCCATGAGGTCTAGACCAATATGGCTATTGCGAGGGAGTGCGGTACAGGCTGGCTCCCCGTCATGGTCCGCTCCGTCCCTTGGAGATCCCGCCCGCTCGTCGCCTCGGGCGTCGCGCTCGAACCTGGTCCCGCCCCCGGTCGTCCCAATGGAGTTCCGCGTATGGCGCAGGCCCGGCCCTGGGCGTTGGATGAACGCCGGGCCGGGCCCCTTCGGATGGAGTCGGGACGACAGGATTGGAGGGTCGAAAGCGCAAAGGGCTGGTTGGACGGGGATGGCGGCGGCCCTCTGGGCACGGACACTCTCCAGTGGCTTCAGGCGAGGTGGGGCGGGCATCCAAGGGACTGGCCCCCGCCCGACCGGCAACTTTCGCGCTCTTTGGAAGGGCGCCGGGCGTGTTGGCCGTTTCCGTGGGAGCGCAGCGGGGGTTCCGGTGGTGTCATCCGGGTTGTGCGGTGATCTGCAGTTCGAACCAGACGGTCTTGCCTCGGGGAGTGAGGTAGTGGCCCCAGTCCCGGGCCAGTGCCGCG
>NZ_JBFAQT010000074.1:0-9378 GCF_040678895.1 Kitasatospora sp. NPDC049258
AGCTCCTTGGCGGCCTCGGTGAGGTCCTTCGCGGTGTCGATGGCGCGCCAGTAGACCCCCGGCGCCCGGGCGTCAGAGGGTGACCTCCACGACCAGCGGGCGGTGGTCCGAGACGCCGGTGTGCGGGGCCGCCGCCGGGCCGACCGCGCGGCGCGGGACGCCGACGGCGAGCACATGGTCGAACTGCACGGCCGGCCGGTGCGAGGGGTAGGTCGGGGTCCTGGCCAGGTCGTACCAGCCCTGAAGGCGCGGCCTGGGCTCGCGGACCCGCCGCCGCCGCGGCCCCGGCTGGGCGGCCCGGGCCCGCCGGGCGGCCCGCAGCTCCCGGATCCGCTCCTTGGAGGTGCCGCGCTCCAGCGCGCTGGCCCCGCCGAGCACCGTCCGCGGCACCGCGCCGACCAGGTTGAAGTCGCCCAGCACCAGGTAGGGCTTGGGCAGGTCGGAGATCCACCGGCGGATCCCCGCCAGCTGGGCCACGTTCCACCCGGGTACGAAGGACAGGTGGGTGGCCACCACGGTGAACGGCCCGTGCGCGCCCTCCAGGACCGCCGCCAGCGCGGCCCTCGGCTCGTCCGGGACGGGCGTCAGCCCGCGCCGTCCGGCGACCCGCAGCGGCAGCCCGAACGGCGCCGGCGCGAACCGGCGGGCCCGCCAGTGGTGCACCGGCAGCCGGGTGAGCAGGGCGGTGCCGTAGCAGGGCCGGCCGGTGGCGGTGTCGACCTCGGCCGGGCCGTAGACCTGCAGGCCGGTGATCTCCGGGTCGGTCAGCCAGCCGGCCACCGGCGCCGGGCGGCCGTGCACCGCGGCGGCGAAGCGCCAGTCGGCGGCGCCCATCGCCTTGGCGGCGACGGCGGTCTGGTCGACCAGGCCCGAGCGGTCCTGGTGGCGGTCGACCTCCTGGAGCGCGAGCACGTCCGCGTCCAGGGCGGCGACGGCGTCGCCGAGCGGGCCGCCGGGGTCGGTCCCGCGCTCCGGGAACGGCAGCGGAGTGCCGTCGGCGGCCACGGGTTGACCGTGCAGCAGGTTGAAGGTGGCGATGCGCAGCTGGCTCACACCGTACGACGGTACCGGGTGCCGGGCTTGAGCAGTTTGGACATACCGGGTATACATACGTGGTATGTCCATCCGACACGGTCTTCTCGCCCTGCTCGACCAGGGCCCGCGCTACGGCTACCAGCTGCGCACCGAGTTCGAGGCCCGCACCGGCTCCACCTGGCCGCTCAACGTCGGCCAGGTCTACACCACGCTGGGCCGCCTGGAGCGGGACGGCCTGGTGGCCCCGGCCGGTGAGGACGAGGAGGGTCATCTCTTCTACGCCGTCACCGACGAGGGACGCGTGGAACTGCGCCGCTGGTTCGACACCCCGGTGCCGCGGACCAATCCGCCCCGGGACGAGCTGGCGATCAAGCTGGCGATGGCGGTGACCGTGCCGGGCGTCGACGTCCCGGCCGTGGTCCAGGGCCAGCGCCGGCACAGCATGAAGGCGCTGCAGGACTACACCCGCCTCAAGGGCCAGGCGCTGGCCGCCGACGTCGGTCGGGAGACCGACCTGGCCTGGCTGCTGGTGCTGGAGCAGCTGATCTTCCAGGCCGAGGCCGAGATCCGCTGGCTCGACCACTGCGAGACCCGGCTGGTCCGGCGGCAGGAGCAGCAGCAGGCGCAGGCCGAGGCGGCGCCCCCGGTGCCCGCGCCGACCCGCCGCCGCTCGCGGCTCTGAGCCGGCGCCGACCCGACGCCGCGCCGGCCCCGGCCCGCCTCCGGCGCCCGCCCGCGCGGCCGGTGCCACCCACGAACCATGAACCACCAAGCGCAGGGGGAAGTTGACCATGTCTCAAACCGAAGCGCCGGTGCTGCACCTGGAGCAGGTCAGCCGTGTCCACGGCCACGGCGCCGCCGAGGTGCACGCCCTGCGGAGCGTCGACCTGATGGTGCACCCGGGCGAGCTGGTCGCCGTGATGGGCCCCTCCGGGTCCGGCAAGTCCACCCTGCTGACGCTGGCCGGCGGCCTGGACTCGCCGACCGGCGGGCGGGTGCTGGTGGAGGGCGTCGCCCTCGGTGAGCTCAACCGCAAGCGGCAGGCCGAGGTGCGCCGCCGCGCGGTCGGCTACGTCTTCCAGGACTACAACCTGATACCCGCCCTGACCGCCGCCGAGAACATCGCCCTCCCCCGGGAGCTGGACGGGATCTCGGCCCGGGCCGCCCGCCGGGAGGCGCTGGCCGCACTGGAGGAGCTGGGCATCCCCGAGCTGGCGGACCGCTTCCCGGACGACATGTCCGGCGGCCAGCAGCAGCGGGTGGCGATCGCCCGCTCGCTGATCGGCGACCGCCGCCTGGTGCTGGCCGACGAGCCCACCGGCGCGCTGGACTCCACCACCGGCGAGACCGTCCTCGCCGTGCTGCGCGCCCGCTGCGACGCCGGCGCGGCCGCGATGATGGTCACCCACGAGGCCCGGCACGCCGCCTGGGCGGACCGGGTGGTCTTCCTGCGCGACGGCCGGATGGTCGACGAGACCGCGCGGCAGGACGCGGCCACCCTGCTGGTCACGGCGGCCACCAACAGCGTCAAGGGCGGCGGGGCCGAGTGAAACTCACCGCCTGGCGCGCCAGCCTGCGCATCGCCCGCCGCGACGCGCAGCGGGCGAAGGGCCGCAGCGCCCTGGTGCTGGCCATGATCGCGCTGCCGGTGCTCGGGGTGACCGGCGCCGACGTGATCTACCGCAGCGCCGAACTCAGCGCGACCGAACAGGCCGACCGGCTGATGGGGCGCGCGGACGCGCTGGTCATCCTGGACCAGCTCGGCACCACCGTGCTGCAGGAGCCCGACGCCGACCAGGGCCGCGCCAGCGCCGAGGTCGAGAAGGGCAAGCCCCCCACGCCCGAGCAGACCCGTGCGCTGGCCGCCGCGGCCGACCCGGTCGCGCTGCTCAAGGAGCTGCTGCCGGCCGGCACCGGGCTGGTGCCGGTCGTCCAGGGCTCCGGCGCCTCGGCCACCAGCAAGGAGGGCCGGGTCAGGGCGGGGACGGCGGAGGCCGACCTCACCGACCCGATCTGGCACGGCAGGATCAACCTGACGGCGGGCCGGGCGCCCGCCGCCCCGCAGGAGCTGGCCGCCACCCAGGCCTTCCTCGACCAGGCCGGGCTCAGGATCGGCGACACCACCACGCTGCGCGGGCTGGAGAGCCGCCCGTTCACCATCACCGCGGCGGTCGAGTACCCCGGCTCGCTCCGGTCCACCGACCTGGTCGGCCGGCCGGGCGCCCTGGTCGAACCGCTGCGCACCGCCCAGGCCCAGCAGGACGACCGGTACGCGCCCGGCCTGCGCTGGCTGGTCCGGCTCCCGGCCGGTGGCCACGTGGCCTGGCCGAAGGTGCTGGAGCTCAACAACTACGGCCTGGCGGCCACCTCGCGGGCGGTGCTGGCCGATCCGCCGGCCCGCTCCCAGGTGCCGTACTACGTCTGGAACGACCAGCACGGTGGCGGGGGCGGTGCGCTCGACCCGACCGGCCTGATCATCGCCGGGACGGTGGCGGGCATGGCCCTGCTGGAGATCGTCCTGCTGGCCGGCCCGGCCTTCGCGGTCGGCGCCCGGCGCTCGCGCCGCCAGCTCGGCCTGCTCGCCGCCGGCGGCGGCGACCGCTCGCACATCCGGGCCGTGGTGCTCGGCGGCGGCGTGGTGCTCGGCCTGGCGGGCGCGCTCGTCGGCGTGGTGCTCGCGGTCGGCCTGGTGGCGGCCACCCGGCCCTGGCTGGAGGAGCAGGGCGGCACCCGCTTCGGCCACCTGAACGTGCAGCCGCTCGACCTGCTCGGGGTGGCGGCGATCGGCCTGGTCACCGGACTGCTCGCGGCGGTCGTCCCGGCCGTCCAGGCCTCCCGGCAGGACGTGGTGGAGGCGCTCACCGGGCGCGGCTCGGTCAAGCCGGCCAACCGCAAGCTGGCCCTGCTCGGCCTGGTGATGGTCGGCGGCGGCGCGGCCCTGGCCCTGCTGGGCGCGAGCACCGGCGTCGGCGGCCGGGCCACCGCGGTGCTCGGCGGCTCGGTGCTCGCCGAACTCGGCATGGTGGCGCTCACCCCGATGCTGGTCGGCCTGTTCGGCCGGCTGGGCCGGCACCTGCCGCTCGCCCCGCGGCTGGCGCTGCGCGACGCCGTCCGGCACCGCGGGCGGACCGCACCGGCGGTCGCCGCCGTGATGGCGGCCGTGGCGGGCTCGGTCGCGGTCGGGATCTACACCGCCAGCAGCGACCAGCAGAACCGCAACGAGTACCGGGCCATGATGCCGCCCGGTGCGGTCTCGATCGCCCTCGGCTACGGCTCGGAGTCCGAGCCGGCGGAGCTGCCCAAGCTGCGGACGGCCGTCGAACAGGCGTTCCCCGACCTCGGCCGGCGCGCGGACGTCTCCACCGCCGGGTACCAGGGCAACTGCCGGGTCGGGGTGGGCGGCTGCGGCAGCATCGAGCTGGCCGTGCCGAAGGAGCGCCGCTGCCCGGCGACCGACCCCGACAACGAGCGGGCCGACGAGCCCGCCGACCCGGCGGCCGTCCGGGCCATGCGCGCGGATCCGCGCTGCGCCGAGCGTGGCTACGCGGCCGGGGGCGCCGTCTTCGGTGAGCTCCCGGTCGGCGACGCCGCGGCCCTGCACAACCTGTACGGGGTGGACGACCCGGCGGCGGCGCAGGCGCTCGCCCAGGGCAAGGCCGTGGTCTTCGACGAGCTCTACGTCAAGGACGGGAAGATCACGCTCGACCTCACCGAGCGCTCCGGGCCGATGGAGAGCGGCCCGGCCAGGACCGGGCTGGCCGACGGTGCGAAGCCGAAGGTCTCCCACGTCGGCCTGGACGCGGTGGTGGTCAAGGCGCAGACCCCGGGTCGGATCTTCGTCGGCGCGGACACCGCCCGCCGGCTGGGGCTCGACGTGGCCGAGGTCGGCTCGGTCTGGCTGCCGGACACCGTCCCCGCCGACAGCGCCGAGCAGAAGGCGTCCGCGGCGGTGGCCAAGGTCAGCGACGGCGCCGATCTGGAGGTCGAGCGCGGCTACCGGTCCGTGGACACCCTGGTCTCGCTCGGTCTGACCGGGTTCGCCGCGCTGGTCGCGCTCGGCGCGGCCGGTATCGCCACCGGCCTGGCGGCGGCCGACTCCCAGCGCGATCTGGCCACCCTCGCGGCGGTCGGTGCGGCTGGCGGCATCCGGCGCCGGCTGGCGGGCTTCCAGTGCGGGGTGATCGCCGCGATGGGCGCGGTGCTCGGCACCCTCGCCGGGGTCGTCCCGGCGGTGGCGCTGCGCAAGGTCGAGGCCGCGGCCGGCAGCGACATGACGTCGCTGGCGGCCAAGCACGAGGCGGTGATCGCCTTCCCGTGGCCGAACATCGCGATCACGCTGATCGGGCTGCCGCTGCTGGCCACCGGGCTGGCGATGCTGCTCACCCGCTCGCGGCTGGTGCTGGTCCGGCGCAGCGCCTGACCGCCTGCGGGCCGGTCGTGCAGCGCAGCGCCTGACCGTCTGCGGGCCGCGCAGCGCAGCGCCCGACCGGCTGCGGCCCGGTCGCGCCCCCCGCCACCGGCCCCGGAACCCCGTCAAGTGACGGAGGTTACGGGGCCGGTGGCACCGGGCCGTGGGCGAGCGGCCACCCCGGCGAACTAAAGTCGTCCGTATGACGAAAACCCCGGACAGCGTCGTCCGCTCCTACATCGACCAGCACGAGGCCGACTTCCTGCGGGAGCTGGCCGACTGGCTGCGCATCCCCTCCGTCTCCGCCGACCCCGAGCTGGCCGGCGAGGTCCGCCGGTCCGCCGAGTGGCTGGCCGCCAAGCTGGCCGGGACCGGCTTCCCGGTGGCCGAGGTGTGGGAGAGCGACGGCCTGCCGGCGGTGTTCGCCGAGTGGCCGTCCGGGGATCCCGACGCACCCACCGTGCTGGTGTACGGGCACCACGACGTGCAGCCGGCGGCCAAGGAGGACGGCTGGGCGACCGAGCCGTTCGAGCCGACCGTGATCGGCCGTCAGCTCTTCGCCCGCGGCGCGGCCGACGACAAGGGCCAGGTCTTCTTCCACACCCTGGGGCTGCGCGCACACCTGGCCGCCACCGGCCGGACGGCTCCGGCGGTCAACCTGAAGCTGCTGGTGGAGGGCGAGGAGGAGTCCGGCTCGCCGAACTTCGCCGCGCTGGTCCGGCGCGAGGCCGAGCGGCTGGCCGCGGACGTCGTGATCATCTCGGACACCGGTATGTGGGCCGAGGACACCCCGACCGTCTGCACCGGCATGCGCGGCCTGGCCGACTGCCAGATCGACCTCCGGGGCCCGGACACCGACATCCACTCCGGCTCCTTCGGCGGCGCCGTCCCCAACCCGGCCTCGGTCGCGGCCGAGCTGGCGGCCGCGCTGCACGACGCCGACCGGCGGGTGGCGATCCCCGGCTTCTACGACGGCGTGGTCGAGCTGACCGACGAGGAGCGGGCACTCTTCGCCGAGCTGCCCTTCGACGAGGCCCAGTGGCTGCGGGTGGCCAAGTCCTACGGGACCTCGGGCGAGGCCGGCTACTCCACCCTGGAGCGGGTCTGGGCCCGGCCGACCGCCGAGGTGAACGGCATCTGGGGCGGCTACACCGGCCCCGGCGGCAAGACCATCGTGCCGGCCGACGCGCACCTCAAGCTCTCCTTCCGGCTGGTGGCCGGCCAGGAGGTGGAGAAGGTCCGGGAGGCCGTCCGCTCCTGGGTGGCCGAGCGGGTGCCGGACGGCATCCGGTACGAGATCGTCTTCCCCGGGGCCACCCGCCCCTGCCTGACCCCGCTGGACCACCCGGCGCTGCAGTCCACCGTCCGGGCCATGGGCCGGGCCTTCGAACAGAAGATCCTGTTCACCCGTGAGGGCGGTTCCGGTCCGGCCGCGGACCTGCAGGACGTGCTCGGCGCCCCGGTGCTGTTCCTGGGCATCTCGGTGCCCTCCGACGGCTGGCACTCCGTCAACGAGAAGGTCGAGCTGGACCTGCTGCGCAAGGGTGTGGAGGCCGCCGCGTACCTCTGGGGCGACCTCGCCGAGACCTGGCCGCAGGCGTGAGCCGGCCGGCCGCCACGACCACGACGACCACCACGACCACCACGACCACCACGACGAGCGATCCTGATGATCCGAACGGGATGGACCGAGTTGAGCAGCGTGCCTGACAGCAAGCACCTGGCCCTGGCCCGCGCCGGGGTGGACCGGGCCGCGCACCACCGCTTCGACGAGCCGTGGCTGGCCGCGGCCTGGAGCCACCCGAGCACCAAGGTGCTGCCGATCTCCGGCGGCGAGGCCTTCGTGGTCGACACCGAGCCGGGCAGCGAACTGGTCCTGCTGCCCTCCTTCGAGGCGCCGCCGGCCGGTGACCGCTACTTCCTGGGCACCGACGAGGCCGGGGTCTCCTACTTCGCGCTGGCCTGCGACAGCCTGCCGGGCCGGCTGGACGGCGACGCCCGGCCGGCCGGGCTGCGCGAGGTCGGGGCCGTGCTGTCGGACCGTGACGCCGGACTGCTGGTGCACGCGGTGGCGCTGGAGCACTGGCACCGGCTGCACAGCTTCTGCTCCCGCTGCGGGCACCTGACCGAGAAGGCCGGCGCGGGCCACGTCCGCCGCTGCACCTCCTGCGCGGCGGAGCACTACCCGCGGACCGACCCGGCCGTGATCATGCTGATCACCGACGGCGAGGACCGCTGCCTGCTGGGCCGGCAGGCGCTCTGGCCGGAAGGCCGCTGGTCCACGCTGGCCGGCTTCGTCGAGCCGGGCGAGTCGCTGGAGCAGGCGGTCGCCCGGGAGGTGCTGGAGGAGGCCGGGGTGCGGGTCGGCGAGGTGGCCTACGTGGCCAGCCAGCCGTGGCCGTTCCCGTCCAGCCTGATGCTCGGCTACATGGGCCGGGCCGAGCCGGGCGGCACCGAGATCACGGTGGACGGCGAGGAACTGGCGGAGGCCCGCTGGTTCTCCCGCGAGGAGCTGCGGGCCGGGATGGCGGCCGGGGAGATCCTGCCGCCGTCCGGGATCTCGATCGCCCGGCACCTGGTCGAGCTCTGGTTCGGCGAGCCGTTGCCCGCGGCGGCCCGCTGGTAGGGCGCTTCGCGAGGTGCGTCCCGTCGGAGTGCGTCCCGTCGGGGTGCGTCTGCTCGGGCGCATCGGCACGGGGCGCGTCTACTCGGGGTGCACCTCGGAGTGCGTGGCAAGAATGGGGCGCGCGGAATTCTCCGCGCGCCCCTTGCGTTCGGCGTAATCGTTTTTCCTGCCCCGCGCCGATCACGTCCGGGCGTGGTCGAACAACCGCCCGCCGTACCGGAGTCGGGCCGATCCGTGCAGGACCGGCGGGCCGTCGGGCGGCCCGGAGGTGTGCGGCGCGCGGAATTCGACGAAATGGATCCGGCCGGAGCCGGCCGCGCAATCCCCGGTCCGGCCGATATTGGCGGGTTCTGCTGAAATGGCGCAAGCCGAATGGATACATTCACTCGGGTGACAATCCCTCGCGGCGGCGTGCCGTCCCCCAAGTACCAGCGCCTCGCGGCCGATCTGCGCCGCCGGATCGAGGCCGGTGAGTGGCAGGGCGGCGCCCAGCTCCCGGTCGAGAGCGAGCTGGAGCAGCACTACGGCGTGGCCCGCAACACCGTCCGGCTCGCGGTCGACCTGCTGGTCAACGAGGGGCGGCTGGTCCGCCTCCAGGGCAAGGGCACCTACCTCAAGCAGCAGCCCCTGCTCGACCACCGGGCCTACGCGCCCGCCCGGGTGCCCGGCCAGCGGGATTCGCTCGCGGCGCCCTCCGAGGTCTACTCCACGGAGGCCCGGGAGGCCGGGCGCCGGCTGACGGTGGACTTCGAGATGCTCATCGTCCGGGCCCGGGCGGACGTCGCCGACTGGCTGGGGCTGGCGCCCGGCGAGGCCGTGGTGGTCCGCCGCCAGCTGCGGATGACGGACCGCGAGCCCTACTCGATCGAGGAGAGCCACTACCGGGCCGGGCTGGCCGCCGGCACGGCGCTGATGGAGCCCGAGCCGGTGGCCGGCGGGGACGAGGCGGCGCTGGCCGCGATCGGCCGCACCGAGACCGGCGGGGTGGACCACCTGGTCTCCCGGATGCCCGGCCCGGCCGAGGCGGCCTGGTTCGAGATCGGCCCCGGGGTGCCGCTGCTGGTGCAGACCCGGGTCAGCTCCGACCCGCGCGGCCCGGTGCGGGTGATCGAGACCCGCTACGCGGCCGACCGCTGCCGGCTGGTCTACGGCCTGGGCGAGCCCGCCGGGCGGCCGTACGAGCTGCGCTGACGACCGTGGCCCCGCCTTCCCGCCCGCGCGGGCGGGAGGGGGGGGGGCCCGCGCGGCGCGGGCGCGGGGCGCCCGGCCGCGGGGCCCGGGGCAGACGCCCGGGCGGGGGGGGGGTGAC
>NZ_JBFAQT010000075.1:0-9340 GCF_040678895.1 Kitasatospora sp. NPDC049258
CGCGGCACTGGCCCGGGACTGGGGCCACTACCTCACTCCCCGAGGCAAGACCGTCTGGTTCGAACTGCAGATCACCGCACAACCCGGATGACACCCCACCAGAACAGCTCCACGGCCGGCATCCGTCACTCTCGACGCACTGCAGCACCAGCCCTTCAGTCCCCACCGTCACAAGCACCACCTGGCCGCGACGGAGGTGCGGGACGCAAGCCGATTCGCTCACATCCGAGTCGGAACGGGCGGCGCGCAACGGCCCGTTCTCCCGCCACCTGACGCGGTGGCGGGAGAACGGGCCGTTGCCGGGTCGGTCAGCTCAGGCGGAGGCTGTAGAGCGAGTAGCCGTAGCCGGTACCGCGGGTGATGCCCTGCATTCTCACGTAGCGGGCGCTGGCCGGTGCGAAGGTGACGTTGTCGGTGCCTGCGGCGGTGTGGCCGCGCTGCTGGGACACGGTGGTCCAGGTGGTGCCGTCCGTGGAGACCTGGAGGTCGTAGTCCTTGGCGTACGCGACCTCCCAGGCCAGCGAGGCGCTGCTGACGGTCTGTGTGCTGCCGAGGTCGACCTGCAGCCACTGGTTGTCGGTGCGTTCGCTGGACCAGCGGGTGGTGCCGTTGTTGTCGAAGGCCTGCTCGGGGGTGAGCCAACTGGTCTCGCTGGAGGAGGCGCTGGCGGGCTTGCCCGCGGCGAGGTCGGCGGCGCCTCGGACGTCGATGCTGTAGAGGGAGTACCCGTAGGTGGTGCCGCGGGTGATGCCCTGCATCTTCACGTAGCGTGCGTCGGTGGCGGGAAAAGTGATCTGGTCGGCGGTGGGTCCGGTCAGGCCGCGGCGCTGCGAGACGGTGGTCCAGGTGGTGCCGTCGGTGGAGACCTGGAGGTCGTAGTCCTTGGCGTAGGCGGCTTCCCAGGTGAGCTTCGCGGACGAGATCCGCCGCACCGAGCCGAGGTCGACCTGCAGCCACTGGCTGTCGGTGTGGGCGCTGGCCCAGCGGGTGTCGGCGAGAGCGTCGGTGGCGTTGGAGGCCTGCCACTGGGGGATCTCGGTGGAGGAGGCGGTGGTGGTCCGGCCGAGGGCGAGGTCGGAGGTGACGTCGTTGGAGCCGAGGGTGTTGGGCAGGTAACTGGTGCCGGGGCCCTGGCCGACGGCGCGGACCGTGGTGAGGAAGGCCTGGTAGTCCGTGCCGGCCTTGGTACCGGACCACATCTTCTGGGCGAGGGCGGGGAAGCTCTTCTCGACCAGACCGTGCACCTGGAGCTCGGTGTAGCTCGCGTTCACCAGGTCGTTCCAGACGGCGGGCATCGCCCCGAGCAGGTGCGGGTCCTGCTTGGCGAGGGTCTGGTCGCCCGGGAAGACGTTGGGCTCCCACGTGTTGAAGATCGACTGACCGTCGAGGCCCTGGGGGTGGTAGTAGGTCGCGAAGGGCACGACGTAGAGCAGGCTGTCGTTCGAGTTGATGACGTTGTAGCCGTCGGCGATGGCCTGCTTGGGGCCGTACCAGCCGTTGTTCCAGCTGTTGACGGTCATGTTGCTGTCGTAGCCCGCACCGCCACCCGACATCCTGGCGAAGCTGCCCCAGATGCTGACCTGCTTGCCGAGGCTGCGCACGTAGGGGGCGATGGTGTTGATGTACGTCTGGTACTGGCCGACGTAGGCCTTGTCGTACTCGTCGGCGCCGATGTGGACATTGGTTCCGCGGAACCAGGGGATGAACTCGGCGTAGACCGACTTCATGAAGTCCGTGGTGGCGGGCTTGCCCAGGTCGAGGTGGTCGGAGTTACCGCCGTACAGGCCCAGGTCCGGCCTGAACTTGGTGAACGCCCTCGCGTGCCCGGGGGCGTCGATCTCGGGGACGAGCGTCACACCGGCGGCCGCGGCGGTGTCCTCGAAGGAGTCCCAGTCGGCCCGGGTGTACACGCCGTCGGTGGCGGCCAGTCCGGCGAAGGCCGGGTTGTCGCTCTGCAGGCGGAAGGCGGACTTCGCCAGGGACCAGTTGCCGCCGGGCGGGTTGATCTCGTTGTCGTTCAGGTGGAGCTGCAGGGTGTTGAGCTTCTGGTAGCCCATCCACCTGATGTAAGAGCGGATGAATTCGGGCGTGAAGTACCGGCGCCCCACGTCCAGCATGAACCCGCGCACGGCGTAGTTGGGGTAGTCGACCGCCGACCCCACCGGCACGCTTCGGTGGTCGGCGGACCCGACAACCGTCTGCAGCAGTGTGTTCACGCCGTTCACCGCGCCCTGCTGGGCGGCGGCGGTGACGGTGACCTGGCTGCCGGTGACGTCGATCCGGTACGCCTCCGGCTTCAGTGCCGGCAGCACGGCGCCGAAGTCGGCGGCCGCATCGATCTTCAGCAGGACGTCGCCTGCGGCCACCGTACCCGTGGCGGCGGTCAGGTGAAGACCCGTCAGCTCGGTCGCGTCGCCGACTGCCTTGGCGGCGAGCTGCTGGAGCTGGGCGGTGGATCCCGTCGGGGTGACGATCCTGCTGTTGTCGCTCAGTGCCACCCGTCCGCTGCCGCCGGTCCACTGCTGGAGGGCGGGCACGACGGCAGGAGCGGTGTTCACCGGGGCGGCCGCGTAGGCGGGGGCGGCCGTCGGGAGGACGAGGGCCGGTGCGGCGATCAGCAGGACGCCGACCGCCTTTCCGGTCAGGGGCATTGCCTTGGGCTTCATGGCAGTTACCTCGTGCGGGTAGAAGTGGGGGAGCCGTGCGACGAGCGGGGCGTGCTCCGCGGCTCGGTACGCCTGCACTGGTGGTGCTGGGGGCCGGGCGGGCAGGCCCGAGAGGGGAGGGGGCTGGGGCCGGAGCGAGGGGGCCGGCCAGCGAGCCTTGGCTCGGTGCAACTGGGTGCTCATGGTTGGGCACGTTGGGCGGATTGTCAATATGAGGTCTAGACCAATAGGGATCAAAGGCCGCATCAATTCATAGTGAAGTCCCGGGGAATCGCCCGATCCGGTCACGCCAGTGCGAAGCGTGTTGCGGTCGATGCCCTCTTTGCGTCCTTTGATGGTGCGACAGGTGCAACCCGGGTCTCGGAACGGCAACGCTTCCCTCCGGATGTACGCCCGCAGGATGGGTCGTCCAGATCCTGGGGTACAGGCCATTTCGCCGTGGGAGGTCCCGACGATCCGGAGACCCTGCATTGCAAAGCCACCGGGCGTCCGCGAGGGTGGGCGTCGAAGGGAGTACCGCATCAGGCCAGTGTGTTGGGGCATCGGATCGCGGACGTCGGTGCAGGGCAGGCGCCCCGCGGCACTTGCCGCGGGGCGCGGCCTGATCCGGATCTGCCGGAGGAAAGGGGGGCCGGCCCGGGAGGTATTGCAATACGGGCAACGATCTAAACGTCACGGTTGATGCTTCATGGCACGCTCGTCCATCCTCACCTTTTCCCATCGTGCTCGATCCACATCTCGCAAAGGAGAATCTCCCCTGGACTCCGGGCCGGCCAGGGCATGGATGCTCGAAAATGCCTTTTCCTATGCACAGTTGAGGAGCGTTCCGTGGGTGCGTGCACCACGCACCCTTCCGGCCGCCTGTCTCCGATGCCATCCGCGTGACTCCTGGGCGATGCGGGGAGTCCGCGTGGGGTGGCCTGTGTCAGATGTTGCTGCTGCCCGGCCTCTGGGCACTCTCCATCGATCGAAGGGTCGCAAGGCCGCCGGCGATCGATATTCACCGGATGTCTGATCGATCACCTGCAGATCGGGGGAGCGAGCGGGAGGCTTCGATCAGTGGGCCGGGATGGGTTCAACTCTACTGGCGGAGGGCACTTCCCCCTGGGGCTCTCCATCGAACTTCCGTCGGTTCATTCAAATAAAGCCTCGACGGGCGTTGGAGTCGATGCCGCACTCCTCTTCCGGTCGCAGGCGGATCCGCCTTCCCGCTCTTTGGCTGCCACCTGGCTCACGTACACTCTGGATCCATTGAGGAAAATACATCGGACGAATATCTCCGGTCGGCGGCGTTCTGCTACCCACCTGAGTCCTCGAACCGAACCGCCCCCATTCAGGCGCAACTTGTCACCATGCTCCGCCGGACGAGCCCCGGATGCCGGTCGGTCGAGGGGGCCCCGGTTCGACCGAGGGGGGTGGGGGCTGCCACGGCGACCGATCGGGACCTCTGCGGTCAGAGGAGCAGGCTCGCCATCGAAGCTGTTTGGCGGCACCGGCAACCCGGTGACGGTTGGCGACCTGTGGCTGACCTGGCTATCTGACTCATTGAGGTGACAATGTCCCAGCTACACCGGACGGCAAGACTCCAGGTCCACACCTCCGACCCAGGGAAGCGGCAGAAGCCCTGACACCGTTGGCTCGGGTGCGTCATATGCATCCCACGGAAGAACATGCCTACGCTGCCGAGTTCGACGTGTTCGACATCGGGTGCTGCCCGATCGGTGTTTCCAGGATCCAGTACGAGCTGACAGCGGAAGCTGATCTTCAGGACACATCGGCTGCCGTCTTCCTGCCGGGCAGGCCGGTCCTCTCCCATGTGCACGGCAGCCGAATCGTCGCGCTTCTCCTACGCTCTGGCTCCCTTCCAGACGAGCGGGACAGCAGTGGTGCGGGACGTTCACCGAGCCTGGAAGGGGTGAAGGAGATAGATCTGCGGACCGGCCCTGCTCACTCCTGGGCGCGCCTGCTGGCACAGTCGGCGGTCGACCTGGCACGGCCGGCAGGGCACAGCATGTGGGGCAACTAGCTGATGATGCCCCACTTGCGGTAGTCGTTGCTCCGTGGACTTCTCGTCAGCACCGGCCACATCGCCGCCCGGGTCCATGAGGGCCGCCGCTGGCGCCCACTGTTCCTGACGGAGGCTCAAGACGCAATTCACGCCCACCCTGCACACCTCTGGACGGTGGCACAGTTGGCCGCCATCGGCCACATCAGTTCCCGCTCTCTCCAGCAGGCCTTCCGCGATCACACCGGCGCCAGCCCGATGGAGTGCTTGTGCCGGGTGCGCCTGGCGCGGGCCCACTCCGAGTTGCTGACCGCCGACCCTACGACGGCCTCTGTCCGTCAGATCGCGGCGCGCTGGGGCTTCACCCACCTGCCCGGTTTCGCCCAGTACTACCGCGCGCATTACGGCCACAACCCTCGGCACACGCTCCAGCAGCTGTGATCTGTTCCCTCAAGCCCTCTCCCTGCACATGGTCCAGCCTTACGGAGTTGACGCCGGCGCCACCCGCCCATGACGTTCGCCCGCTCCTCTCCTGCGGAGAGGAGCGGGCGCCGTGTCCCATGTGGTGGTGTGAGCCGGCCCGGGAGCATCCGCGAGCAGGCCTGGCTGGTGGGCACCTGCTACCTGTGGCCTCCATGACGGAGGCTCGCGGAGGCGGGTCCGGCCCCATCACGAAGGTGGTGGGGCCGGACCCGCCCTTTCATCGTGGCCGGTCGGCTTTGCTCAGCCTCCGTTCAGGGTGAGTCCGTCGAGGGTGGCGTACTGTCCGGACAGCTTGGTCACCACGATGGTGTGGTTGCCGGAGGGCAGGAGGCCGGAGGTGTACAGGGCCACGTCCGCGTGGCGTGCGCCGTCGGTGGGAAGGGTGCTGACGGTCTGCTGGGGGCCGCCGTCGATGCTGATGCCGATGTTGCCCTGGTCGGTGAACTGCTCACCGCGGACCTGGATTCCGGTGCCGGTGAAGGTGTAGGTGGCCGTCGATCCGTTGGCGGTCGCGTAGTGGACGTCGTTCTGGTAGTCGCCGTACGCGCGACCGCTGGAGAGCGCGAATCCGCTGTACGAGATCCCGCTGTCGGTGTCGTTGACCCGGGCGGAGGTGAGGACGGTGAGTCCGTCGAGGGTGGCGTACTGTCCGGACAGCTTGGTCACCACGATGGTGTGGTTGCCGGAGGGCAGGAGGCCGGAGGTGTACAGGGCCACGTCCGCGTGGCGTGCGCCGTCGGTGGGAAGGGTGCTGACGGTCTGCTGGGGGCCGCCGTCGATGCTGATGCCGATGTTGCCCTGGTCGGTGAACTGCTCACCGCGGACCTGGATTCCGGTGCCGGTGAAGGTGTAGGTGGCCGTCGATCCGTTGGCGGTCGCGTAGTGGACGTCGTTCTGGTAGTCGCCGTACGCGCGACCGCTGGAGAGCGCGAATCCGCTGTACGAGATCCCGCTGTCGGTGTCGTTGACCCGGACCCCCGCGGGCAGCTGCGGACCGGCGGAGATCTGTGCGGCGGTGGTGCCGGCCGGGATCGGCACGATCATGAATCCGCTGGACAGGTGGGTGACGCCACTGACCTGGGTGGTGCCGATGTAGACCGGGGTGGTGGCGTCGAATCCTTCACCTGCGACGAGGACCTGCGTGGCGTTCGTGGTCGGCGACACGTAGGTGATCCGCGGGCTGGCGGCGAGGACCGGGGAGATGGTGCCGGAACCGACACCGGCGGCGCTCAGCACACCGGCCGGGAGGTCGGACGGCCCCGGTGTGGCAGGAATCGACGTGGTGCCGCTCACGTTCGTGTCGGTCGGCGGGTTGCTCTTAGGGGTACAGGGGTAGTACCCGGTACCGGCGGAGAGGTAATTGCCCGTGACCCAGAAGTGGCCGGTCGGCATGCAGCCGCCCTGCGACGCCGCCCCGGCGCCGAACGCCACGTTGCCCTGCCAGTTGATCCACTCCGAGCCGGCGTCGTCGTAGTAGGTGAAGTTGGTCTCGGGGGAGTTGTAGGCGATGTTGCCGGTGACCTGCAGGCCCTTGGCTAGAGTCTGCACCGGGTCGACGGTGGTGCCGCCCGTCTGGTAGACGTACTGCGCCTGGTGTCCCTCGACGTAGACGGCGCCGCCGTCGTGGCGGACGGACATGTAGTCGTGGATGATGTTGTTGCTGATGGTGTTCGAGGCGTTGATGTTGATGGTGTTCTGCGCGGTGGGGCCATTCTGGTCGACGTGGCCCTGGATGACGCCGGACGTGATGCCGGTGTAGGGCAGGTCGTAGAGGTTGTTGCGGGTGATGGTGGTGTTCTGGGCGAACAGCAGGGTGATGCCGCACGCCGAGGAGTAGTCGGTACCGATGTGGTGGATGATGTTGTCCGCCACGGTGGTGCCGGTGAGGATCTCATTGGTCCCGATCGTGTCGCCACTGACCGCGGCGGCGTCCGGGGTGCAGTTCTGCTTGATGTCGGCCGGGTTGGACGGGTCGGCCGGGGCAGGTGACAGGGGGATCGGGTCGATCGGGTGCGGGTCGTAGGTGCATCCGAGGAGGATCGCCGTCGAGGCGATGTCGGTGAACTCGTTCCCCTGGACCACCACGTTGGCCGAGCCGTACATCACGCTCAGTCCCGCGCCACCGAGCAGGGTGAACCGGTTGCCGGTGAGCGTGATGTTCTTCGAGGCGGAGAACGCGACGTTGGCCAGCGGCTGGGTCAGCGCACCGAAGGGGCAGCTGGCGTCGGTTGTGTACTTGGAAAATTTGCACAGGCCCTGGTCGTTCCTGCCGGTGATCCGCAGGTTGCTCTGCACGTCGGAGAACCCCGCCGCCGTGGAGGGGGCGTTCCAGGTCGCGTGCGAGAACTGCAGGCCGCTGAAGGCGATGTCGTGCAAGGGCGCGGCCAGCGTGCCGGCGCCCTGCACCAGCGACTCCAGCCGCGGCAGCTCCACGTCGAGAGCGGCCATCTGCTGGCCGGGAACGGGCTTGTAGTACAGCTTGTTGCCGGCCGTGTCCAGGAACCAGTGACCGGAGCCGAGCAGAGACTGCGCGTTCTCGATGAACGCCGGCATCTGGTTGACGGACATGGAGGGCAGGCCGCCGCTGCCGTCATTGAACACTGCCCTGGCTGTGACGTTGGTCCAGCACGGCTGGCTCATCGTCAGGGTTCCCGCAGCCGCAGAGAAGCTCGCCACCCGGCATCGCGACTCGGTCCACGCCCCGTTGCCGCCGGGGTAGTCGAACTCGACCCCCGCCACCTGACCTGCGGTCAGCGAACCGAACCACGCCTTCGCCGCCTGGTCGCCCGAGATGTCGTAACCCGTCGACGACCCGGTCCAGGAGCCCGTGAACCCCAGGCTCGTGGGGGACGCCGTGGCCACCGAGGTCTCGTGGCCGTCGACGTACAGCTGCCGGCTCTTGCTTCCGGCCGGCACCGAGGCGGACCACACCCCGCTGGAACCGGCCTGCTCCCAACCTGTGATCTGGGACCCCCCGGAGATCACCGGCCGAGCACCCGGCGCGGCCTTCCAGACGACAGGATGACCCGCGGAGCCGGAATCGGCGGCGCTGAACTTCCAGGTGCTGGTCAGTCGGTAAGTACCGTCGGCGAGAAGGACGGTGACGTCGGCCGTACTGTCCGCAGCGAGCTGCGACCGTACCGCACTCTGCGCGCCCGCGAGGGTGCACGGCGCCGAGACCGAACAGGTCGAGCCCGCGCCCGACGGCGAGGCGTAGAGAGTCACCGACGACACTGCCGAAGCGGACGGAATCGCGGGCAGCGTCAGCGCCGCCGCAAGGATCATTCCGACCGACCCGACACGGCGCACCGCTCCTCTTGCGCGTGAAGCTGCTTGACCTGACATGTGGGGGACCTTCCTTCGTGCATGCGCTCGGCTCCGCAGGCCTGATGGGGCAGGCTGCGAGCTGAGGATGGGATGAGCGCGATGTGCCATCGGCCGCACCGGGACTGAGGGGCCCCGGATACGGAGGGTGACTGGATGCAGCGTCCGTGTCGGACGGCCTGCGCCCGAGCGAAGCCTGCTGTCGACGGGGCGGGCGGAGAGGTGAGGCCTCTCTCCGCGCGACCCGTCTCTACCGGATCCCTACATCCGATGTTCGGAGCATATTCGGTCGCCGTTCACCCCTTGTCAAGGGTTTGCATATGGCGGAACCGGAACCACGCCGACCTCTGCACGGACACCCGCCACCCCATCGAATTGCTACGCCCCTCGTTTCGCGCCGCCAGGCGCTTCGTGGCCGTCAGGTGCCGGTTGAATGCGCTGAACAGGCGCGATGGGTCGATACGCCGGAACCCGGAGTGGCGTGGCAGGCATCGGCACCTGGGCTCGCAGGGGGACGGCAGCGTGTCGGAAGGCGTCGCAGCGCTGCTCCCGCCAGGGAGACGTTATGGGTTGGGCGTCGTTCTGACGCTTGGCGACTTCCCTAAAGATCCGATGTGCGTGTGGTGCCGGATCAGCGCTGTCGAGCGCATGTACGACGGTTCGCGCCGGCGGGCCCCGGCATATCGGCTGTCGCCCACTGCGTGGATGAGTATGCGACATGAGTAGTTTCCCCGTGTTCGCCCTGGCGTCGGTCACGGAGCGTTGTGGACGAACCGAATGGACAGGAAAGTGAAGGGAGCAAGGCCGTGGACCTCATCGGAACCCTCACCTCGACGGCTCCAGCCCTGGGAAGCGTCGATGA
>NZ_JBFAQT010000076.1:0-9244 GCF_040678895.1 Kitasatospora sp. NPDC049258
GCGCTGGCGGCCCGGCTCTGGGAGCTGCGGGAGGGCGAGCGGCTGCGGCACGTGGTCGAGTTGGTGCGGGCGGAGGCGGCCACCGTGCTCGGCCATACCTCCGGCGCAGCCGTCGATGCCGGGAGGGAGTTCCGCGAGCTCGGCTTCGACTCCCTGACAGCGATCGAGCTGCGTAATCGGCTCACGGCCGTGACCGGGCTGCGGCTCCCGGCGACGTTGATCTTCGACTACCCGACGCCGACGGCTATCGCCGCGCACGTGGTAGCGGAACTGCTCGACGAGCACGGTGAGTTCGAGGGAGTCTCCGTCAGCGCCGCCGCCCTGGGCGACCCGGTCGCGATCGTCGGCATGGCCTGCCGGATGCCGGGCGGGGTCCGGACCCCGGAAGGGCTCTGGGAGTTGCTGCTCGAGGGACGGGACGGCATCTCCGACTTCCCGACCGACCGTGGCTGGGATCTGGAGGCGCTGTTTGCCGACGACAGTACGGGCCGAGGCGTGAGCGCCACCCGGCAGGGCGGATTCCTGGCCGGGCTGGGCGAGTTCGACGCCGGGTTCTTCGGGATCTCGCCGCGTGAGGCGCTCGCGATGGATCCGCAGCAGCGGCTGCTCCTCGAGACCTCCTGGGAGGCCTTCGAGCGGGCGGGCATCGACCCGGTCTCGCTGCGCGGCAGCAAGACGGGCGTGTTCGTCGGCACGACCGGCCAGGACTACGCCTCGCTGGTCTTCAACTCCCGGGAGGAGGTGGAGGGCCACGCCAGTACTGGGCTCGCCAACAGCGTGATCTCGGGCCGCGTCTCGTACTCCTTCGGCCTGGAGGGCCCGGCCCTCACCATCGACACCGCGTGCTCCTCCTCGCTGGTGGCGATGCATCTGGCCTCCCAGTCGCTGCGCAGCGGCGAGTGCTCGCTCGCGCTGGCGGGTGGCGTGACAGTGCTGTCCACGCCGATGCCCTTTCTCGGCTTCTCCCGCCAGGGCGGCTTGGCCGCCGACGGCCGGTGCAAGGCGTTCGCCGATGCGGCGGACGGCACCGGCTGGTCCGAGGGTGCGGGTGTGCTGGTCCTTGAGCGGCTCTCCGAGGCTCGGCGCAACGGGCACGAGGTGCTCGCGGTGCTGCGCGGCTCGGCGGTGAACCAGGACGGTGCGTCGAACGGTCTGACCGCGCCGAACGGCCCGTCGCAGCAGCGGGTGATCCGGCAGGCGCTGGCGAACGCCGGCCTGTCCGCCGCTGAGGTCGACGCCGTCGAGGCGCACGGGACGGGGACGCCGCTCGGTGACCCGATCGAGGCGCAGGCGCTGCTGGCGACGTACGGTCAGAACCGTGAACTGCCGCTACTGCTCGGCTCGGTGAAGTCCAACCTGGGCCACACCCAGGCGGCAGCCGGCGTCGCCGGTGTGATCAAGATGGTGCTGGCCATGTGGCACGGCGTCCTGCCGCGCACCCTCTACGTGGACACGCCCTCCACGCACGTGGACTGGACCGACGGCGAGGTCGAACTGCTCACCGAGCGGACGGACTGGCCGGAGACCGGCCGGGCCCGTCGGGCCGGCGTGTCCTCCTTCGGCATCAGCGGGACCAACGCGCACGTCGTCCTCGAACAGGCGCCGACGGTAGATGAGTTGAGCCCGTCCGGCCCGATGCCCGAGGTCGTGCCGTGGGTGGTGTCGGCCAAGACGGCTGATGCGCTGGAGGCGCAGATCGCGGGCCTGGCGGCCGTTGAGGGTCTGTCTCCGGCGGATGTGGGTCTGTCGCTGGCGGGTCGGTCGCGGTTCGGGCACCGGGCGGTACTGGTCGACGGTCGCGAGCTTGCCAAGGGCCGGACCGAGGAGCGGACGGCAGCCTTCCTGTTCTCGGGTCAGGGTTCGCAGTGGTTGGGGATGGGCCGGGAGTTGTACGGCCGGTTCCCGGTGTTCGCCGAGGCCTTCGACGAGGTGTGCGAGGTCCTGGATGATCTGCTGGAGCGGCCGTTGCGTTCAGTCGTCTGGGGTTCCTCGGACGAGCTGTTGAACCGCACCGACTTTGCCCAGGCGGGTCTGTTCGCGGTGGAGGTGGCGATGTTCCGGCTGGTCGAGTCGCTGGGAGTGCGGGCGGAGTTCGTGGCCGGTCACTCGATCGGTGAGGTGGCGGCCGCGCACGTGGCGGGTGTGTTCTCGATGGCGGACGCGTGTGCGCTAGTGGCGGCGCGTGGTCGGTTGATGCAGGCGCTGCCGTCCGGTGGCGCGATGCTCGCGGTCGCGGCGACGGAGGAGGAAGTCCGGCCGCTGCTTGGCGACTTGGTGTCGATCGCGGCCGTCAACGGTCCGTCCTCGGTGGTCGTGTCGGGTGCGGAGGTTGCGGTCACAGCGGTTGAGGCGTACTTCGCCGACCGCAAGACCACGCGCCTGCGCGTCTCGCACGCGTTCCACTCGCCGCTGATGGAGCCCATGTTGGCGGAGTTCCGGGCCGCTTTGGCGGGCCTGGAGTTCCGTGCGCCGGACTTCCCGGTGGTGTCGAACCTGAACGGTGAGCTCGCGGGTGACGAGCTGTGCTCGCCGGAGTACTGGGTGAGGCACGTCCGGGAGGCGGTCCGGTTCGCTGACGGTGTGCGGGCTCTGCGGGCGCAAGGTGTTTCGGCGTTCGTGGAGTTGGGGCCGGACGGGGTGCTCGCGGCTCTGGTGCAGCAGTGCCTGGCCGACGAGGACGAGAGCGTGGCGGTGCCGGTCTGCCGCAAGGGGCGGCCGGAGGAGGGCGCCTTGGTCGGCGGCCTGGCGCAGCTGGACGTTGCGGGCGTGGCGGTCGAGTGGGCGCGGTTGTTCGACGGTACGGGTGCGCGGCGGGTGGACCTGCCGACGTACGCGTTCCAGCACGAGCGCTACTGGCCGCGCCCGGCCGCGCGGACCGGTGACGTCAGCGGCGCGGGTCTGCTGCCCGCCGACCACCCGCTGCTCGGGGCCGTGATCTCCACGGCCGACTCGGGGAGTCTGCTGCTCACCGGCCGGCTCGCGCCGAAGGTGCAGCCGTGGCTCGCGGACCACCGGGTCGGCGGCGCGCTGGTGTTCCCCGGTACGGGGCTGCTGGAGCTGGCCTTGCGGGCCGGCGAGCAGGTGGGCTGTGACCGGGTCGGACAGCTCACGCTCACCGAGCCGTTGGTGCTGCCCGAGGACGGTGCGGTCCAGCTGCAGGTCGTGGTCGGGGCCGCGGACGAGGACGGGAACCGGACGGTCGGCTGCTACAGCAGGCCGGACGGGGAGGCCGAGCGGCCGTGGCGCTGCCACGCGACAGGCGTGCTCGCGGCCGGTGAGGTGCTGCCCGAGCTCGCTCCGCTCGCCTGGCCGCCGGTCGGCGCCGAGGCGGTCGATCCGGAGAGCTGCTACGACCCGATGGAGCACGGCCCGGCCTTCCGGGCGATCCAGGCGGTCTGGCAACAGGGTGACGCGGCCGCCGTGGTCGAGGCCGTGCTGCCCGGCCGGATCGAGGACGCGGCGGGCTTCGGCCTGCACCCGGCGCTGATGGAGGCCGCAGTCCAGGTGGCCGGGCTCGCCGGGCTGGACGACAGTGAGCGGCTGGTGCCCCTGGCCTGGCACGGCGTCTCGCTGCACGCCGCCGGCGCGGGCGTGCTGCGCCTGCGCGTCACCCGGACCGGCGAGGACACCGTGGCGGTCGCGGCTTACGACGGCGCCGGTGTGCCGGTGCTCTCGGTGGAGTCGCTGACTCTCGGCGCGCCGAGCGACGCCGCCGGTGCGGCGGACCACCAGGACCACGGCGCTCTGCTGCGGCTGACCTGGGTGCCGCCGCTGCCCGGCGGTGACTCCGGGTCGGTGCCGGCTGTCGTCGAGGTGGCTTCGCTGGGTGAACTCGGCGACAATATCCCGGAGTTGGTTGCGCTGCCGGTGCCGGGTGTCCCGGGTGCCGGGGATGTGCTGGGTGGTGTGCACCGAACCTCGGCCTGGGCGCTGGCGCTGGTGCAGGAGTGGCTGGCGGAGGAGCGGTTCGCCGGTTCGCGCCTGGTGTTCGTGACGCGCGGCGCGGTGCAGGCCGACGAGAGCGAGAAGCTGACGGACCTCGCGGGTGGTGCCGTCTGGGGTCTGGTGCGAGCTGCCGAGGCGGAGAACCCGGGCCGGTTCGCGCTCCTCGACCTCGGCCCGGACGAGGACGCGGCGGCCGCACTGCCGGTGCTGGCCGAGCAACTGGCTCGCGGTGACTTCCAGTTCGTGGCGCGGCGAGGTGGTGAGGTACGGGTGGCCCGGCTGGCCCGGGTCCCCGGTGGCGCCGGTGAGGCTGCGGGTTGGGGCGGTGGGACGGTTCTGGTCACCGGTGGTACGGGTAGTCTGGGTCGTTTGGTGGCGCGTCACTTGGTGGCCGAGCACGGGGTGCGGAGTCTGCTGCTGGTCAGTCGTCGTGGGTCGGCGGCTGAGGGTGCGGTGGAGCTGTGTGCCGAGTTGGAGGGGCTGGGTGCCGAGGTTTCGGTGGTGGCCTGTGATGTGGCGGACCGTGCGGCGCTGGAAGGTGTGCTGGCTGGGTGTGAGTTGAGTGCCGTGGTGCACACAGCTGGTGTGCTGGACGACGGTGTGGTGACGGCGTTGACGCCGGAGCGGCTGTCGGGAGTGCTGCGGGCGAAGGTGGACGCGGCGTGGAACCTACATGAGCTGACGGCCGGTCAGGACCTTGCTGCGTTTGTCCTGTTCTCGTCGATCTCCGGCGTGATGGGGAGTGCGGGTCAGGGTAACTACGCGGCGGGCAACGTCTTCCTGGACTCGCTGGCGCAGTGGCGTCGCGGCCAGGGCCTGGCGGCGCAGTCGCTCGGCTGGGGCGCCTGGGTCGCGTCGGCCGGTATGACCGGCACGCTGTCGGAGACCGATCTTCAGCGGATCCGGTCCTCGGGCGTGCCGCCGCTGGAGCCGGCGCACGGCCTGGCACTGCTCGACGCCGCGATGGGAATGGACGAGCCGTACCTGGTACCGATCGGACGGGCCGGCGGTGGCGGGCGGCGGATGCCGGGCGAGGTGCCGGCGCTGCTGCGGGGGCTGGTGCGGGGTGCCCGGCGCGCGGCCTCGGCCTCCGGGGCCGACGCCGGGACGGCAACTGCGCTGGCGGCGCGGGTGCGTGAGCTGCGGGAGACCGATCGGCTGCGTCATCTGGTCGACCTGGTCCGGGCCGAGGGCGCGACGGTGCTGGGCCACGACTCGGCCGTGGCGGTCGAGGCGGGCCGGGAGTTCCGCGAGCTGGGCTTCGACTCGCTGACGGCGATCGAGCTGCGCAACCGGCTGACCGTGGTCACCGGTCTGCGGCTGCCGGCCACCCTGGTCTTCGACTACCCGACGCCGACCGTGCTCGGCGAGCACCTGCTCGCCGAACTGCTGGACGAGCCCGAGACGGACGCCGGTGCCGAACTGCTCGGCGGCCTGGACCGCTTGGACGCCGCGCTGGCCGCCGCCGAGCCCGATCAGGCGACCCGGAACGCGGTCTCTGTCCGACTGCGCCAGATCCTGGAGAAATTGCGAATCCTCGACGCGCAGAATGCCGATGGCAGCGTCGTCGAGCGGCTCGAAGCCGCGAGTGCGGATGAGGTCCTCGCGTTCATCGACAACGAGCTCGGCCGTCTGAGCGACCGCTGACCCGACTCGCACCAATATCAGGAAGGCTCCTCCTCCCATGTCGAACGACAGCAAGCTCGTTGACTACCTCAAGTGGGTCACGGCCGACCTGCACCAGACCCGGCAACGGCTGCTTGAGGTCGAGTCCGGCCAGCACGAGCCGATCGCCGTCGTCGGCATGGCCTGCCGCCTGCCCGGTGGGGTTACCACGCCGGAGCAGCTCTGGCAGTTGGTCGAGGACGGCCGCGACGGGGTGTCCGGCTTCCCGACCGACCGCGCCTGGGATCTGGCGGCGCTCGGCGGCGAGGGTAGCGGCAGCAGCGCCGCCGGTGAGGGCGGCTTCGTCGAGGCCGCCGCCTTCGACGCCGGGTTCTTCGGGATCTCGCCGCGCGAGGCGCTCGCGATGGACCCGCAGCAGCGCCTGCTGCTCGAAACCTCCTGGGAGGCCTTCGAGCGCGCGGGCATCGACCCGGGCACGCTGCGCGGCAGCAAGACCGGCGTCTTCGTCGGCACGGCCGGCGTGGACTACGTGGGTGTGGTGATGGGCTCCCGCGAGGACGTCGAGGGCCACGCGACCACCGGTCTGACCGCGAGCGTGCTCTCCGGCCGGGTCTCGTACGTGTTCGGCCTGGAGGGCCCGGCGGTGACGATCGACACCGCCTGCTCGTCCTCCCTGGTCGCGATGCACCTGGCCTCCCAGTCGCTGCGCAGCGGCGAGTGCGCGCTCGCGCTCGCGGGTGGCGTGACGGTGCTGTCCACCCCGATGAGCTTCTCGGGCTTCTCCCGTCAGGGCGGTCTTGCCTCGGACGGCCGGTGCAAGGCCTTCGCCGATGCGGCGGACGGCACCGGCTGGTCCGAGGGCGCGGGCGTACTGGTCCTTGAGCGGCTCTCCGAGGCGAAGCGCAACGGGCACCCGGTGCTCGCGGTACTGCGCGGCTCGGCCGTCAACCAGGACGGTGCCTCCAACGGCCTGACCGCCCCGAACGGCCCGTCGCAGCAACGGGTGATCCGCCAGGCGCTGGCCAGCGCGGGCCTGTCGGCCGGTGAGGTGGACGCGGTCGAGGGCCACGGTACCGGGACGCCGCTCGGTGACCCGATCGAGGCCCAGGCGCTCCTTGCGACGTATGGCCAGGGGCGCGAACTGCCGCTGCTGCTCGGCTCGTTGAAGTCGAACATCGGTCACACCCAGGCGGCCGCCGGTGCGGCAGGTGTGATCAAGATGGTGGAGGCGATGCGGCACGGCGTGCTGCCGCGCACCCTGCACGTCGACGCGCCGTCCACCAAGATCGACTGGACGGCCGGCGAGGTCGAGCTGCTGACGGAGGCCCGGGACTGGCCGGAGACCGGCCGTCCCCGCCGCGCCGCCGTCTCGGCCTTCGGTATCAGCGGCACCAATGCGCACGTGATCGTGGAGCAGGCGCCGGAGGAGGAGGCCGAGGCCCCCGCCGAGGCTGTCGCACCTGCCGGAGTGCCCGGTGTGGTGCCGTGGGTGGTGTCGGGCAAGTCGGAGGCGGCGCTTGAGGCGCAGCTCGCCGGCTTGGCGGCGGTCGAGGGCCTGTCGCCGGTGGATGTGGGTCTGTCGCTGGCGGGGCGGTCGCGGTTCGGGCACCGGGCGGTGCTGGTGGACGGTGTGGAGGTCGCGCGGGGTGAGGCGGCCGAGCGGTCGGTGGCGTTCCTGTTCTCGGGGCAGGGGTCGCAGCGGTTGGGGATGGGCCGGGAGTTGTACGGCCGGTTCCCGGTGCTCGCGTCGGCGTTCGACGAGGTGTGCGGTGTGCTGGACGGTCTGCTGGAGCGGCCGTTGCGGGACGTGGTGTGGGGTACGGACGAGGAGTTGGTGAACCGGACGGACTTCGCGCAGGCGGGTCTGTTCGCGGTGGAGGTGGCGCTGTTCCGGCTGGTCGAGTCGTTGGGTGTGCGGGCGGAGTTCGTGGCCGGGCACTCGATCGGCGAGGTCGCGGCCGCGCATGTGGCGGGTGTGTTCTCGTTGGCGGACGCGTGTGCGCTGGTGGCGGCGCGCGGTCGGCTGATGGAGGCGCTGCCGGCCGGTGGTGCGATGCTCGCCGTGCAGGCTTCCGAGGACGAAGTGTTGCCGCTGCTGGGTGAGTCGGTGTCGACAGCGGCGGTGAACGGGCCTTCGTCGGTGGTGGTTTCGGGTTCCGCCGAGGGCGTCGCGGCGATCGATGCGCACTTCGCGGACCGCAAGACTTCGTGGCTGCGGGTCTCGCACGCGTTCCATTCGCCGCTGATGGACCCGATGCTGGACGAGTTCCGTACCGTGCTGAAGGGGCTGGAGTTCCACGAGCCCTCGATCCCCGTGGTGTCGAACCTGAGCGGTGAGCTCGCGGGTGACGAGCTGTGCTCGCCGGAGTACTGGGTGCGCCACGTTCGGGAGGCTGTCCGGTTCGCCGACGGTGTGCGGGCTCTGCGGGCGCAAGGTGTTTCGGCGTTCGTGGAGTTGGGGCCGGACGGGGTGCTCGCGGCTCTGGTGCAGCAGTGCCTGGCCGACGAGGACGAGAGCGTGGCGGTGCCGGTCTGCCGCAAGGGGCGGCCGGAGGAGGGCGCCTTGGTCGGCGGCCTGGCGCAGCTGGACGTTGCGGGCGCGCCGGTGGACTGGGCGCGGTTGTTCGACGGTACGGGTGCGCGGCGGGTGGACCTGCCGACGTACGCGTTCCAGCACGAGCGATTCTGGCCGCGCCCGGCCCTGCACGTCGGCGATGTGACCGGTGCCGGGCTCGCGCCCGCCGAACACCCGCTGCTGGGTGCCACGGTGGCGCTGGCCAACGCCGAGGGCACGCTGCTCACCGGGCGGCTGACGCTCAAGTCGCAGCCGTGGCTGCGGGATCACATGGTGGACGGTGTCGTGGTCTTCCCGGCCGCCGGCTTCCTGGAGCTGGCGATCCGGGCCGGCGACCAGGTCGGCTGCGACCGGGTCGAGGGCTTCGCGCTGGCCGAGCCGCTGGTGCTGCCGGAGGACGGCGCGGTGGTGGTCCAGGTCTGGGTCGGTGCTCTCGGCGAGTCCGGCGGCTGGAGCGTACGGTTCTTCTCACGCGCCGAGGGTGAGGACGACGGCCCGTGGGCCGAGCACGCCTCTGGCGAGCTGGTCCGTGGCGAGCAGATCGCCGAGTTCGACGCGTCGGTCTGGCCGCCGAAGGGCGCGGTGGTCGCCGAGCTGGCCGAGATCCCCGGCTACGGCGACCTCGGCCCCGCCTTCCAGGCGCTGCGCTCGGTCTGGCGTCGGGGCACGGAGACCTTCGTCGAGGCTTCGCTGGCCGGCGAGTTGGCCGAGGAGGCGACCGGCTTCGGCCTTCACCCCGCCCTGCTGGCGGCGGTGGTGGCGGCCGACGGGCGCGGCCTGGTGCCGGTCTCCTGGGCCGGGGTGTCGCTGCACGCCTCGGGTGCCTCGGTGGTCCGGGCCCGGCTGACCCGGGCCGGCGAGGAGGTGGTCGCGCTGGCGGTGGCCGATGCGGCCGGTGAGCCGGTGCTGTCGGTGGAGTCGGTGACGCTGGGTGTCCCGTCCGAGGTGCTGCCGCTGGCGGCCGGTGGGCGTCCGGGGTCGCTGCTGCGGTTGGAGTGGGTGTCGGCGGTGCTGTCCGGGGTGTCCGGGGCGGTGTCGCGGGTTGAGGTGGCTTCGCTGGGTGAACTTGGCGAGGTTGTGCCGGAGTTGGTTGTGGTT
>NZ_JBFAQT010000077.1:0-8267 GCF_040678895.1 Kitasatospora sp. NPDC049258
GCACGCGGGGTTGGCGGGTTCGGTGTTCGAGGGGCCGGTGCTGGTGGTCGAGGAGCTGGCCGAGGGCCTGGCCGCGTTGCCCGGCCACGACCTGGAGCCGGTCACCACCCCCGACAACGCCATCTACGTGATCTACACCTCCGGCTCCACCGGCCGGCCGAAGGGTGTGGCGCTGTCGCACCGGAGCGTGGTGGGACTGTTCGCAGCGACGCAGGGGCTGTTCGGGTTCTCCTCGGACGATGTGTGGTCGCTGTTCCACTCGTACGCGTTCGACTTCTCGGTCTGGGAGCTGTGGGGGGCGCTGCTGTTCGGCGGCCGGGTGGTGGTGGTGCCGTTCGACACCGCGCGTTCGCCGGAGGAGTTCCTCGATCTGCTGGTCACCGAGCGGGTGACCGTGCTGAACCAGACGCCGTCGGCGTTCCGCTCGCTGGTCGGCCTGGCCGGCGCCGGGGACCGGCGGATCGGTGAACTCGCCCTGCGGCATGTGGTGTTCGGCGGTGAGAAGCTGGAGCTGGGCGACCTCAAGCCGTGGACGGACCGGCTCGGGTTGGACGCGCCTGCGCTGATCAACATGTACGGCATCACCGAGACCACCGTCCATGTCACCCATCACCGCCTCACCGCGGCCGACCTGGCCCGGCCCGCGCTGAGCCCGGCCGGCGGGCCGCTGCCCGACCTCGGGGTGCATCTGCTGGACGCCCATGGGCGGTTGGTGCCGGTCGGGGTGGTCGGCGAGATCCACGTCAGCGGCCGCGGTGTCGCCCGCTGCTACCTGAACCGGCCGGAGCTGACCGCCGAGCGGTTCGTGCCGAACCCGTACGGCGCGCCGGGCTCCCGGCTCTACCGCTCCGGCGACCTGGCGCGGCGCCGGGCGGACGGCACGCTCGAATTCGTCGGCCGGGCGGACGACCAGGTGAAGATCCGCGGCTACCGGATCGAACTGGGCGAGATCCAGGCCGCGGTGGCGGCTCACCCCGGGGTCCGCGAGGCCGTGGTCGTGGTCCGCGAGGACAGCCCGGGTCAGAAGGAGCTGGTGGCCTACTGGACCGCCGAGCCCGGCCGGCCCACCAGCGGGGCGGAGCTGCACGCGCTGCTCGGCACCACCCTCGCCCCGTACATGGTGCCCGCGGCCTTCGTCGAACTGCCCGCCATCCCGCTGACCTCGACCTCCAAGCTGGACCGGCGCGCGCTGCCGGCGCCGGAGCGGACCGCCATGGCCGCCGCCCGGGAACTGGTGGCGCCCCGCACCGCGACCGAGGCACGGCTGGCGGCGATCTGGGGCGAGGTGCTCGGCCGGGACGGGATCGGCGTCGAGGACGCCTTCTTCGACCTCGGCGGGGACTCGATCCGGGTGCTCGCGCTGATCGGCGCCCTGCGCGCGGCGGGCTTCCCGGTCACCGCCGGCGAGGTGTACCAGCACGCCACCGTCGCGGCGCTGGCCGCGCTGGTCGACTCCCGGAGCCCGGACGGGACAGGGCCGGTCGAGCCGGTCGAACCGTTCGCGCTGATCTCCGCCGCCGACCGGGCCGCGCTGCCCGCCGACGCCACCGACGCCTATCCGCTCGGGCAGCTCCAGCTCGGCATGCTGGTGGAGATGCTCGCCGACCGCGAGCGCGCCCGGTACCACAACGTCACCTGCTTCCGGATCAACGACGACCGGCCGCTCGACACCGGGGCGCTGCGCGCCGCGGTCGCCCTGATGGCCGAGCGGCACGAGATCCTGCGCACCTCGGTGGACATCTCGCGGTACTCCGTCCCGCTCCAGATCGTCCACCGCAGCGCGGAGATCCCGTACCGCGACGAGGAGCTCTCCGAGCCGGACGAGGCCGGCGCCGAGGCGGCCGTCCGGGCCTTCATCGCCGCCGAGCGCGCGGCGCTGTTCGGCGCGGACGACCTTCCGCTGCTGCGGGTCTTCTCGCACACCGGCCGCGACGGCTGGTGGCTCACGCTGACCGAGTCGCACGTCATCCTGGAGGGCTGGAGCCACAACGCCCTGGTGATGGAGCTGATCGCCTGCTACCGGGCGCTCCGCGACGGCGAGCAGCCACCCGCCGCGGGCCGCACCGAGGTCCGGTACGCCGACTTCATCGCCGCCGAGCTGGCCGCGCTGGAATCGGCGGAGGACCGGGCCTACTGGCAGCGGATCGTCGCCGAGCACACCCCGGTCGCCCTCCCGGCGCACTGGGGGGAGGCACCCGGCACCCCGCGGGAGTCCTTCCAGACCTGGATCCTGCTGGACGACCTGGCCGAGGGCGTCGCAGCCGTCGCCACCGCCGCCCGGGCCTCGGTGAAGAGCGTCCTGCTGGCCGCGCACGTCAAGGTGATGAGCGGCTTCACGCCCGCCCGCCGGTTCTTCACCGGACTGGTCGGCCACGGCCGCCCCGAGGTCCCCGGCGCCGAGCACGTGTACGGCATGCACCTGAACACCGTCCCGTTCGCCGCCGAACGCGGCGCCGCCACCTGGCGCGAGCTGATCCGCCAGGTGCTCGACCGGGAGGCCGAGATCTGGCCGCACCGGCGCTACCCGCTGCCGGCCATCCAGCGCGGGAGCGGCCGCACCGGGCTCATCCAGATCTCCTTCAGCTACCTGGACTTCCACGCCACCGACGCCGCTGTCGACGGCGACCTCGGGATCGGCGAGACGCCCAACGAGATCGGCCTCAACGTGATCGCCTCCGGCCGGGGCATCGTGCTCTCCACCGACACCCACACCATCAGCCGGGCCAACGCCGAGCGGCTGGCCGACATGTACCGAGAGGTTCTGCGCGACATGGTCAACAACCTCGACGGAGACGCCCGCACCGGCACCGCCGCCGTCCAGCAGCCGCAGTCGCGGCAGCCCGGGCTGCCGACCGCCGGCCAGGAGCCGGCCGGCACCACCGTCGCCCTGTTCGAACGGCAGGCCGCCAGCACCCCGATCGCCACCGCGCTGGTCTCCGCCGAGGGCAAGCTCTCCTACGCCCGGCTGAACGCCCGGGCCAACCAGTTCGCGCACCGGCTGCTCGCCCTCGGCGTCCGCGCCGAGTCCCGGGTCGCCGTCCTGCTGGACCGCGGACCCGACCTGATCGCCGCCCTGCTCGGCGTCTGGAAGGCCGGCGGCGCCTACGTCCCGCTCGACCCGGCCTTCCCGACCGCCCGGCTGGAGCGGGTGATCCAGGAGTCGCACGCCGACGTGGTGGTCACCCACCCCGCGCTCGCCGGCCGGCTCACCGGCCTCGACCAGCGGAACTGGCTGCTGGTCGACCGCGACGCGCTGGCCGGGCAGCCCACCGCCGCTCCCGAGGTCCGGGTCGACCCCGACACCCTCGCGTACGTCATCTACACCTCCGGCACCACCGGCCGCCCCAAGGGGGTCGAGGTCACCCACCGCGGTCTCGCCAACTACCTGGCCTGGACGGTCGAGGAGTACGCCTCCCGGGGCACCGGCGGCGCCCCGGTCTTCTCCTCGGTCGCCTTCGACCTGGTGGTGCCCGCCATCTACACCCCGCTGCTCTCCGGGCAGACCGTGCACCTGCTGCCCGCCGACCTGGAGCCCGCCGACCTCGGCAAGCACCTGGCCGACGGCGGCCCGTACAGCTTCGTCAAGCTGACCCCCGCCCACCTGGAGGTGCTGCTCCAGCAGCTCTCCGGGGACGAACTCGCCGGGCTGGCCGGCCTGCTGAGCGTCGGCGGCGAGCTCTTCCCCGGCCGGCTGGTGAACGCCTGGCTGGACCTGGCCGGCGACACCGGGATCCGGTTCGTCAACGAGTACGGCCCGACCGAGGCGACCGTCGCCAACGCGGCCTTCGTCGCCACCGGCCCGCAGCCGGACTCCGTCCCGATCGGGCGGCCGATCACCGGCACCACGATGTACGTCCTGGACGCGGACCTGCGCCAGGTCCCGGCCGGTACGGCGGGCGAGATCCACGTCGGCGGCGTCGGCGTGGCCCGCGGCTACACCGACCTGCCCGACCTGACCGCCGAGCGCTTCCTGCCCGACCCGTACGGTCCGCCCGGATCCCGGATGTACCGTACCGGCGACATCGGCACCGTGCTGCCCGACGGCGACGTCGACTACCGCGGCCGCGCCGACACCCAGGTCAAGCTGCGCGGCTACCGGATCGAGCCCGGCGAGATCGAGGCCGTGCTCGGTGCCCACCCGGCCGTCGCCCGGTGCGCCGTCCTCGCCCGCGAGGACCGGCCCGGCGACGTCCGCCTGGTCGCGTACGTGGTCCCGGCGGGAGCGGTGCACACCTTCGACGCCGACGCGGTCCGTGCCCATCTGGCGGCCGAACTCCCGGACTACATGGTGCCCTCGGCGCTGGTGCCGCTGGACGGGTTCCCGCTCACCCCGAACGGCAAGCTCGACCGGGGCGCCCTGCCCGCCCCCGGCCCCGCCGGAAGCACCGCGGGCACCGGCCGGGCGCCGCGCACCCCGCTGGAGGAGACCCTCACCGGGCTGTTCAGCGAGCTGCTCGGGGTGGAGCAGGTCTCCATCGACGACAGCTTCATCGAGCTCGGCGGCCACTCCCTGCTGGTCATCCGGCTGATCGGCCGGATCCGTGCGCTGCTGGACGCCGAACTCGCCATCGACGCCTTCTTCGCCGCCCCCACCGTCGCGGCCCTCGCCGAGCGGCTCGCCGACGCCGCCCGGGCCGAGACCGGCCCGGCCCGGCCCAAGCTGCGCCGGATGGCCCGCCCGGAGGAGACCTCGTGATCCCGCTGTCGTTCGCCCAGCAGCGTCTCTGGTTCCTGAACCGACTCGAAGGCGCGGGTTCGACCTACAACATCCCGATCGGGCTGCGGCTGTCGGGTGTGGTGGATGTGGTGGCGCTGGGTTCGGCGCTGCGGGACGTGGTGGGGCGGCACGAGAGCCTGCGGACGGTGTTCCCCGAGGTCGAGGGGGTGCCGTTCCAGCGGGTGGTGCCGTTGGCGGAGGTGGGTGACCTGCTGACGGTGGTGGCGGGGCCGGAGGGTCTGGCGGAGGCCGCGGGCTGTTCGTTCGATGTGACGGTGGATCTGCCGTTGCGGGCGTGGCTGTTCGAGGAGGGGCCGGGGGAGTCGGTCCTGCTGGTGGTGTTGCACCACATCGCGGGTGACGGCTGGTCGCTGGCGCCGTTCGCCCGGGACCTGGGCACCGCCTATGCGGCCCGGGCCGCCGGCGGGGCACCGGAGTGGGAGGAACTCCCGGTCCAGTACGCGGACTACACGCTCTGGCAGCGGGAGCTGCTGGGCGAGGAGCACGACCCCGGGAGCCTGATCGCCCGGCAGCTGGACTTCTGGCGGGCGACGCTGGCCGACCTGCCGGCCGAACTGCCGCTCCCGGTCGACCGGATGCGGGCGGGCGCCCCCGACGGCGTCGGTGGGCTGGTCCAGTTCCGGCTGGACGACGCGGTGTTCGCCGGCATGGCTGCGCTGGCGCGGGAGTGCGGGGCGACGGTGTTCATGGTGGTGCAGGCGGCGGTGGCGGCGTTGCTGTCGCGGCTGGGCGCCGGTTCGGACATCCCGCTGGGCACACCGGTGGCGGGTCGGGCCGACCCGGCCTTGGACGAGCTGGTGGGGTTCTTCGTGAACACGCTGGTGTTGCGGACGGATGTGTCGGGGGATCCGTCGTTCCGTGAGTTGGTGGGTCGGGTGCGGGATGCGGATCTGGCGGCGTTCGCGCACCAGGACGTGCCGTTCGAGCGGCTGGTGGAGGTGCTCAACCCGGCGCGTTCGATGCACCGGCACCCGCTGTTCCAGGTGATGCTGACCTTCGACGACGGTGCGGTGGCGGGCGGCATCGAGCTGCCGGGCGTCCGGGTGGAGCCGGTGGCGGCGATCGGCGACCGGGCCAAGTTCGACCTGGCCTTCGGCTTCTCCGACCGGGCGGGAGCCGGCCTCGACGGCAGCGTGGAGTACGCGGCCGAACTCTTCGACCCGAGCACCGCGGAGGCGGTGGTCACCCGGTTCCAGCGCCTGCTGGCGGCCGTGGTGGCCGCTCCGGACGGCCCGCTGAGCGCGGTCGACCTGCTGGACGCGGCGGAGCTGGCCGTGGTGGACCGGCCGATCGCGGGTCTGCCGTCGGAGCCGTCGGCGGTGGGCTGCCTGCACCAGCTGTTCGAGCGCCGGGCGGCGCTGGCACCGGACGCGGTGGCGGTCTCCTTCGACGGCGCGTCGCTGTCCTACGGGGAGCTGAACGCGCGGGCGAACCGGCTGGCGCGGCACCTGCGCGCCGCGGGTGTGGGCCCGGAGTCGCTGGTCGGCGTCTGCCTGGAGCGCGGATTCGACCTGGTGGTGTCGCTGCTGGCGGTGGTCAAGGCCGGCGGGGCGTACGTGCCGTTGGATCCGGCCTACCCGGCGGAGCGGCTGGCCTTCATGGCCTCGGACGCGGCGCTGGCCGGTGTCGTGACGCAGTCGGCGTTCGCCGGGCTGGTGGCCTCGGTGTTCGAGGGGCCGGCGGTGGTGCTGGAGGAGGCCGCGGCGGAGATCGCCGGGCTGCCCGCGGCGGACCTCGGTGCAGCCGTGGTGCCGGAGCACACGGTGTACGTGATCTACACCTCGGGTTCGACCGGCCGGCCGAAGGGTGTGGCGCTGTCGCACGCCAGCGTGGTGGGTCTGTTCGCGGCGACGCAGGGGCTGTTCGGGTTCTCCTCGGACGATGTGTGGTCGCTGTTCCACTCGTACGCGTTCGACTTCTCGGTCTGGGAGTTGTGGGGGGCGCTGCTGTTCGGCGGCCGGGTGGTGGTGGTGCCGTTCGACACCGCGCGTTCGCCGGAGGAGTTCCTCGATCTGCTGGTCGCCGAGCGGGTGACGATGCTGAGCCAGACGCCGTCGGCGTTCCGCTCGCTGGTCGGGCTGGCCGGCGCCGGGGACCGGCGGATCGATGAACTCGCCCTGCGGCATGTGGTGTTCGGCGGTGAGAAGCTGGAGCCGGGCGACCTCAAGCCGTGGACGGATCGGCTCGGGTTGGACGCGCCGGCGCTGATCAACATGTACGGCATCACCGAGACGACGGTGCACACCACCTTCCACCGGCTCACCGGGGCCGACCTCGCGGCGCCGTCCGTCAGTCCGATCGGTGCGCCGCTGCCGGATCTGGGGGTGCATCTGCTGGACGCCCATGGGCGGTTGGTGCCGGTCGGGGTGGTCGGCGAGATCCATGTCAGCGGCCGCGGTGTCGCCCGCTGCTACCTGAACCGGCCGGAGCTGACCGCCGAGCGGTTCGTGCCGAACCCGTACGGCGCGCCGGGCTCCCGGCTCTACCGTTCGGGTGACCTGGCGCGGCGGTTGCCGGACGGCAGTCTGCAGTCGGTCGGTCGGGCGGACGACCAGGTGAAGATCCGTGGTTACCGGATCGAGCTGGGCGAGATCCAGGCCGCGGTGGCGGCCCATCCCGAGGTGCGCGAGGCCGTGGTGATCGTCCGCGAGGACACCCCCGGGGACCGCCGCCTGGTCGCGTACGTGGTGCCCGCGCCCGGACAGGCCGAACCGGCCACCGACGTGCTGCGCAAGCATGCGGCGCTGGCGCTGCCCGACTACATGGTGCCCTCGGCGTTCGTCCTGCTGGATGCGCTCCCGCTCACGGCGCACGGCAAGCTCGACCGGCGCAGCCTCCCGCAGCCGGCGCCCGAATGGGTCTCGGCGGGCCGGGAGCCGCGTACCAAGACCGAGCGGGCGCTCTGCGAGCTGTACGCCGAGGTGCTGGGCCTGGGCGGGGTCGGCGTCGAGGACGACTTCTTCGCCCTGGGCGGCCACTCGCTGCTGGTGACGAAGCTGGTCAGCCGTATCCGGGCCGAGTTCGGCGTCGAGCTGGCGATCAGGACGGTGTTCGAGGCGTCGGCCGTCGCCGCGCTCGCCGAGCGGATCGGCGCCGCAGAGGAGGCCCGCAGCGCGCTGCGGGGAGGGGAGCGTCCTGCCGTGGTGCCGTTGTCGTTCGCGCAGCAGCGGTTGTGGTTCCTGAACCGTTTCGAGGATGCGGGTTCGACGTACAACATTCCGATCGGGCTGCGGCTGTCGGGTGTGGTGGATGTGGTGGCGCTGGGCTCGGCGCTGCGGGATGTGGTGGGGCGGCACGAGAGTCTGCGGACGGTGTTCCCGGAGGTGGACGGTGTGCCGTTCCAGCGGGTGGTGCCGTTGGCGGAGGTGGGTGACCTGCTGACGGTGGTGGCCGGGTCGGGGGGTCTGGCGGAGGCCGCGGGCTGTTCGTTCGACGTGACGGTGGATCTGCCGTTGCGGGCGTGGCTGTTCGAGGAGGGGCCGGGGGAGTCGGTCCTGCTGGTGGTGTTGCACCACATCGCGGGTGACGG
>NZ_JBFAQT010000078.1:0-7753 GCF_040678895.1 Kitasatospora sp. NPDC049258
CGGCCGGTGGGGGTGGTGCTGCCGACCTATCCGTTCCAGCGCCGCCGCTACTGGTTGGAGACCGCCACCCGCACCGCCGACGCCGGCGGCCTCGGGCTCGGCGCGGTCACCCACCCGATCCTCGGGGCGGCCGTGGCACCCGCCGGGTCCGCCGGCGTCCTGCTGACCGGCAGCCTGTCGCTCACCACCCACCCGTGGCTGGCCGACCATGTCGCGCACGGCGCGGTCATCGCCCCGGGCGCCGCCCTGGTGGAGCTGGCCATCCGGGCCGGCGACGAGGTCGGCGCGGCCACCCTGGACGAGTTGGTGGTGGAGGCACCGCTGGTGCTGCCGGCCACGGGCTCGCTCCACCTCCAGGTGGCCGTCGGTGAACCCGACGAGCAGGGCGTCCGCTCCGTCACCGTGCACTCCCGCCCGGCCGCGGACGCCGACTGGACCCGCCACGCGAGCGGGCTGCTCTCGGACGCCCCCGCCCCCGCCCCCGCCGCGGCCGCTGCCCACGCCGGGCCGGGCATCGACGCCGAGGAACTGTCCGCCGAGGAGGCGTACGAGCTGCTCGCCGCCGCCGGTCTGGACTACGGCCCGGCCTTCCGCGGCCTGCGGTCGGTCCGGCGCGACGGCGGGACGCTGTCCGCCGAGGCGGCCCTGCCGGATCAACTCACCTCGGACGCGACGAGGTTCGGCATCCACCCGGCGCTGCTGGACGCCGCCGCCCAGCTGCCCGCCCTGCACGGCGGCGCGGGCGCCGGGCGCCGGCTGCCCTTCGCCTACCGCGGCGTCACCCTGCACGCCTCGGCCGCGACCGAACTGCGGGTCCTGATGACCGCCACCGGCCCCGACCAGTACGCGCTGGAGGCCACCGACCCGGCGGGCCGGCCGGTGGTGTCGATCGCCGAGCTGGTCACCCGTCCCTTCCAGGACGGTGCGGCCGGCGGTGGTCCGGCGGTCGGCCGGGACACCCTGTTCGCCGTCGCCTGGCCGGAGTTCGACCTACCGGCCGCCACCGCCGATCCCTTCGAGGAGCTGCGGGTCACCGCGCACGACGAGGTGTTGCCGGAGGTGCTGGCCGCGGTGCAGTCCTGGCTGGGGCAGGCCGCGGAGGATGCGCGGCTGGTGGTGGTGACCCGGGACGCGGTGGCGGTGGCGGGTGGTTCGCCGGATCCGGTGGTGGCGCCGGTGTGGGGGCTGCTGCGCTCCGCGCAGTCCGAGCACCCGGGCCGGATCGTGCTGGTGGACACCGACGGCGACCCGGCCTCCGAGCAGGCGCTGGCCGCGGCCGTCGCCACCGGGGAGCCCCAACTCGCCCTGCGTGAAGGGCGGATGTCCGTCCCCCGGCTGCAGCGGGTGGCGCCGGTGCCCGACTCCCCGGCGCGGCCGTGGAACCCGGACGGCACGGTGCTGATCACCGGTGGCACGGGCGTGCTCGGCGCGCTACTGGCCCGGCACCTGGTCGAGCAGCGCGGCGTACGTCAGCTGCTGCTGCTCTCCCGCAGCGGCCCCGACGCCCCCGGCGCCACCGAACTGCGCGCCGAGCTGGAGGCGCAGGGTGCGCAGGTGTACCTGGTGGCGGCCGAAGCCGCCGACCGTGCGGCGCTCGCCGCCGCCATCGCCGCGATCCCGACCGAGCACCCGCTCACCGCCGTGATCCACACCGCCGGTGTGGTCGACGACGGCGTGTTCGGATCGCTCACCCCGGAGCGGCTGGCCACCGTCTGGGCCCCCAAGGCCGACGGCGCCCGGCATCTGCACGAGCTGACCCGGGGCCACGACCTGGCCGCCTTCGTGCTCTACTCCTCCGTCGCCGCCGTGCTCGGCTCGCCGGGGCAGGCGAGCTACGCGGCGGCCAACACCTACCTCGACGCACTCGCCGCCCGCCGCCGCGCCATCGGCCTGCCCGCGCAGTCGCTGGCCTGGGGCCAGTGGGCCGAGGCCAGCGGCATCACCGGGCACCTGACAGCGACCGACCACGCCCGCCTTGCCCGGTTCGGCATCCGGCCGATCGGCTCCGCCGAGGGGCTCGAACTCTTCGACACGGCGGCCCGGTTCACCGACCGCGCGACCCTGGTGCCGGCGCCGCTGGACCTGGCCGCGCTGCACGGGCGCCCGGTACCGGCCCTGCTGCGCGGTCTGGTCCGCCCGACCCGCCGGACGGCCGGAGCCGGCGGCCAGGCCGCCGGCGGCACCGCGCTCGCCCAGCGCCTCGCGGCGCTGCCGGACGCGGCCGAGCGGCTCGCCGAGGTCCTGCGGCTGGTCCGTACCGAGGTCGCCGCCGTGCTCGGCGGCGACGCCGAATCGGTGGGCGCCGGACGGTCGTTCACCGGACTCGGGCTGGACTCGCTGACCGCGGTCGAGCTGCGCAACCGGATCGCCGCGGCCACCGGACTGCGGCTGTCGGCCACCCTGGTCTTCGACCGTCCCAACCCGGCCGCGCTGGCCGAGCACCTGCTGGCCGAACTGCTCGGCGCGGCCGAGGCACCGGCCCCGCGGCCCGCCGCCCTGCCGCTCCGGGCGGACGAGCCGATCGCGATCGTCGGCATGGCCTGCCGCCTGCCCGGCGGTGTCACCACCCCCGACCAGCTCTGGCAGCTGGTCGCCGAAGGCCGGGACGCCATCGGCGACTTCCCGGACGACCGGGGCTGGGACCTGGCGGCGCTCTACTCGCCGGACCCGGACAGCCCCGGCACCTCGTACACCCGGCACGGCGGCTTCCTCGACCGGGCGGCCGAGTTCGACGCCGCGTTCTTCGGGATCTCACCCCGCGAGGCGCTGGCCACCGACCCGCAGCAGCGGCTGCTGCTGGAGGCCGGCTGGGAGGCGATGGAGAGCGCCGGCCTCGACCCGGAGGCGCTGCGAGGCAGCCGTACCGGCGTGTTCGCCGGGGTGATGTACCACGACTACGCACCCCGGGTCCGCGAGGTCCCGGCCGAGCTGGAGGGCTGGCTCGGCAACGGCACGGCCGGGAGTGTGGCCTCCGGGCGGATCTCGTACACCTTCGGGTTCGAGGGCCCGGCGGTGACGGTGGACACGGCGTGCTCCTCCTCGCTGGTGGCGCTGCACCTGGCGGCCCAGTCGCTGCGCTCCGGCGAGTGCGACCTCGCGCTGGCCGGTGGGGTGGCCGTGATGTCCACCCCGACCACCTTCGTGGAGTTCTCCCGGCAGCGCGCGCTCTCCGTCGACGGCCGCTGCAAGGCGTACGCGGGGGCCGCGGACGGCACCGGCTGGGGCGAGGGCGTGGGCCTGCTGCTGGTCGAGCGGCTCTCGGACGCGCGACGCCTGGGGCACCGGGTGCTGGCGGTGGTCCGGGGCAGCGCGGTCAACCAGGACGGCGCCTCCAACGGACTGACCGCCCCGAGCGGCCCCTCGCAGCAGCGGGTGATCCGGCAGGCGCTGGCCAACGCCGGGCTCGCCGCGGCCGAGGTGGACGCGGTCGAGGGCCACGGCACCGGCACCACCCTCGGTGACCCGATCGAGGCCCAGGCGCTGCTGGCCACCTATGGGCAGGACCGTGAACAGCCGCTCTGGCTGGGCTCGTTGAAGTCCAACATCGGGCACACCCAGGCCGCCGCCGGCGCCGCCGGGGTGATCAAGATGGTCCAGGCGATCCGGCACGGCGTGCTGCCCCGCACCCTGCACGTGGACGAGCCCTCCCCGTACGTCGACTGGTCGGCCGGCGAGGTCCGGCTGCTCACCGAGCAGCGGGACTGGCCGCACAGCGGGCGCCCGCGCCGGGCCGGGGTGTCCTCCTTCGGGGTCTCCGGCACCAATGCGCACGTGATCATCGAGCAGGCGCCGCAGGAGCGGCCCGAGCCCGAGCGCGGCGCGGCCCCGTCGGCCCTGCCGCTCGCGGTGTCGGCCCGCTCGACGCAGGCGCTGCGGGCCCAGGCCGGGCAGATCGCCGAACTGCTGGCGGTGGCCGAGCCGGTGGACGTCGCGCATGCCCTGATCACCGCCCGCGGTGCGCTGGAGGAGCGGGCGGTCACGGTCGGCGGCCCGGCGGGCCTGCGGGCACTGGCGGCGGACGACCCCTCGCCCGCCCTGGTGCGTGGCACCGCCGACGTGACCGGCCGGACGGTCTTCGTGTTCCCCGGCCAGGGCTCCCAGTGGGCCGCCATGGCCGTCGAACTCCTCGACTCCGCGCCGGTGTTCGCCGCCCGGATCGAGCAGTGCGCCGCCGCCCTCGCCCCGCACACCGACTGGTCGCTGACCGAGGTGCTGCGTGGCGCGCCCGGCGCGCCCGGGCTGGAGCGGGTCGACGTGGTGCAGCCCGTGCTCTGGGCGGTGATGGTCTCGCTCGCCGAGCTCTGGCGGGCCCACGGCGTCCACCCGGACGCCGTGGTCGGCCACAGCCAGGGCGAGATCGCGGCCGCCGTGGTCGCCGGCGGGCTCTCGCTGGCGGACGGCGCCCGGGTGGTCGCCCTGCGCAGCCGGGCCATCCTGGCGCTCTCCGGCCAGGGCGCAATGGCCTCGGTCGCGCTGCCCGCCGACCGGGTCGCCGAGCGGATCGCCGCCTGGGGTGATCGGCTGTCGGTCGCCGTCGTCAACGGACCGTCCGCGACCGTGGTCTCGGGCGAACCCGGCGCACTCGCCGAACTGGTGGCCGGCTACCAGGCCGAGGAGGTCCGGGCCCGGCCCATCCCGGTCGACTACGCCTCGCACTCCGCCCAGGTGGACGGGCTGCGGGCGGAACTGCTCGACCTGCTCGGCCCGGTCCGCCCGCGCGCCGGTTCGGTGCCGCTGCTGTCCACCGTCACCGGTGACTGGCAGGACACCGCCGGCCTGGACGCCGGGTACTGGGTCGCCAACCTGCGGGAGACCGTGCGCTTCGAGGACGCCACCCGGGCCCTCGCCGAGCACGGCCACACCGTGTTCGTCGAGATCAGCCCGCACGCGGTGCTCACCGTGCCGATCCAGGAGACCCTGGAGTCGGCCGGCCTCGGCCGCCGCGCGGTGGTCGCCGGGACGCTGCGCCGGGACCACGGCGGACTCGACCGGTTCCTGCTCTCCGCCGCCGAACTGTGGGTGCGTGGCGTGCCGGTGGACTGGACGGTGGCGCTCGACGGCGCCCGCCCGCGCCGGATCGGGCTGCCCACCTACCCCTTCCAGCGGCAGCGGTACTGGCTGGAGGCGACCGTCTCCAACACCACCGTGACCGCGGCCCTCGACCGGCCGGCGGCGGCGGGGGAGAGCGCCCCGTGGGTGGCCCGGCTGGCGGCCCTGGACGACCCGGCGGCCCGCGCCGCCGAGCTGTTCGAGCTGGTCCGCCGGGAGGCCGCCGCCGTGCTCGGCCACCAGGACACCACCGGGGTGGCCGCCGACCGGGCGTTCCGGGACCTCGGCCTCAGCTCGCTGACCGCCGTCGAACTGCGCAACCGGATCGGCGCCGGCACCGGGCTGGACCTGCCCGCCACGCTGATCTTCGATCACCCGACCCCGGAGGCCGTCGCCGGCTACCTGCTGGCCGAACTCCCGCTCGGTGACGACGGATCCGCTCCGCTCGGCGCGCTGGAGTCGCTGGCCGCGCTGGAGCGCGCGCTCGCCGGACCGGGCGCCGCCGAGGAGCTCGACCGCGGCTCGCTGCTGGCCAGGCTGCGGGCGCTGGTCGACCGGTGGGATCTCGGGGACGGTCTCGACGTCGAGGACGGGTTCGACTTCGACAACGCCAGCGACGAGGAGCTGTTCCAGCTGGTCGACCGCAACTCCGACACCTACTGAGGCCCGGCAGGGCCCACCCGTACCGACCCCGTCCGACCCCCGACGACCGTAACCCCGTGATGCGAGAGGCACCGATGTCCAACGACCAGAAGCTCAGGGACTACCTGAAGCGCGCCCTGGCGGACGCCCAGAAGGCCAACCGGCGGCTCCAGGAGGTGGAGAGCGCCAAGCGGGAGCCGATCGCGATCGTGGGCATGGCCTGCCGCCTGCCGGGCGGGGTGGCCTCGCCCGAGGACCTTTGGCGGCTGGTGTCGGAGGGCGTCGACGCCGTCACCGAGTTCCCGGCCGACCGCGGCTGGGACCTGGCCGCGCTCTACGACCCCGACCCGGACCACCCCGGCACCTCCTACACCCGGCACGGCGGATTCCTGGACACCACCGCCGAGTTCGACGCCGAGTTCTTCGGGATATCCCCGCGCGAGGCGCTGGCCACCGACCCGCAGCACCGGGTGCTGCTGGAGACCGCCTGGGAGGCTTTCGAACGGGCCGGGATCGACCCGGCCTCGCTGCGCGGCAGCCGGACCGCCGTCTTCGCCGGCATCGCCGGGAGCGACTACACCCCGCGCCTGCACGACGCCCCGGGCGAGCTGGAGGGCTACCTCGGCATCGGCGGCCTGGACAGCGTCGCCTCCGGGCGGATCTCGTACACCTTCGGGTTCGAGGGCCCGGCGGTGACGGTGGACACGGCGTGCTCCTCCTCGCTGGTGGCGCTGCACCTGGCGGCCCAGTCGCTGCGCTCCGGCGAGAGCGATCTCGCCCTGGCCGGCGGGGTCAGCGTGATGGCGACGGCCCAGGGGTTCGTGGAGTTCTCCCGGCAGCGCGGACTCTCCGTCGACGGGCGCTGCAAGGCGTTCGCGGCGGCGGCGGACGGCACCGGGTGGGCGGAGGGGGTGGGCCTGCTGCTGGTGGAGCGGCTGTCGGACGCCCGGCGGCTGGGGCACGAGGTGCTGGCGGTGCTGCGCGGTTCGGCGGTCAACCAGGACGGCGCCTCCAACGGGCTGACCGCCCCCAACGGCCCCGCCCAGCAGCGGGTGATCCGCCAGGCGCTGGCCAACGCCCGGCTCGCCCCCGCCGATGTGCACGCCGTCGAGGCGCACGGCACCGGCACCCGGCTGGGCGACCCGATCGAGGCCCAGGCGCTGCTGGCCACCTATGGGCAGGACCGTGAACAGCCGCTCTGGCTGGGCTCGTTGAAGTCCAACATCGGGCACACCCAGGCCGCGGCCGGGGTCGCCGGCGTGATCAAGTCGGTGCTGGCGATCCGGCACGGCGTGCTGCCCCGCACCCTGCACGCCGAGGAGCGCACCCCGTACGTCGACTGGTCGGCGGGCGCGGTGGAACTGCTCACCGAGCAGCGCGACTGGCCCGAGGCGGACGGTCCGCGCCGGGTCGGCGTCTCCGCCTTCGGTGCGAGCGGCACCAATGCCCACGTGATCATCGAGGAGGCGCCGGAGGACCCGGCGGTGGAGCCGCCGGCCCTGGCGCCGCCGGTGCTGCCGTTCGTGGTGTCGGCGCGCTCGGCGGAGGCGCTGCGGGCGCAGGCCGACGGGGTGGCCGACCTGCTGGAGAGCGCCGACCCGCTCTCGGTCGCCCGGGCGCTGGTCACCACCCGGACCGCGTTCGAGGAGCGGGCGGTGGTGCTCGGCGATCTGGCCGGCCTGCGGTCGCTGGAGCGCGCCGACGTGGTCACCGGCTCGACCCTCGGCACCGGCCGCCTCGCCCTGCTCTTCTCCGGTCAGGGGAGTCAGCGGGTGGGGATGGGGCGGGAGTTGTACGGGGCGTTTCCGGTGTTCGCGGGGGCGTTCGACGAGGTGGCGGGGGCGTTGGGGTTGCCGTTGGGTGAGGTGATCGTTTCGGGTGTGGGGTTGGACGGGACGGGGTGGGCGCAGCCCGCGTTGTTCGCGGTGGAGGTGGCGTTGTTCCGGTTGTTCGAGTCGTGGGGGGTACGGCCGGATTTTGTTGCGGGGCATTCGATCGGTGAGTTGGCGGCGGCGTATGTGGCGGGGGTGTGGTCGCTGGGGGATGCGGCGGCTCTGGTGGG
>NZ_JBFAQT010000079.1:0-7657 GCF_040678895.1 Kitasatospora sp. NPDC049258
AGCAGCCCGACGTTGTTCACGAATTCGCCGCGCTCGACCCGCGGCACGGCGCGCACCTGCGGCGGGGTGGGCGCGGGGCGGGCGGGCTCGGCGGCCGCCGGGGGTGCGGGCGGCTCGGCCTGGACTGCCGGAGCCGGGGCGGCCTGCAGGGCCTGCGTCGTGACAGGCGCCGGGGCGGGACGGCACCAGCCGCCCAGGTGCATCGGACGGCCCTGGGCACGGTAGACGGAGGGCTGGCCGCAGCGTACGCACGGCGCGGCCTGGAACATCGCCAGGGAACCGTCCGGGTTCTGGTCGAGCAGCACCTGCTGCGGCGCCGGGGCGGTCTGCTCGGGCGCGACCGGCGCCGGGGCGGGGGCGGGGGCGGCCTGATGCTCGGGTGCGGGGAAGCGCGCGGCCAGGCCGTCCAGCAGCCGGGTGTAGGCCGGGCTGATGTCCGGGCCCGGGACGGAGGTGCCGTCCTCCCAGCCCTTCACCAGGGCCGAGTCCACCCGGAGGGCGACGGCGATCTGCGTGATCGTCAGCCCGGCCGCCAGGCGCAGCCGCTTGCGCTCCGCCGGGGCGGGCAGGCCGGTGCGTACGCCCGAGAGGAGGGCGTCGACCGAGTCGAAGAGCTCGTCGGACATCAGGGGGTTCTCCTCAGCGTCCGTTGGGTCGGGTCGACTCGAGGCGGGGGTCGCCGAACAGGGCCTCGAAGATCGGCTCGGTGACGCAGCCGATCACGTTCTGGTCGGCGTCGCGCAGGGTGTAGCCGGCGCCGCGTCCGAGGCCGGCTGCGGCAAGCGGGACCTGGGGGCGGTAGTAGAAGGTGAGCTCCCGGTCCGCGTAGACGTCGTCCCGTCGCGGTTCCGGCCGGTCCGGTTCCGGGGCTGCCCGCAGGGTGAACGACGGCAGGCCCACCACGTCCTGCTCCGCCGCGTGGTGCAGGACCCCGTCGTCGGTGGCGCGGAAGCCGACGACCAGGTCCACGCCGCCGGTGCGGCGGTCCCTCGGCAGCCCGTGGCCCTGCAGCACCCGGCCAAGCTGGGACGCGGACATCGCGGCCGCCATGGCCAGCGCGCTGCGGTTCGAGTAGGCGCCGGCGGCGTCCGCACGCGACATCGCCACCTCCCGGAACACGTTCAGGTGCTGGATGAGCCGGCTGGTGCGGGCAACCAGGGCCACCAAGTCGTCGAAACCGGAGGCCTGCGGCGGCTCCACCAGCCGCTCACCGCGCAGCCCGGCGAGCAGCGCCGCGCCCAGGTCGTCGGGCACTTCGACCTGCTCGCCGCCGATGCTGATCCTCACAAGATACTCCCTAACGGTAGGACACAACCAAATAGTAGGGCTCTTCATTTTGGAAGTCCAGAAGGAATGGGCGCGCAGCTTCGGCCGCGCGCCCTTGAGGCCGTCCGAGGTCCGCCACCGCGCCCGCGTCGATCTGTGGAGCAATCTCACCGACTGGGCGCCGGACGGCGGGATGCGGATCGTGTGCGAGGTCTACAAGCTCACCGAGCCCAGCCCCGAGCAGGCCATGAGCTGGATGACCACCGCCGTCCGGCACGCCCTGCGTTGGGGCCAGGTCGACACCGCCGCCCTGCGGTCGCCGGCCGACGACGAGGACGACTGACGACACGGCCCCGGCCGCCATCGTGGCGGCCGGGGCCCTGGTTGACCTGTTCCGAGGCGTCAGGGCCCCGCTGGCGCCTGCTGGTCGGCGGGCCGCCCCGGCCGAGACCGACTACCACAAGGAGTAGCGCGTGTCCGATCTGCTTCCCGCCGCCCGCCAAGCCGTCGGCGCCGCCGTCGAGGTGGTCTCCGGCGGCGTGCGCTACGGCATCCTGATCGCCCGCCTCGCCAAGGCCGGCCTGGCGCTGCGCCACATGGCGGCCCTCGCCCGCTCCACGTTCGAGTACGTCGGCGAGGTCGCCGCCAGCGTGGACCGGCTCGCCGAGATGGCCGCCGGGATGAACGTCGACGCCGATACCGTCGCCGAGCACCACCAGGCCGCCGACATCATGCGCGGCGCCCTCGCCAACGCCACCACGATGGCGAACGAGTGCGAGGAGATGTCGAGCCTGTTCGACGAGGCGTCCGACGCGCACCAGGCCGACTACGGCGACGTCGCCGAAGCCTTCCAGGCCATGCCCGTCGAGCCCGCCGACCGCGGCTTCTACGCCAACCGCTGACCCACCACCAACCCCCGCCCGCTGCCCGGCACCGCACCCCGCGGTGCCGGGCAGCGCCGCACCCGGAAGGACCGCCCCGTGGCCCCCGAGAACCGCAGCCCCAAGCCGTCGGCGCTGCCCGCCCGTCTGCTGGCCGCCCTCGTCATCGCCAGCAGCGCCCTGTGGCTGCTCGGTGAGCTCTACGCCCGCCTGACCAAGTGAGAGGACAACCCGCCGTGCCCGACAACGACAGCTACTTCCGCTTCCTGACCACCCGGCCGACCAGGGCCGGCGCCTGCTCGGCCTGGCCCCCTTCGCCGTCCTGGTCCTCCTGCTGCTCGGCGCCATCGTCCACCTGATCACCTCCTGACCCGAGAGGACACGCGATCGTGTCGAAGCTCGACCGGGCCCGCCACTGGGCGGGCCGCACCGCGACAGTGGCCGGCACTGCCGCCCTGACCGCCAGCATCTTCACCCCGGCCGTCCTGCCCCTGGCCACCCCGGTCGTCCTCGGCACGACCGTCCTGTCCGCCGCCGTCTCCGTGCGGCCCTGGCGGCGCAGCACCCCCGGCGCGGTCAGCGCCCTGTACGCCTCGCCCTCCGCGTTCCTGCTCGGCGAGATGCTCGCCTTCCGGATCGTGCCCGGCGCGCACTGGGGCGAGGGGGTGGCCGTCGCCGTCTGGGCCGGGCTGACCTGGTGGCAGCGCCCCTCCCGCCTGGCCCGGGAGATGGTGCGCCCCAGCGCGCTGGTCCCGGCCGTCCCCGACTACGCCCCCGTCACTCTGGCGGCCGGCACCCCGGCTGAGCAGCTGGCGCTCGACTGGGCGCGGTGGGCGCAGATGGACAAGTGCCCGGCGGCCGGCACCTACCTGGAGCACGCCGTGGTCCAGGGCCGCACCGAGTGGCGTGCGCAGATCGTCGCCGTCGGCGGGCGGCCGGTGCCGGACATCCCGATCTCGGCGATCTCGGCGATCACCAACATCCCCGAGGAGCTGATCTCCATCACGGCGGTGAAGGGCCACGGCGCCGGACGCCGCCAGCTCACCGTCACCGACCGCACCGAGACCGCCGGCGGCCTGGAGCAGATGGACCCCTTCACCCGCTGGGACAAGACGATCGCCCCCGTCGCCATGCCGCACTCCCAGCTCATCGCCATCCGGCGAGGCAACACCAAGACCGGCGAGATGGAAGAAAGGCTGCGCCCCTGATGAACCTGCCCACGGCCCCCGGAGGCTTCGAGGTCGACGTGATGGAGCTGGAGGTGGAGGTCCCGCCCGGCAAACTGCTCACGTACGACCTGCGCTCCCTCGCATCCTCCCTGCATATCCTGGACACCGCGTGCATGGCGGTGGAGACCGACGGCCTGACCCGCGCCCTGGTCACCGTCTACGCCGCCCCGCCGCTGGACAAGCTCGACCCGGTCCGCGGCGAGGATCTGGTGATGGACGACCAGGGCTGGCTGACCGTCGGCCGCTACCACGACGGCCAGCCCGCCCAGATCCGCCTGTACGTCCCCGGCAGCGGGGCGCAGCGCGGCGCCCTGTTCGGCACCACCGGTGCCGGCAAGTCCCGCGCCCTGCAGCTGATCCTCGCCGCCGAGAAGCGCTCCGGGATCGTCACCTGGCTGGCCGACCTCAAGGGCGGCCAGTCGGTGCCGGAGGCCGCCGGTCAGGTCGACTGGCGGGTCACCACCCAGGAGGGCCTGCTGGCCATGCTCCAGGCGGCGGTGCGTGTCGCCGAGGAGCGGATGAGCCGCTACGCCGCGATGGGCCGCTCCAGCTTCCTGATCAACCGGCCGGACCCGCTGCTGAGCGTGCGGATCGACGAGGCGAACCGGGCGCTGGAGAAGGGAGCCCCGTACCGGGACAAGATCGCGGCCCTGATCAAGGAGCTCGGCCGCACCGGCCGCTCCGTCGGGGTCGGCATCAGCATCGCCGCGCAGGCCTCGCACGTCGACGAGCTCGGCGGCTCCGACACCCTGCGCGGCATGCTCAAGGAGGGCGACACCATCCTCCTGCGCTGGAGCTCCAGCATGATGCAGTCGCTGGTGTCCGACGGCCTGCTGCCGCCCGGCACGCACATCGTGCCGATCCCCAAGCGCACCGGCCCGCCCGTCCTGCGCAGCCGGTTCGCCACGGTTCGGCCCGGCGCGAAGGTCGCCCGCGGCAACACCGGCGGCATGGCCTACCTGCTCGGGAGCGACAGGCCGACCGCGATGATGCGCTTCTTCCCCGTCGGCTCGATGCACGAGGTCGAGGGCCTGGACCCGCTGATCCTCGACCTGTACGGGCCGGGCGAGCCCGCCCACCTGGAGGCCACCTCGCACGAGGCCGCAGGTCCCGCCTACCTGACCCGCGACGGCGACGGGCCGGCCGAGCTGGTGGCCGCCGCCCAGGAGCAGACGCAGGCCCTGGTCGAGGAGGCCACCGCCGAGCAGAAGGCCTCCACCAGCGGTAGGGCCCCCATCGCGGTGCGCATCATGCGGGCCCTGGAGGAGGCCGCCGAAGCCGCGGACGGCGACGACAGCGAGGGCGCCGGCGCGCTCGACTTCGACGAGATCCTCGCTGCCGTCAACGCCGACGGCGGCAAGCCGGTCGGCGCTGCCAGCGTCCGCAACAACCTGTCCGTCCTCAGCCGGAGCGATCGGATCGCCGCTCTCGGCAGCGGCCGCTACACGCTGCCCGCCTGACCCACCACCACCTTGGCCGGGACGCCGCCGACGCGGCGCCCCGGCCCCTGCCTGCCTGGAGTTCCCGTGGTCGTCTCCGCCTCCCTCGCCGTCGTCTTCGGCATCGCCACCGTCTTCCTCTTCCGCAGCGGAGCTGTCCGCGTCCTCTCCGGTCTGACCCTCATCCTCTTCGGCTTCACCCTCGCTTCCACCGGCCTGGGCCCGACCATCACCCAGCTCCTCACCGGCCTGGTCCACCTCCTCGGCAGCATCCGCGTCTGACCACCACCTGCCCGCCACCCCAGACCGAAAGGACACCGCCCGTGAACACCCGCCCCGCCCACTGCCCGCTCCGCTTCGGCCCGGTCGACCAGTTCCTCGCCGAAGCCGCCCTCGACCCGCGCATGCGGCTGGGCACCGCCGGCCCCCACACCGCCGGGGACAGCCTCACGGTGCTCACCGTCCTGCGAGCCGCGCTGGAGCTGCGCCACCGCCGGATGCTGACCGCCGCGCCCCGGCGCCGGGAGCTGACCGGCGGCCCGCGCCGCACCGCCGTCCTGGTCGACGAGGCCGCGCAGCTGCTCGCCCGGCCCGGCGGCAGCGGGCTCTGCGCCGAGACGCTCCGCCTGGTCGGCGAGATCCTCGCCGTCGGCCGCAGCACCCGCATCAACGCCTGACCACCACCACCCGCCCAGTGCCCGCCGCCCGACCCGGTCGGCGGGCACAGCCGTCCCCGGAAGGACACCGCATGACCGACACCCAGAACACCGACACCCCTGCTGCCCAGCGCTACGCCGACCTGACCCGCGACCACCAGGAGCGGGCCCAGCTCGCCGACGCGGCGCCCCGCCCGTCGGCCGACCAGCTGCTCGACGCGGCCACCGGCACCGTCGCCGTCGGCCGGCTCGCCGACGGCACCACCGCCCGCGTGCCGCTGTGGAACGTCAACGGTGCCGTCCACACGCACATCAGCGCCCGCGCCGGCGCCGGGTCCAGCACCCTGATCGACCACCTCCTGGCCGCCGAGCATGCCAGCCCGCTCGTCCGGTCCTGGGTCGCCGACGCGAACGGGGCCCGGCCCAGCCACCGGCTCGCCGACCGCGCCACCACCGCCAAGGACGGCGCCGCCGACCTGCTGCTGGAGGCGGTCGAGCTGCTGCGCGAGCGGCTGCTCGACACCGACACCGACGCCGCCTACGCCCCCACCCCGGAGCGGCCGCTGATCAGCATCACCCTCGGCGACTGGCCGCACCTGTCCACCCGGGGCGACGTCGCGCGCATGGCGGACGAGATCGCCCGCACCGGCCGCCTGGCCGGGGTCAGCCTGCGCGTCGAGACGTGGGGCGTGGTGTTCCAGCCGCCGCTGCCGCTGATCGCCACCGCCCTGCGCGACGCCCACCAGATCGTCCTCACCGCCCGCCTCACCCCGGGCCTCGGCACCCTCGCCCACCACCCCGCCGCCCCCGCCCAGCTGTTCCGCACCTGGGACCCCACCGAGGGCTGACGACCGCTCACCCGCCCCTTCTCCCGGCCTCTCCGAGGGCCGCCGGACCCGCCCGCCACCGGGTGCGGTCCGGCGGCCCCAGAAGGCGCCGCGGCGCCCCCGCAGACCCTTCCCCGACCGCCCCGCGAACCCCCTTGGAGCACACCGTGGACAGCATCTACACCCACCCCGCCGCCGCTTCGGACACGGCGGTCGACCTCAACGCCTACCTCCTTCAGGAGGGCTTCGTGCCGGCCGCGCTCGACGGCCTGGTCGTCGCCGTCCCGCTGCGGCCCACCGCCGACACCCCGGCCCTGATCCCCGCCCTGGTCGACGGCAAGGTCGTCGCCGTCCCCGTGCACAACCCCCTCGCCACGAACGCCGCCCAGGCGCAGCCCGACTCCGCCCCGGCGGCCGTCGCCCCCGCGCAGCCGGCCGTCGACCCGGGCCTGCCGCTCGCCCTGCGCCAGAGCGTCCTGTACGGATCGGCGGCGGCCCTTGCGGCCGGTGGCTTCGTGTGGATGGTCGGCGCGGGGATCGGCCTGGTCGCCCCGCACTCCGGCGACATCGCCGAGGTTCTCAAGTGGCTGGCCATCGCGGTCGCCACCGTCGCGGTCGGCGTGGCCGCCCTGATCGGCAAGCTGCGCTCCGTCGTCTCCAAGGCCGCGTCCGGGGCGAGCGCCACCGCCACCGGTGACGGCTCCAGCGCGACCGGCACCGTCTGGGCCCTGGTCCACCGCACCAACAACACCAACATCGCCAAGCAGTCCGCCGGGTGGCGCGGCTCCGTCACCAACAACATCAGCTGACCGGCCGCCCGGGGACGGGACCGGCCGCCCGGCCGACACCGCCCCCATCCGGGGACGGGACCGGCCGCCCGGCCGACACCGCCCAGAAGGGAACCCGCACCATGACGCAGCCCGACACCCGCCCCGCCACCACCACGGCCCCGTTCCGGCCCGCCCCCGGCGACTACGTGCTGTACCGCGACGCCGACCGCTACCTGACCGGCCAGCCCGACCACACCCAGGTCTGCAAGGTCCTGCCCTACGGCCAGCACCAGCGGGACCGCTCCACCATCGAGGCCCTGGCCACCGACGAGGTCTTCCCCTTCGCCCCCATCGCCTACATGCGCCCGATCGACCCGGCCGAGCTGATGCACGACATCGACACCGCCCCGCTCGACGCCCTGGGCGACGGCCGGCTGATGACCGCCGCCGGAGCCTGGCTCGCCACCCAGCGCCAGCAGACCGGCCCCGGCGCCTCGCCCGCCGTGCTGCCCGCCGTCCGCGACTGACCGACCCCGCCCCGGGGGCGGCCCCCCCCCCCCCCCCCCCCCGGGGGGGGGGGGGCCCCCCC
>NZ_JBFAQT010000080.1:0-7549 GCF_040678895.1 Kitasatospora sp. NPDC049258
GGACCCTGTGGGAGAGTAGGACGCCGCCGAACAATCTTTCAGAGAAGCCCCTCCGGGTCACCCGGAGGGGCTTTTCGCATTCCCGGCCACATTCCCGGCCGCAGTCCTGGCCGCACTTCCGATCGCGGTCAGAGGCCCTGGACGAATTGGATCAGCGCCTCGTTGACCTCCTTGGGCCGCTCCTGCTGGGTCCAGTGGCCGGTTTCGGGGAGCCAGAGGATCTCCTGGAACCGGGGCGCGTGCTGGTGGAGGTCGGACAGGGCCTTCTTGGTGTCGGGGTTGGCGGCGACCAGGTCTTGTTCGCCGGCGATGAGCAGGGCGGGCGGCTCGATCCGGGCGTTGTGCCAGGCGGCGGTGAGCTCCCAGTTGCGGTCGAGGTTGCGGTACCAGTTCAGCGGCCGGGCGAAGCCGTGGGCGCCGAACTCGGAGCTGTAGAAGGCGATGTCCTGCTCGGTGAGCCACTCCGGGAGATCGGTGGGCGCCTCGAAGATGTCGAGGAATCCGCCGCCCTCCGGCACCAGCGGCAGGCCGGTGTCGCTGAGCCGGGCGCGGCCCGCCAGCAGCTTGCGGAAGGTGGTCGGCAGGTCGCGACCGAGTTCCGCCTCGGCCGGGCCGGACTGCTGGAAGTACAGCATGTAGAAGGCCTCACCGAGGAGTTGGCGCATGCTGTCGGTCGGCCGGTGCTGGCCCCGGGGGTACGGGGGCACCGAGAGGCCGACCACGCCGCGGACCAGGTCGGGGCGCAGCAGCGCGGTGTGCCAGGCGACCGGAGCACCCCAGTCGTGGCCGACCACGACCGCGCGGTCGGCTCCGAGGGCGGGGATCAGGCCGAGGGCGTCGCCGGCCAGGTGCAGGATGCTGTACCGGTCGACCTCGTCGGGGCCGCCGGTGGCACCGTACCCGCGCTGGTCGGGAGCGACCGCGTGGTACCCGGCGTCGGCGAGGGCGGTGAGCTGGTGCCGCCAGGAGTACCAGCTCTCGGGGAAGCCGTGCAGCAGCAGGACGAGGGGGCCGGTGCCGGCCTCCGCGATGCGCATCGGGAGGCCGCCGGCCGATCGGACGATCCGGTGCGAGATCTCGGACATGCTGGTCTCCCTGTTCGGTAGGGCCCGCAGGACGGTTGACGCCCTGTCAGGTCTACCTCAGATCGCCGGATGCCGGAAGCGCGCACCGGCCCGGCCGCACCGGCCGCACCGCGCGGAGCCTCAGACGCTGATGCCCGCAGCCTTCAACATCCCGTCGACGGTGGACCAGGAGGCGTCGAGCGGGGTGACCGGGGTGGCGCCGACCCCGCGGTCCTTGAACCCGCTGGAGGTGGAGATGCAGACCGCCCGCCCCTCGAACCCCTCGGCCTCCTTGAGCGCGGCCAGGCCGGCGAGCCCGGCGGCGCTGGAGAGCTCCACCCAGATCCCCTGTCCGGCCAGCTCGGCCTGGGCCGCCCGCAGTTGGCGGTCGTCCACGAGCAGCGGCCGGCCCGCGCTCTCCCGGAGCGCGACCACACCGCGGTACCCGCCCACCTCGCAGGAGATCGCGTAGGCGTCGGTCGGCCCGGTCCCGACCCGGGTGGCGGGCCGGCCGGTGCGGACGGCGGCGGCGAGCGGGCCGCCGGCGGCGGGCTCGCAGGAGTAGATCTGCGGCACGCGGTCGGTGAGACCGAGCCGGCGCAGCTCGGCGAAGCCCTTCCAGACTCCGAAGAGCAGCTCGCCGTAGCCGGTCGGGACGAAGACCGCGTCGGGCACCCCGGCGTCGAGGAGGATCTCGTACGCGATGGCCTTGTAGCCCTCCGGGCCGAAGCCGTGGCCGGTGTGGGTGACGGTGGTGTTGCTGGCGGCGTGGAAGCCGGTGCGCTCGACGATCTGCCGCATCAGCGGCCAGCGGTCGGCCTCCGGCACCGGCAGGACGAGCGCGCCGTAGGAGTGCAGGAAGGAGGCGACCGCGCCGGGCATGGTCGCCGAGGCCAGCACGACGCAGGGCAGCCCGGCCCGGGCGGCGTACGCGGCGGCGGAGGCACCGTGGTTGCCGGAGGAGGAGACCACGATGCCGGGCGCGCCCGCGCCGACGGCGGCGCTCGCCGTGCAGCGGTTCAGCCGGTCCTTGTGGCTCCAGGTCGGATTGCGGGACTCGTCCTTGAGCAGGACGTCCGGGCCGAGCGGGATCAGCGGCGTGCGGCCCTCGCCGAGACCGGGGGCGTGCAGCGGCGGCAGCAGCGGGGCCCAGCGCTCCAGCCCCGGGCGGGAGGGGGTGGCGGCGTCGAACAGCTGCGGGTCCACCCGGTCGTACGCGTAGTCGACCTCGACCGGGTAGGCGACCTCCGCGGTGCTGGTCCGGGGGCAGCCGGTGGTGAGCGGTGGCCACAGCGGGTAGTCGATGGACGGGTCGCCGAGGGAGCGCTGTCCGGTCGCGAGGGAGTCGCCTGTCGTCATGGTCGTCAAGCCTAAAGGGTGCTCCACGATCGACCTTTGACGGTCGGAACGGTGGCGGCCGAGCGGGCGCGGGTTGCCCGCACGGCCTGGTGAACGCCGCCGGGGCCGAAGCGCGAGCTGCCGCGGACCGGTCGGCGGTGTGCGCCTGCGCCGGGGTGGAGGCAGGCTGGAAGGTGCGGTCGAGCCGACGAACGGTGATCCGTGCCCTCGCTCCGACCCGCGGCCGCCGGCGGACAGTCGGCCTGTCGAGATCCGAGGTCAGGTATGGCGAGTCGGAGCAGGGACCACGCACTCGACCACGTGGTGGTCGTCGTGTTCGAGAACCGGTCGTTGGACAACGTGCTCGGCCGGCTGTACGGGCCGCAGGACGGCAAGACGTTCGAGGGAGTGATCGGCAAGGACCTCGGCAACCCGATCCCGGAGTGGGCCGAGCACGGCGCGGACCGCGGGGTGGTGCCGTACACGGTGGCGACGGACATGGACAGCCCCAACCCCGATACGGGGGAGGAGTATCCGCACACCAACACGCAACTCTTCAACCTCCTCGGCGAGCAGAACCGCTTCAAGCTCGGCGAGGAGATCTCGGCGCCGTACAACGCGCCCGAGCCCGGCCGGGCACCCACGATGGACGGGTTCGTCACCGACTACATCAGCACCCTGACCGGCGAACTGGGCCGCCAGCCCACCTACGACGAGTACGCGCAGGTGATGACCGGGTTCACGCCGGAACAGATCCCCGTACTGAACGGCCTGGCGCGCGCCTTCGGCGTGTTCGACCACTGGTTCAGCGAGGTGCCGTCGCAGACGTTCACCAACCGGTCGTTCTGGACCGCGGCGACGGCCTCGGGGTTCGTGGTGAACTCGCCGGTCAAGAACTGGGTGCTCGAGAACGACGCCGAGACGATCTTCAATCGGCTCGAACAGCACGGCCGGACGTGGAAGGTGTACGTCGCCGAGCCGGACCGGTTCTCCATGACCGGCCTGATCCACTATCCGCGACTGAAGGACCGCTTCGACACGCACTTCGTGCCGTTCGCCCAGTTCGAGACCGACGCCGGCAACGGCGACCTGCCCGACTTCTCATTCATCGAGCCGTGCCTGGTGCTCGGGCACGGCGACTACCACCCGGCGTTCTCCCGCGCTCTCGGCCACGGGGTCGTGATCCCCGACGTCGACCCGCCGTCCTCGATCCTGGGCGGCGAGGCTTTCCTGGCCCGGATTTACGACGCGTACCGGGCGATGCGGTCCCCGGCCGGGTCGAACGTCTGGAACACCACCCTGCTCGTCGGCTGGGACGAACCCGGCGGCACCTACGACCACGTGCCACCCGGCCCGGTGCCACCACCTGACCCGTCGGCTCCGGTCGGACAGCTCGGGTTCACCTTCGACCGCTCGGGCTACCGGGTCCCGGCCGTCGTGGTCTCCCCGTGGGTGGCCGAGGGCCAGGTGTTCGACCAGGAGCACCGCCACACCTCGCTGATCGCGACCCTGCGCGAGCAGTGGGACCTGGGCGCCCCACTCACCGCGCGCGACGCCGCCGCCCGGACGTTCTCCCACGTCTTCACCCTCGACACCCCGCGAGACCCGCACACCTGGCCCGCGCCGGCCCCGCGTCCGGTGCCCCGGTACGTGGAGGACGCCCTGCTCCTGGGCAGGACCCTCTCCACCCTGGGCAAGGCGGCCTTCGAAGGGATCCGCGGCTTCGCGGACCATCACCACATCCGCATCGAGGGACTTCCCCACGATCCCGCGGCCGAGGTGCCGCCGGAGCAGGCCCTGCAGATCATGCGTGACTTCCTCGCCATCCGCTTCCCCCGCCTGGCACCACCCACCCGGCCACCGCGGACCCCACGGGCCTGACGCGGGCCGCGCCCGGTGGAACGCGTGCGGACCAGGCCTAAGGTTGGAGGATGACCACCGGATATCGGCCCGGGCCCGCGCGGGTGGCCGGGCCCGCGGACATCGAGGCCGTCGTGGACACCATGACGACGGCCTTCTTCGAGGACCCGCTCTGGGGCCCGGCGTTCCCCGACGCCGACCGGCGGGCCACCCAGGCTGCGGCGCTGTGGCGGTGCTACGTGACCTCGGCGCTGCGCTACCCGTGGCTGCTGGTGACGCCGGGGGTGGAGTCCGCGGCGTCGTGGATCCCGCCCGGCGGGACGGAGCTGACCGCGGCGGAGGAGGAACGGCTGGAGGGGCTGCTGACGGAGGTCGCCGGCGCCGCGGTGGCCGGGCCGATCATGCGGATCTGCGAGCAACTGGAGGAGGCGCACCCCACCGAGCCGCACTTCTACCTGTCGCTGCTGGCGACGCACGACCAGCACCGCGGCAAGGGCCTCGGCATGGGGCTGCTCGCGGAGAGCCTGCGCCGGGTCGACGCCCTCGGCGCCCCGGCCTACCTGGAGTCCTCCAACCCGGCCAACCTCCCGCGCTACGAGCGGGCGGGCTTCGTGGCACGGGACCGGATCACCGTCGCCGGCGGCCAGGTCGTGACGACCATGTGGCGCCCGGCGCGCTGATCGTCCGCCGGGCCCGGAGGAGGTCGGCTCCGGAGGTCGGCCCCGGAGGTCGGCAGAGGGACCGGCCAAGGGGTCGGCCGTCAGCGGGCCTCGCGGCGGGCGGCCTTCTCGGCGGCCTCCGCCTCGTCCTCCGCCTCGGCGACCTCCAGGGTCGGCGCGGTGCCGCCCAGGTGGGCGGGCAGCCACCAGGAGTCCTCGGGGCCGGCGGGCTTGCCCGGATAGTCGCGCTGAGCGCGGTCGAGCATCTCGGTCATGGCGGCCCGCAGACGGCGGGTGACCATCACCGGCTTGTCCCCGGGGGCGAGCGCGATCGGCTCGCCGATCATGATGGTGACCGGCACGTGGCGCTTGGTGAGGGTCTTCGGACGGCCCTTGGTCCACAGCTGCTGGGTGCCCCAGAGGATCACCGGCAGCAGCGGCGCGCCGGAGTCGGCGGCCATCCGGGCGGCGCCGGTCTTGAACTTCTTCAGGGTGAAGGAGCGGCTGATGGTGGCCTCGGGGAAGACGCCGACCACCTCGCCGTCCCGGAGCGCCTTGACCGCGGCCTCGTAGGCGGGCTGGCCGTCGGTGCGGTCCACCGGGATGTGCTTCATGCCGCGCATCAGCGGGCCGGACACGGCGTGCTTGAACACGTCGTCCTTGGCCATGAACCGGGTCTTGCGTTTGCCGCCCTTGAAGGCGCCGAGCCCCGCGAACAGGAAGTCCAGGTAGCTGATGTGGTTGCTCACCAGGACGGCGCCGCCGGTCGCGGGGATGTGCTCGGCGCCGACGATGGTGATCCGGACGTCCAGTGCACGGAAGGCGGTGAGCGCCGCGCCGATCACCGGCGGGTACACGAACTCTGCCACGTCAGCCCTACTTCCCACGGGCTGGTGCCCGGTCAGGTGGTACCCGGGGCGCAGGTCGGGGCCGTCCGAGTCGCGGCACGCGGCAGCGGCCACGGGTGTGTTACTCGGAGATGATCCCTCGAAGGAGTGCCTGCTGTCACCTGAGGGGTCCGGGCAGCGGGATGCGCCGCCCGGTTCCCGCCGGGCCTGAGAGCTGTGTCACCCGGTGGTGGCCCGGCCGGTGCCGAGCCGGGCCCGGCCGCGGTGCAGCAGCAGGTACAGCTCGCAGCCCAGGCAGTAGCCGAAGGCCGCGTTGAGGAAGGCGGCGGCCAGGGCCAGGGCGGTCGCGGTGAGTCCCAGCCAGTCGGCGCCGGCCAGGTAGCCGGCGGTGCCGATCAGGCCGAAGGCGAGGCCGACGCCCTGGGCGAAGCGGGGCGGCCGGGCGTCCTCCAGCTCGCGCGGCGGGCCGAGTCTGGGCCGCAGCAGGGTGGCGTAGAGGAGTCCGTACGGCGAGTACCGCAGGCCGGCGAGGGCGGCGACGGCGAAGACGGCGGTCTGGACGGCGAGCAGCGGGCCGCTGGCGGTGATCAGGGCGGCGGCGAGCAGGAGGCTGGTGAGCGCGGCGGCGAAGCGCTGCCCGCGCGGATCGATCTGCATGCGGGACTCCGGGGTGGCACGACGGGGTGGGCTGACCTGGGGTGACGGGTCAGCGACAGCGCGAGGTGGTGGCCCGGCACAGGTCGACCACCCGGCGGCTGGTCAGCCGGGGCGTCGGTGCGGGAAGGGAGTCCACGCGCCGATGGTACGCGTCGGTGGCCCCCGGCGGACCGGCGCCCGCCACCGGTGGCGCACACTGGAGCGGTGACCGGGTTGGTGGTGTGCGGCGTCGTGCTCGCGGTGGCGAGCGCCTTCGGGCTGTGGCGCGCGGCGCGGGACGGGAGGCTGCGGGTGCGTCCGAAGGACGGGGCGGTACGGCTGTCGGCGGCGGAGCTCGGCGCGGAGCTGGGGGAGCGGGCGACGCTGGTGCAGTTCTCCACGGCGTTCTGCCAGCCCTGCCGGGCGACCCGCCGGACGCTGGCCGAGGTGGCCGCGATGGTGGACGGTGTCGCGCACGTGGAGGTGGACGCCGAGCAGAGCCTGGAGCTGGTGCGCCGGCTGGAGATCCTGCGGACGCCGACCGTGCTGGTGCTGGACGCCGACGGCCGGGTGGTCCGCCGGGCGGCGGGTCAGCCGCGCCGGCCGGATGTGATCGCGGCGCTCGGCGAAGCCGTCTGAGCGGCGGCGGGAGGCCCTCGGCGGGTGCCCGGGGGGCCTCGGGCCGGATCATGGTCGGCCGTCGGCCTGTCAAGACCTTCAATCTCACAGCCGATCTGCCGCCCAGTCAGGTGGTGCGCGGCCCGACCTGGGGCAGGATGGGGCCAGGACGGCAGTGCGGCCGGTCCGTACTCGTGCTCGCCCGGGCTGCCGCCAGGGGCCGGGCGGGGCTGCGGAGCGGTCGGCCGGGGCCCGGGCGACGCTAAGCTACTGGCCAGTAGTGACGGCTAAGCTACTGGCGAGTATGCTGCCAGGAAGTTCCGGACGGGCGCAGGAAGACGCGGCCCGAGTGGGCCTGGAAAGCGTGTGTTCCGCCCGCCGCACAGCCGCAGCCGCCGGACGAGACCAGTACAGGAGACAGGCCGTGAGCTTGAGGATCGTTGTCTGTGTGAAGTACGTGCCCGACGCGACCGGTGACCGTCGCTTCGCGGACGACACCACCACCGACCGGGAGGGCGTGGACGGC
>NZ_JBFAQT010000081.1:0-7354 GCF_040678895.1 Kitasatospora sp. NPDC049258
CCGGGGGTGCCGCACGACAGCTACCTCGGCGAGTTCCTGATGCGGACCAAGACGGTGATCCGCCGGCAGGCGCGGAGGCACGGCGCGGCGCCGGGGCGGGCGCGGTCAGGCGGCGCCGGTCTCGTCGACCAGCTCGAAGGCGGTCTTCCCGTCGAGCGTCTCGCGGATGATGTCCGCGTGGCCGGCGTGCCGCCCGGCTTCCTGGATCAGGTGCAGCAGCACCCAGCGGGCGGTGCGGCGGCTGTTCGGCGGGAACCAGGGCGCCACCGGCAGCGGGAAGTCCACCTCCAGGCTCGGCAGCTCCCGGACGATCTTCTCGGTCTCCGTCGCGACCTGCTCGTACGTGGCCAGCCAGGCCGCCAGACTCTCGCCCTCGGCGAGCCGGTACTCGTCGGCCCAGTCGCTCTCGCCCCGGCCGGTGTCGGCGCCCTGCCCGCGCAGGTTGTCGACGATCCAGAACCGCTCGCAGCGCGCCGCGTGCTTGATCAGTACGGTCAGCGAGAGCGCGCTCACGGTCGGGGTGCTCGCCGCCTGCTCCTCGGTCAGCCCGTGCACCGCGCGGCGCAGCCCGCCGCGCTGGGCGGCCAGGAAGGAGAGCAGGGCATCGCGCTCGTCGGTCTCCGCGTTCACCAGGGTGGGCATGTTCGGTCGCCTCTCGTCGTCCTCCGGGGCGGCCTGCCCGGCCGCGCCCGCTCTCGGTGCTACCGACGCTATCGACGAATGCGGTCAGCTCCTGTCCTCGATCGCCGCCCGGGTAGCGGCGGGCGGAGCCGGGCTAGGGTGAAGCGACCGGACCACGGAGGCACACCCATGTACGCCCTGCACGCGCTCTGGCGGAGCGACGGCCGCCTCGCGCTGTGGGCCGAGGATGCAGATGCCTTCCGCACCGTCCGGACCGAACCCGGCAGCCACGCCCACCCCTTCGCCTGCCCGGCCGCCGAGGTCGCCCGGCTGCTCGCCGGCATCGGCCCCGGCCTCGGCTGGCTGGCCGAGCAGGGCGCCGAACGCTGGACCGGCCTGCGGCTGCCCAGCCTGGGCGGCCGGCCCGCACCCTCGCCCGACCTGCCGGTCGGCGCCACCTCCGGCGGGGTCTCGCTGGCGGCCTGGCGCGCCCCCACCCTGGTGTTCGAGCCCGCCGAGGCCGCCCAGCTGCTCGGCGCCCTCTACGAGCCGCGCTGGGCCGGAGCCACCGCCGAACTGCCCGGCCGCGGCCCGGTCGAGATCGCCTACGGCGCCTCGCTGCGCTGGCTGACCGCCGTCCACGACCTGGCCTGGCGGCTGCTCGGCCGCGGCCTGCTGCGCCCGGTGCTCCGGATCGAGGACGGCACGCCGTACGCCCGCTGGCAGGCCGCCCTCGACGGCCCCGCGCGGGCCGAGGCCGCCGCGCTCGCGGCCGGCTGCCCGCCGGTCTGCCGCGCCGAGGACGTCCCCCGCGGCGACACCCCCGGCGGCCGGGGGCTGCTCCACGCGGTGCTCGACGCCCTGGTCGACCAGGAGGCCAGGGCCGCCCTGGCGGATCCGGCCGCGCTCCCGCACCCGGCGCCGTTGCCGCGCCCCGACCCCGAGGCCGGCCCCACCGAACAGTGGCTGGCCGCGCTCGGCACCCCCGACGGCCGCCTCGCCGCCGCCCCGCCCGGACTGGGGGAGCGGCTCGCCGCCTGGTACGACGGGCGCCCCGAGCGCCGCCCGCTGCGCCTGTGCCTGCGGCTGTCCGAGCCGCTCGGCCCCGCCGACGACGACCCGGACGGCCGGCCCGCCGTGGACGACTGGCGGCTCGACTTCCTGCTCCAGCCGGTCCACCGCCCCTCCCTGCTGGTCGCCGCCGCCGACCTGTGGACGGGCGGACCGGCCGCCGCCGCGCTCTCCCACGCCCTCGCGGCCGACCCGCGGGCGGTGGCCGACCCGCGGGCGGTGGCCGACCCGCGGGCGGTGGCCGACCCGCGGGCGGTGGACGATTCCGCGGCCCGCACTGCGGAGGGCGACCCCGCCGAGCTCTACCGCGCCGAGCTCGAACGCGCCGCCCTGCACCGCCCCGAGCTGCGCCCGGCCCTGCGCTCGGCCCGGCCCGCCGGCCTGCCGCTCGACCGCGCGGCGGCCCTGGACTTCCTGCGCGAGGCCGCCCCCGTCCTCGCCGGGGCGGGCTTCGGCGTGCTGCTGCCGGCCTGGTGGCAGCGCCGGCCGCGGCTCGGCCTGCTGCTCACCGCCCGCACCCCCACCCCCGGCGTCGTCCAGCACCGGGGCAGGATCGACCGGGACGACGTCCTCGACTTCAGGTGGCAGCTGGCCGTCGGCGAACTGGCTCTGACCGAGCAGGAGTTGGCCGAACTGGCCGCCGCCCAGCAGGGCCTGGTCCGGCTCCGCGGGCAGTGGGTGGAGGTCGACGCCGGTCAGATCGCCGCCGCCCTCGACTTCCTCACCCACCGGGGCGAGGGCGTGCTCGACGGCGCCGAGCTGCTCCGGCTGGCGCTCGGCGGCCACTCGCCGGTGCCCGGCCTGCCGGTGGCCGCCGTGCACGCCGACGGGCCGATCGGAGACCTGCTGGCCGGCCGGGCCGCCACCGATGCCCCGGCCCCCGTGCTGCCTCCCGACTTCACCGCCGTCCTGCGCCCCTATCAGGAGCGCGGAGTGGCCTGGCTGGACGCCCTCGCCCGGCTCGGCCTCGGCGCCGTGCTGGCGGACGACATGGGCCTCGGCAAGACCGTCCAGACCCTCGCCCTGCTGAGCGTGGAGAAGGCCCGCGGCGCGATCGGCCCGACCCTGCTGGTCTGCCCGATGTCGGTGGTCGGCAACTGGCAACGGGAGGCCGCCCGGTTCGCCCCCGGGCTGCGGGTGCACGTCCACCACGGCGCCGACCGCGAACCGCCGGACACCACCGCCGACCTGGTCGTCACCACCTACGGCCTGGTCCAGCGCGACCTGGCCGAACTCCGCCGCACCCGCTGGCGGCGGATCGTCGCCGACGAGGCGCAGCACATCAAGAACAGCGGCGCCGGCCAGTCCCGGGCGATCCGCGCGCTGCGTTCCGGCCCGCGGATCGCGCTGACCGGCACCCCGGTGGAGAACCGGCTGGCCGAACTGCACGCGATCCTGGACTTCGCCAATCCCGGTCTGTTCGGCAGTGCGGAGTCCTTCAAGGAGCGGTTCGCGATCCCGGTCGAGCAGTCCGGCAACCTCGACGCCGCCGCCGAACTCCAGCGCCTCACCGGCCCGTTCATGCTCCGCCGGCACAAGAGCGATCCGGCCGTCGCGGCCGGGCTGCCGGCCAAGCAGGAGTTCACCGTGCGCTGCGGCCTCACCGCCGAGCAGGCCGGCCTCTACCAGGCCGTGGTGGCCGACCTGCTGGCCCGGCTGCAAGGGATCCGCGGGGTCGAGCGCAAGGGCGCGGTGCTGGCCGCGATCGGCCGGCTGAAGCAGGTCTGCAACCATCCGGCCCAACTGCTGCGCGACGGTTCGGCGTTGGCCGGCCGCTCGGGCAAGCTGGAGCGCCTGGAGGAACTGCTCGCCGAGGCGCTCGCCGAGGGCGACCGGGCCCTGGTCTTCACCCAGTACGCCGAGTTCGGCGCCCGGTTGCGGCCGTACCTGAGCGGCCGGCTCGGACGGGAGGTGCTGCACCTGCACGGCGGCGTGCCCAAGCGCGAGCGGGACGAGCTGGTGGCCCGGTTCCAGTCGCCGGACGGGCCGCCGGTGTTCCTGCTCTCGCTCAAGGCGGGCGGCACCGGGCTCAACCTGACCGCCGCCAACCAGGTGATCCACCTGGACCGCTGGTGGAACCCGGCGGTCGAGGACCAGGCCACCGACCGGGCCCACCGGATCGGGCAGCGCCGGGACGTCCAGGTGCGCCGGCTGGTGTGCGTCGGCACGGTGGAGGAGCGGATCGCCGAGCTGATCGAGAGCAAGCGGACCTTGGCCCGTACGGTGGTCGGTGAGGGCGAGCAGTGGCTCACCGAACTGCCCGCGGAGCAGCTGCGCGAGCTGCTCGCCCTGTCGGCCGACGCGATCGGAGCGTGACCCCCGTGGACGAGTCATCCGCCCAGCCGCTGCCCGCAGGTGCGGCCGGGGCCGAGCGGGGGGAGCGACCGCTCGTGGACTGCCTGGCGGACTTCTGGCAGGGCGAGTTCACCCTGGGCGGCGCCGACCGGGAGCAGGACACCGAGCGGGTCGGCTCGGCCTCGGCGGGGCCGGGGGCCTCCGGCATCACGGTCCGCGGCCGTGACCTCGCCGATCTGCTGGCCCCCGCCTACCGGCGGTTCACCGGCGCCTGACCCGCGTCCGGCCGACCCGCGTCCGGCCGACCCGCGTCCGGCCGACCCGCGTCCGGCCGACTGTCGGTGGGTCGGTTGTCAGCGGGCCGGTCGTCGGTGGGTCGGTCGTCAGCGGGCCGGTAGAGGAAGGCGCCGACCAGCGCCCGGAACTCCTCCGGCCGGTCCACCCACGGCCGGTGGCCCGCCCGGGCCAGCACCTCCAGCCGGCCCCGCGGATGGCAGTCGGCGGCCAGCCGGGCCGGCGCAGTCCCGATCAGCCCGTCCCGGCCGCCGGCCACGGCCAGCACCGGCACCCGGACCGGCCTCGGCGCGCCCGCGCCCGCGCTCGCGTAGAACTCCGCGCGCAGCCAGGCCGGGGCGGGCGCCAGCCCGGGGTCGAAGGCGGCCTGCCGGATCTCCTCGGTCCAGCTGCCCCAGAAGAACGGGGTCATCCGCCGCGCCAGCTCCGCCGGATCGCCCCCGCCGAGCCGCAGTTCGGCCACGGCCGCCGCCGCGTCCGGGTACCAGGGTTCGTCCGACCGGGCCGCGCGCAGCGCTGCCAGCTCGTCCTCGTCCGGCTCCCGGGCGGCCCGCCCGACCGGGGTGACCAGGACCAGCCGCCGGACCCGGTCGGGGTGCTCGGCGGCGTACCGCTGCGCGGTCAGCGCGCCCGCCGAGTGGCCCAGCAGGTCGAACCGGTCGAGTCCGAGGTGCCGGCGCAGCGCCTCGACGTCCCGGGCCTGCTCGGCGAAGGAGCAGCCGGAGCGGTCCTCCGGCGCCTCGGACCGGCCGCTGGCGCGGGGGTGCAGCCGGATCACCGTCCGCCCGGCGTCCAGCCCGCCGAGGTCACCCAGGTAGCGGGCGTCCATCCCCGGGCCGCCGGGGAGGGCGACCAGCGCCGGGCCGGTGCCGAACGTGTCGTACCAGAGCCTGGTGCCGTCGTAGGAGTTGAAGATCGCCATGCCTCGACAGTATGCGGCGGGCGCGCGACGCCGTGGCCAAGCTCGGCGGCGGCTGAACTCCATGATCCAGTTGGTCACCCGAGGACGAATTCTGGGACCAGGAACGTACGCCGGTGTTCCCGGACCCCGGCGGCCTGCTGCCTTGGGGCATGAACAGCAACCACACCTACTGCTGCTGGATGACCACCGGCTCGGACCCCGGGCAGTGGCCGGTGGCCGTTTTCCGCGACTTCCGCGGCGTCGGTGACGGAGAGGTCGATCACACCCGGGTACGACCGGACCGGCAAGCACTGCGGGTCCGAGTGGGGAGTCGCGTCGTGGCACCGCCCCACCGGGACCACGGGACCACGGACATGCCCTGGGTCAGGAAATGACGGCCATGGTCGCGCTTCGCCAGGACGTCGGCCGGAGCTCCGAGCCGGTGCGACACGCCGGTTGCTGCTGCTAGCAGTCTGCTTGCAATTGCAAGCAGGTGGGTGCAGACTGCTGGCATGGCCTCACTGAACGTCGGCTCGCTCGGCGAGTACATCCGCGAGCAGCGGCGCAATGCGCAGTACTCGCTGCGGCAGCTGGCGGAGGCCGCCGGGGTGTCCAATCCGTACCTCAGCCAGATCGAGCGCGGGCTGCGCAAGCCGAGTGCGGAGATCCTGCAGCAGATCGCCAAGGCGCTGCGGATCTCGGCCGAGACGCTGTACGTGCAGGCCGGGATCCTGGAGGAGCGGCACGGGGAGGCGCCCGGTCTGCGGGTCGCGATCCTGGCGGATCCGCTGATCAACGAGCGTCAGAAGCAGGCGCTGCTGGCGGTGTACGAGGCCTTCCTCAAGGAGAATCGCGAGATTCCCGGGGCGGTCGCGGACGCGGCCGAGGCCGGCGGCTGACAGCGCCGCACCCAGACCTTCCGACGGGCCCGGCCGGGCCGTCCACGCACACAGGAGGACCGGACATGCCGATCACCGACGAGATCAAGAAGACCCTCACCGACCCGACCCCGCTCTACGCCCTGGCGGGCGCGGGTGACCTGGCCTACGAGAAGCTGCGCGAGGTCCCGGCCAAGGTCGAGGAGCTGACCGCCGACCGCAAGGCCACCCAGGAGAAGGCGGCCGCCCGGTTCCAGGAGGCCCAGACCGCGCTGGCCGGCGCCCAGGCGAAGGTGACCGAGACGGTCAGCACCCTGCCGACCGACCTCAAGGAGCTGCAGGAGAAGGCGCAGACCTTCGCACTCCAGCAGGTCGGCCGCGCCGCCGAGCTCGCCGTGAAGGCGATGGAGGCCTACGAGGAGCTGGCCGTGCGCGGCAAGGCCGTGGTGGAGAAGGGCCGTGGCCCGGCGGACGGGAGCGCGGCGCAGCCCGCCGAGGTGACCGAGGTCGTCGTGGACGCCGAGGCCGCCGGGTCGGCCGAGGAGCCCGTCGAGGGCGAGCTGGTGGACGACACTTCCGCCGAGGCCCCGACCGCGAAGAAGTCCGGGCGGGCCCGCAAGGCCGGTACCGAGAAGTAACCCCGCCTGCTGGCGGCCATCGGTCGTCGGGCCGGGCGGACGGGCCGATCGGGGCACGTCCGGACGGTTCGGTCCGTTCTCACCGGTGAGCCCCGGGCCGTCGTGTCACGATGGGTGAGGGGTCGCCCGGCGCGAGACGCTCGGGCAGGCCCCGTGAGACCGGACCGCAGGTGCCCGACCGCGCCGCCCGAGCCGAAGAGGCAGTGAGGAGACCGCAGTGCAGCAGATCCTGCTCTTCGACGTCCTGAACCCGTTCTGGTGGCTGGCCATCGCGATCATCGGGTTCAAGCTGTTCGCCTTCGTGGACGCGGTGACCAGACGCGAGGACGCCTACCGGGCGGCGGGCAAGAAGACCAAGCCGTTCTGGCTGGTCCTGCTCGGCCTGTCGCTCGGCCTGGACCTGCTGCTCGGCGCCAATGTGGCTACCGGCTTCCTGACCCTGGCCGGCCTGGTCGCCTCGATCGTGTACATGGTCGACGTCCGGCCCGCGATCAAGGAGCTGACGGACGGGCGTGGTGGCGGCGGGCGGCGCAACATCGGACCGTACGGCCCCTGGTAGGCCTGAGGCACGAACGTGGTGGAGGGTGGCAGCCCGGGCGGGCGCTGCGGCCGAGCTGTTCGAGGCAGAGCGCGGCCCGGTACCGGTGGTCGAGCAC
>NZ_JBFAQT010000082.1:0-6561 GCF_040678895.1 Kitasatospora sp. NPDC049258
ACCGCGAGGGCGCCGGGCCCCTTTGGCATTACCAGCCGGTAACGGGCTTCGCAATCAGATCGCCTGTTCGCCTCCGGCGAAACTTTGTTCCGCAGAGCGGAAGCCGGTGGGGGCACCGCCCCGCCGTCGGGCCCTTCGGCCCTGCCCTGGCACGGGTTTGAGCTGCGAGAATAACCACACGTACGGGCTGCTCGGCCGCCCGTGGACGGCCCCGCGGGGCCCGTCGGGGCAGCCCCCGACGCCAGCCGCCGCCAACAAGTGCAAAGATGTATTTCCGGCACGACTGGGCGCCTTACAAAGGCTTCCGACCCACCGGACCGCGACCGGCCCGGCGAACCGCACCCCTTGCATGGAGGACGTGACGTGGCGAACGACGCCAGCACCGTTTTCGACGTAGTCATTCTCGGAGGCGGAAGCGGCGGTTACGCCGCGGCGCTCCGCGCCGCCCAGCTGGGTCTGAGCGTCACCCTGATCGAGAAGGGTGAGCTCGGCGGCACCTGCCTGCACCGCGGCTGCATCCCCACCAAGGCCCTGCTGCACGCGGCCGAGATCGCCGACGAGACCAAGGAAGCCGCCGAGTTCGGCGTCCTGGCGACCTTCCAGGGCATCGACATCAACGGTGTCCACAAGTACAAGGACGACGTGGTCAGCGGCCTGTACAAGGGCCTGCAGGGCCTGGTCGCCTCGCGCAAGGTCAACTACATCACCGGCGAGGGCAAGCTCTCCTCGCAGACCTCGGTGGACGTGAACGGCCAGCGCATCGAGGGTCGCCACATCATCCTCGCCACCGGCTCGGTGCCGAAGTCGCTGCCCGGTCTGACCATCGACGGCGACCGGGTCATCTCCTCGGACCACGCCCTCAAGCTCGACCGGATCCCGAAGTCGGCCGTCATCCTCGGCGGCGGCGTGATCGGTGTCGAGTTCGCCTCCGTCTGGAAGTCCTTCGGCGTCGACGTCACCATCGTCGAGGCCCTGCCGCACCTGGTGCCGCTGGAGGACGAGAACTCCTCCAAGCTGCTGGAGCGTGCCTTCCGCAAGCGTGGCATCAAGTTCGAGCTCAAGGCCCGCTTCTCCGGTGTCGAGTACACCGCCGACGGCGTGCGCGTCTCCACCGAGAACGGCAAGCAGATCGACGCCGACCTGCTGCTCGTGGCGATCGGCCGCGGCCCGGTCTCGGCCGGCCTCGGCTACGAGGAGAACGGCGTCGCGCTGGACCGCGGCTACGTCCTGGTCGACGAGTACATGCGCACCAACGTGCCGACCATCTCGGCCGTCGGCGACCTCGCCCCGACCCTGCAGCTCGCCCACGTCGGCTTCGCCGAGGGCATCCTGGTGGCGGAGCGCCTGGCCGGCCTCAAGGCCGTGCCGATCGACTACGACGGCGTGCCGCGGGTCACCTACTCCAACCCGGAGGTCGCCTCGGTCGGCATCTCCGAGGCCAAGGCCGTGGAGATCTACGGCAAGGACAAGGTCGTCACGCTCAAGTACAACCTGGCCGGCAACGGCAAGAGCAAGATTCTGAAGACCGCCGGCGAGATCAAGCTCGTCCAGGTCAAGGACGGCGCCGTGGTCGGCGTCCACATGGTCGGCGCCCGGATGGGCGAGCAGGTCGGCGAAGCCCAGCTGATCTACAACTGGGAGGCGCTGCCGGCCGAGGTCGCCCAGCTCATCCACGCCCACCCGACCCAGTCCGAGGCCCTCGGCGAGGCGCACCTGGCGCTGGCCGGCAAGCCGCTGCACGCGCACGACTGATCACGCCGCAAGCACCCCCATTCCTGTACGCAAGACTTGATAGGAGTCGCTGAAACCATGGCGGTCTCAGTAACACTGCCCGCACTGGGCGAGAGCGTGTCCGAGGGCACCGTCACCCGCTGGCTCAAGGCCGAGGGTGAGCGCGTGGAGATGGACGAGCCGCTGCTGGAGGTGTCGACCGACAAGGTCGACACCGAGATCCCGGCCCCGGCCTCCGGCATCCTTGCCTCGATCAAGGTCGGCGAGGACGAGACCGTCGAGGTGGGCGCCGAGCTGGCGGTCATCGACGACGGCTCCGGCGCGCCGGTCGCCGCTGCCGCCCCGGTGGCCGAGGCCGCTCCGGCCCCCGTCGCCGCTGCCCCCGCCCCCGTGGCCGAGGCGCCCGCCGCCCCGGCTGCTCCGGCCCCCGTCGCCGCCGCGCCGGCCGCGCCGGCCGCGGACGCCACCCCGGTCCTGCTGCCCGCCCTGGGCGAGAGCGTGTCCGAGGGCACCGTCACCCGCTGGCTCAAGGCCGAGGGTGACACCGTCGAGGTCGACGAGCCGCTGCTGGAGGTGTCGACCGACAAGGTGGACACCGAGATCCCGTCGCCGGTCGCCGGTGTCGTGGTCAAGATCCTGGTCGGCGAGGACGAGACCGCCGAGGTCGGCGCCCAGCTCGCGCTGATCGGCGCGGCGGGTGCGGTTGCCGCCGCTCCGGCTGCCCCGGCCGCTCCGGCTCCGGCTCCGGCCGCGCCGGCTCCGGTGGTCGAGGCTCCGGCCCCGGTCGCCGCCGCCCCGGCCGCCCCGGTCGCCGCTCCGGCGCCCGTCGCCGCCGCCCCGGCCCCGGCCGCCCCGGTCGCCGCCGTTCCGGTGGCTCAGGCCGCTCCGGCCGCCGACGGCGGTGACGCCTACGTCACCCCGCTGGTGCGCAAGCTCGCCGCGGAGCAGGGTGTCGCCCTGTCCGCCGTCACCGGCACCGGTGTCGGCGGTCGGATCCGCAAGCAGGACGTGCTGGCCGCCGCCGAGGCCGCCAAGGCCCGGGCCGCTGCCCCGGCCGCCGCCGCGAAGGCCCCGGCCACCGTCGCCGAGGTCTCCCCGCTGCGTGGCACCACGGTCAAGATGTCGCGCCTGCGCTCGGTCATCGCCAAGCGCATGGTCGAGTCGCTCCAGGTGTCGGCCCAGCTGACCACCGTGGTCGAGGTGGACATCACCAAGCTGATGCGCCTGCGGGCCAAGGCGAAGGCCGGCTTCGAGGCCCGCGAGGGCGTCAAGCTGTCCCCGATGCCGTTCTTCGTCAAGGCCGCCACCGAGGCGCTGAAGGCCCACCCGGTCGTCAACTCCCAGGTGAACGAGGCCGAGGGCACCATCACGTACCACGGCGCCGAGCACGTGGGCATCGCGGTGGACACCGAGCGCGGTCTGCTCGTCCCGGTCATCCACGACGCGGGCGACCTCAACATCGCCGGCATCGCGAAGAAGACCGCCGACCTGGCGGCCCGTACCCGCGACAACAAGGTCACCCCGGACGAGCTGGGCGGTGGCACCTTCACCATCACCAACACCGGCTCGCGCGGCGCGCTGTTCGACACCCCGATCATCAACCAGCCGCAGGTGGCGATCCTGGGCATCGGCGCCGCCGTCAAGCGCCCGGTGGTCATCAACCACCCGGACCTGGGCGAGACGATCGCGGTGCGCGACATGGTCTACCTGGCTCTGTCCTACGACCACCGGATCGTGGACGGCGCCGACGCCGCCCGCTACCTGGGCACGGTCAAGGCCCGCCTGGAAGAGGGCGCCTTCGAGGGCGACCTCGGCCTCTAGTCCGGCCGCACCCGGTGCCCCGCTCGTCCTCGGACGGGCGGGGCACCGTCGTTTCCCGGCCCGGCGGGCCGTCCGTGCCGGCCCGCCGGCGGATTCCCCGGCCGCCCCGCCGTGCGCCGCGTGTGCGCGGGCCGGGGTGAGCGGGGATGCTGGAGCGGTGATGTACGAGACGGACTTCTGGCAGCTGATCGACGAGACCAGGGACGCGGCCGACGGCGACCCGGACGACCAGGCCGAGGCGCTGGTGGAGCGCCTGGTGCAGCTGACGCCCGACGATGTGATCGACTTCGCCCGGCTGTTCGAGGCCAGGTTCCAGCGGGCGTACCTGACGGAGCTGTGGGGCGCCGCATACCTGATGCTGGACGGTGCCTCGGAGGACACCTTCGACTACTTCCGGTGCTGGCTGATCGGGCAGGGGCGGGAGGTGTTCGAGGGCGCCGTGCACCAGCCCGACGCGATGGCCGAGCTGGTGGCGGACTTCGACGAGGAGGAGGACGGCGAGGCGGAGGACCTGGGCTACGCCGCCGACGAGGCGTACGAGCAGCTCACCGGGTTGCCGCTGCCCGACCTCGGGCTGGAGCAGCCGGCCGGCCCCGAGGGTGAACCCTTCGACTTCGACGACCCCGGGGAGATGGCGAAACGGTTCCCCCTGCTGTGGGAGCGCTTCGGGGAGTGAGCGGGCCCGGCCCTGGCGGGCCGGGCCGGGTCACCTCAGGCGCCGCTGCCGGCGTTGGTGGAGCGGATGCCGGCGACGATCTGCTCCAGCACCGCGGCCTTGGGCGCCAGCGGGTCGTCGTCCACCCCGCCGTGCAGCAGCACGAAGCCGCCGCCCTCGGCCGGCGCCGCGACCATCAGGACATAGCCGCTGGCGCCCTGCTCCGGGGTGACGTACCAGCGCACGGCGTAGCTGTCGACGCCCGCGACGGTGATCGGGCCGGAGGTCAGGTCGCGGTGGCCGAGCAGCTTGCCGAAGATAGCGGGGGCGTAGTTGGCCATCGCCGCCTCCGCCGCGATCTTGGCGTCGGTGCCCGGGAACGCCTGCGCCTCGATCGAGAACTGGCCGCGGACGCACTGCTCGGACAGGCCGCAGTCGTACGGGCCGCTGGTGGCGTGCATCGAGGCGACCGCGGTGGCGTCCCTGGCCGTCCAGCCCGACGGCACGGTGACCCGCAGCGCGTGCTGGGCGTCGGTGACCGTGGTCGAGGCACCCGTGCTGGGTGACGGGCTGGGCCGCGGGCTCGGGCTGCGCGAGGGCGGGGCGGACCTGGTGGCACTGGCCGAGGCGGACGGGGAGGGGGACGGCGGGGGCGGCGCGGGGTCGTCGCCCCCGCGGGTGTAGGCGAAGCCGATCGCGGCCGCCGCGAGCAGCACCACCACGACGGCGATGCTGATGCCGATCACCAGCCCGTTGCGCTTGGGCTCCGGCGGCGGCCCCGGGTAGCCGTAGCCGCCGAGCGGGCCCTGCGGCGGGTAGCCGTAGGCGGGCTCGGCGGTCGGCGGGAACGCGGGCTGCACCGGCGCGACGGGCTGAGCGGGGGCCGGGCTCTCCCAGGCCTGCGTCGGCGCGTCGGCGAGCTGGCCGGCCGTGGGCGCGCCGCTCTGGCGTACGTCGGCGGTCCAGGCGCTGCCGTCCCACCAGCGCTCCTGGGACGTCCCCTGGACGGGGTACCAGCCGGGAGGGATCGAGTTGGTCACCCCCGCAACGGTACCGGCCCCGCACCGGCGGACGGCAGGGGCGGACGGGTCACGACTTGGCACGCCGGGACCGTCCGCCCGGGCACTCACCCGGACAACTGACGGCCCATCAGCACATCGTCCACGTAGCAGCCTTCCAGCAGGAACTCGCCCGGCAGGACGCCGTCGATCCGGAAGCCGCGGCGCTCGTACAGCCGGCGGGCCGCGGCGTTGGGGCCGAGCACCCGCAGGGTCATCCGGCGGGCGCCCTCGGCGCGGGCGGCCGCGCAGGCCGCCTCGACCAGTGCGTCGCCGACGCCCTGACCGCGGGCCTCGGGCAGCACGCCCAGCCCCTGGATCTGGCGGATGTGGCGGTTGCTGGCGAGCGGGGTGGGCGGCACCTGGCGGATGTAGCCGACCACCCGGCCGGCCAGCTCCGCCAGCAGGAACTGCTCCGGGGTGTGCCGCTCGTCGAAGAGCACGGCGTCCTCGGCCCGCCGGGGGGCGACCTCGCTGACCGGGGACCAGACGGCGCGGTCGAGGGCGAGCAGGGCCGGCTCGTCCTCGACTCCGGCCGGACGTATCGTCAGATCGCTGGTTCGCATGCCCGACATGGTAGGCCGTGCCCCCGACCCCGGCCCCGGGGCTGCGAGGATGGCAGCATGCGTATCGCGGTCACGGGTTCCACAGGTCTGATCGGTTCGGCGCTGGTCCGCTCGCTGCTGGCGGACGGCCACCGGGTGGTGCGGCTGGTACGGCAGCGCGGCCGGACCGGACCGCAGCCGGACGGCACCGTCGGGGTGGGCTGGAACCCGCGGCTGATGAGGGTGGACACGGCGGGGCTGGCGGGTGTCGAGGCCGTGGTGCACCTGGCCGGCGCCGGGGTCGGCGACCGGCGGTGGACCGACTCGTACAAGCAGGAGATCCGGGACAGCCGGGTGCTGGGCACCGAGGCGATCGCCGGTGCGCTGGCCGAGCTGAAGGACCCGCCGGCGGTGCTGGTGAGCGGCTCGGCGGTGGGCTACTACGGCCAGACCGGCGCCCGGGTGATCGACGAGACGGCCCCGGCCGGGCAGGACTTCCTGGCCTCCGTCTGCGTGCAGTGGGAGGAAGCGGCCCGGCCGGCCGCCGAGGCGGGCATCCGGGTGGTGCACCCCAGGACCGGGCTGGTGCTCTCGGCGGGCGGCGGCGCCGGGGCCCGGCTGCTCCCGGTGTTCAAGCTGGGGCTGGGCGGCCGGCTCGGCTCCGGCGAGCAGTACTGGAGCGTGATCTCGCTGGCGGACCAGGTCGCGGCGCTGCGCTTCCTGATCGACACCCCGCAGCTGAGCGGCGCGG
>NZ_JBFAQT010000083.1:0-6225 GCF_040678895.1 Kitasatospora sp. NPDC049258
GCTCGTCCGCGATGATCAGATCCGGCTCCAGCGCCAGCGCCATCGCGATCATGATCCGCTGACGCATACCGCCCGAGAACTGGTGCGGATAGTCGGTCACCCGCTGCTTGGCGGCCGGGATGCGCACCCGGTCCATCAGCTCCACGGCCTTGACCAGGGAGTCCTTCTTCGACATCCCCTCGTGCACCCGGAAGACCTCACCGAGCTGCCAGCCCACCGAGAAGACCGGGTTGAGCGCCGAGAGCGCGTCCTGGAAGATCATCGCGATCTTCCGGCCCCGGATCGACCGGCGCCGCTCCTCGGGCATGGTGAGCAGGTCCTCACCCCGGTAGAGCACCCGGCCGCCGCTGATCCGGCCGGGCGGGGTGTCGAGGATGCCCATGATCGCCTGCGCGGTCACCGACTTGCCCGAACCGGACTCGCCCAGCACCGCGAGGGTCTCCCCCGCACCGACGCTGTAGCTCACGCCGTTCACCGCCCGGGCGATGCCGTCCCGGGTGACGAACTCGACCTGCAGGTCGTCGACCTGGAGCAGGGCCGGCTCGGCGCCGTCCTGCCGCAGCTCCACGGCCGGGCCGTCCTTCAGTGCCTTGTCCATCGCTTTGCCGCTCCCGCTCCGCGTCGCGTCCGTGCTCGTCATCCCGCTCACCGCAGCTTCGGGTCGAGCGCGTCGCGGACCCCGTCGCCGACGAAGATGAAGCCCAGCGAGGTGAGCACCACCGCGAGCGAGGGCAGGGTCCACATGTAGTCGTACACACCGATGAAGCCCCGGCCCGAGGCGAGCATGTTGCCCCACTCGGGGACTTCGGGGCTGACCCCGACGCCGAGGTAGGACAGCGCGGCCTCGGCGACCACCGCGAGCCCCACGTTGAAGGTGCCGAAGATGATCACGGGGGCGATCGAGTTGGGCAGGATGTGCCGCGTGATCACCCGCAGGTGCCCGGCGCCGAGCGCGCGGGCCGCGTGCACGTAGTCCATCTCGCGGGCGGAGAGCACCGAACTGCGCAGCAGGCGCGCCACGGTGGCCCAGCCGAAGATGGCCAGCGAGAGCACCACCGGCCACACCCCCCGCCCGGTGACGGTGATGATGATGATCGAGCCGATCAGCAGCGGGAAGGCGAAGAAGACGTCCGCGGTGCGCATCACCAGGGTGTCGTAGAACCGCCCGAAGTAGCCGGCGACGGCGCCCAGCACGATGCCGATCAGCAGCGTGAGGATGATCGACACCAGGCCGACGAACACCGCGATCCGGGCCCCGTAGATGACCCGGGACAGCTGGTCGCGGCCGAGGATGTCGGTGCCGAACAGGTGCTCCCCGGTGGGCGGTTGGAGCGTGTTCATGAGGTTCTGCTTGAGCGGGTCGTACGGGGCTATCCAGGGCGCGAAGGCGGCGGTGAACAGCAGCCCGGCCACCAGCACCAGGCCGACCAGGGCGAGCCGGTTGGCGGCGAAGCGGTGCCAGATCTCCTGCCACTCCCGGACCACCTTGACGGCCGGCTCGGCGGAGGCGTCGGACCCGCGCTGCGCGGGAACATCCTTGCGGAGTTCGGCGGTTGTAGTCTCGTCAGTCATTTCGGCGCCCTCAGCTCAGCCGGATGCGGGGGTCGAGCATCGCGTACAGCAGGTCCACCAGCAGGTTGAGCACCACGAAGATGGCCACCGTCCAGGTGGCCACCGCGACCACGATCGGGTTGTTCTGCTGCTGGATCGCGGTGGACATCGCCATGCCGACGCCGTCCCAGTTGAAGATGGTCTCGGTGATGATCGCGCCGCCCATCAGGCCGCCGAACGAGATGCCGATGTACGTGACCACCGGGATCACCGAGTTGCGCATCACGTGCTTGAGCAGCACCTGCCGCTTGGGGACGCCCTTGGCGATCGCGGTCTTGACGTAGTCGGCCCGCAGCACCTCCAGCATCGTCCCGCGCATCAGCCGGGCGACCAGCGCCGCGTCGATGATGGCCAGCGTGACGGAGGGCAGGATCAGCTGTACCGGATCGCTCGGATCACCGATCACCGGCACCCATTTGAGCTGCACGGCGAACAGGTTGAGCATCAGCATGCCGATCACGAAGGTCGGGAAGCCGACCAGCAGGGTGGTGACCAGCGTGACCACGGTGTCCAGGAAGGAGTACCGCTTGAGCGCGGCGAGCGTGCCGACGGCCGCCCCGAGCAGCACGTCGATGGCCATCGCCGCGACGGCCAGCTTGGAGGTGTTGACCAGCTTCGGCAGCAGGATCTCCGAGACCTGCCGGCGCTGGGTGTAGTCCTCACCCATGTCGCCCTGGACCAACTTGCCCACGTACGTGGCGTACTGGACCACCAGCGGCTCGTCGAGCCCGTACTGCTGGCGGAGCTGCTTGACCACCGCGGGGTCGCGGGCGCGCTCACTTCCGCCGAGCGAGCCGACCGGGTCCCCGGGAATGACGAACAGGCAGGCGAACAGGATCAGCGTCGCGCCGAGCAGCACGATCACCATCTGGCCAAGCCTTCGCAGGAGGTATCTGCCCATGGAATTGCCTCTCTGTGTGGTTGCGGCAGATCGGCGTCGCCCACCCCTGCGCTCCGCCGGGTCGGGCGGGCACGGTGGACCGTCGGCCCTGCCTGGTCGAGGCAGGGCCGACGGTGGTGGGATTCCGTACGGATCGAGGAACGGGCTGCGCCTGGAGCGAAGGGCCGGTTACTTCTGCGAGACCTTCGACAGGGTCGGGTTCTCGTTGAAGTCGTAGGACAGGTTGACCCACTTCTCGGTGTTGGCCACGCGCTGCTGGGTGCGGTTCCAGAGCGGGATCAGGGCCAGGTCCTCACCGATCGCGAGCTTCTCGGCCTGCTGGTAGAGCTTGTTGCGCTCGGCCTGGTCCTTGGAGCCGGTGGCCTTCTGCAGCAGGGCGTCGAAGGCCGGGTTGCTGTAGCGGCCGCGGTTGTCGCCCTGGACGTTGTGGGTGGCCGCGTCCTCGTTGATCGCCGAGGTGGACAGCAGCGGGTTCAGGAAGTTGCCGGGGGTCGGGTAGTCGGCGCCCCAGGCCGCGCGGTACAGGCCGGTGGCGTCCGGGCCCTGCTCCTTCTTCAGCAGCTCCTTGAACGGGATGCCGTCGATCTGGACGTCGAGGCCGAGGACCTCCTTGAGCTGCTGCGCCACGGCCTGCACCCAGGCGTCGTGGCCGCCACCGGTGTTGTAGCCGAAGTACAGCTTGGTGCCCGGGGTCAGGCCCGCCTTGGCGGCGAGCTCCTTGGCCTTGTCCTTGTCCTGCTTGCCGCAGCTGACGCAGACGCCGGGCTGGTAGGCGTCCTTGAAGGCCGGCGGCACCAGGGTGGTGGCCTTGTTGCGGAAGCCCTTGAACACACCGGCCACGATCGCGTCGCGGTCGATGGCGTAGGAGACCGCCTCGCGGGCCTCCTTGGACTTCAGCGGGCCGTTGAAGGTGATCGGGAGGATGTAGTTCATCCCGTTGGCGTCCCAGTTCAGGAACTCGCCCTTGGGCTCGTAGACCGCCTTGGCCGCGCCGAGCTGCTCGGTGGGCATCCGGGCCCAGTCGAACTGGCCGGCCTGGAAGCCCTGGTACTCCAGCTGGTCGGCGTTGGCCGAGTTGAGGATGGAGATCTCGACCCGGTCGACGTGCGCCTTGGTCAGCCCGTAGCTGTCGTTGCGGACCAGGGTGATCTTGCTGTTGTGCTGCCAGGGCCCGTCCAGCTTGAACGGGCCGTTGCCGATCGGCTGGTCGTTGTAGGTCTTGTTGGTGGCCGGGCCGGCGTCCTTGGTCACCGGGCTGAACACGGTGTGGAAGGTCCGCAGGTCGAACTCGCAGTCCTTGATGGCGAGTTTGACGCTCAGCGTGTTGGCGTCCGGCGCCGACAGCCCGGAGAAGGTGGTGGCGGTGCCGTCCTGGAGCGCGGTGAAACCGTCGATCTCGGCCATGTGGTAGGCCACGTCGGAGGCGGCGTCCTTGGCGGCGGCGCGGGTCCAGCCCCGGATGAACGCGGCGGCGTCCACCGGCTCACCGTTGCTGAAGGTGGTGCCGCTCTTGATCTTGAAGGTCCAGGCGCTGCAGTCGTCGTTGGGGGTGCGGCTCTCGGCCAGCGCGTTGGAGAGCTTGCCGTCGGCGTCGACGCTGGTCAGACCGGTGAACAGGGCCTGGGTGACCAGGGTGCCCTCGGACTCCTGGGTGTTGTACGGGTCGATCGCGGTCGGCTCGACAATGCCCAGCCGGAACGTGCCACCGTCCTTGACGGGCGCACCGCTGTTCTGGGACGGCTTGCTGCCGGAGTCGCCACTGCTCCCGTTGTTGCTGCAGGCAGCCACGGCCAGGACGGTGGAGGCCGCCACCACCGTCCATCGCATTGTCTTGGTGAGCCTCATTCAACTGCCTCTCGAGTCAGGGCGGGGAACGAAGGAGCTCCTTCGCCGCCCGGTGTTCCAGGCAGGCCGAAGGTCAATACAAAGGCGGTGCGGCCAAGTTGACAGCGCCCGCTGATCCGCGTGGAGCAACTATCGATCACCGCGCCCCCCGGGCGGAATCGCTCGCACATCTCTTTTCTGTTACATGGCCCTGCCAAGACGATGTATTCTGCAGCAATATCTCGCATATCGTTCACGGAAGTTCACAGATTCAACTCCGCCTATCGGACGATCAAGTCCGTTGAGCGGAAATAGAGTTGACGATCAGTTGACCGACTCCTCAGCCGGCCCCCAGACAGCGCGAGGGCCCGCCCCCGGGGTCGGGGACGGGCCGTGCGTTCGAGCCGGGCCAAGGGCCGGCGGGTCAGCCCTCGCCTGGCTGCCGCTCCCCCGCGAAGTGACAGGCCGACTCGTGCGCGGCCGGCCCGCTCAGCGCATCCCGGCGGACGAGTCCGGGCACCTCGGTGGTGCAGCGCTCCTGCGCCCGCCAGCAGCGGGTGCGGAAGCGGCAGCCCGAGGGCGGGTTGGCCGGCGAGGGCACGTCGCCCACCAGCACGATCCGGTCCCGCACCTCCCGCGCCCTCGGGTCCGGCACCGGCACCGCCGACAGCAGCGCCTGGGTGTACGGGTGGGTGGCGTGCTCGTAGATCTCGGCGTCGGTGCCCACCTCCACGATCCTGCCGAGGTACATCACGCCGACCCGGTCGGAGATGTGCCGGACGATGGAGAGGTCGTGCGCGATGAACATGTACGAGAGGTTGAACTCGTCCTGCAGCTGCTCCAGCAGGTTGATCACCTGGGCCTGCACCGAGACGTCCAGCGCGGAGACCGGCTCGTCGCAGATGATGATCTCCGGCTTGAGCGCCAACCCCCGGGCGATCCCGATGCGCTGGCGCTGCCCGCCGGAGAACTGGTGCGGGTACCGGTTGATGTACTCCGGGTTCAGCCCCACCACGTCCAGCAGGTCCTGCACCGCCTTGCGCCGGTCGCCCTTGGGCGCCACCTCCGGATGGATCTCGTACGGCTCGCCGATGATGTCACCCACCGTCATCCGGGGGTTCAGCGAGGTGTACGGGTCCTGGAAGACCATCTGGATGTTGCGCCGGACCGCCTTCAGGCCCGCACCGCTCAGCCGCGAGATCTCCTCACCCTTGTACCGGACCGAACCCGAGGTGGCCGGCTCCAGGTTCATCAGCACCTTGGCCAGCGTCGACTTGCCGCAGCCCGACTCGCCGACGATCCCCAGCGTCTCGCCCTGGACCAGGTCGAAGGAGACCCCGTCCACCGCCTTGACCGCGCCGACCTGCTTCTTGAACAGGATCCCCTTGGTGAGCGGGAAGTACTTGACCAGGTCGCGCACCTCCAGGATCGGCTCGCCGCGCGCCACCGGGTGGTTGAAGGCGAGCTCCTCCGGCGCCGTCGCACCGATCGGACTGGCTCCGCTCGGACCGGCTCCGCTAAGCGTCATCGAGGGTCTCCTTCCAGTAGAAGCAGGCACTGCCCCGGCCGGGCGCGGGCGTGCCGTCCTCCCCGGTGACGTCGAAGAGCCTGGGCACCTCCTGCCGGCAGATCTCCTGGGCCCGCGGGCAGCGCGGGTTGAAGGCGCAGCCCGGCGGGATCCGCAGCAGGTTGGGCGGCAGGCCCTTGATCGCGTAGAGCTCCTGGCCCTTCTGGTCCAGGCGCGGGATGGAGTCCAGCAGCCCCCGGGTGTACGGGTGCGCGGGGTGGGCGTAGAGCTCGTGCACGGGGGCGGTCTCCACGATCCGGCCGGCGTACATCACGGCGATCTTGTCCGCGACGTCGGCCACCACGCCCAGGTCGTGGGTGAT
>NZ_JBFAQT010000084.1:0-6094 GCF_040678895.1 Kitasatospora sp. NPDC049258
GGCCCGTCCAGGGCGCGCAGCGCGTCCGCGCCGTCGAGGACGACCGCACGCTCCTCCAGGTGAGCTCACCACGGCCCCGGGGCTCGTGTCCGCACCCCTCGGGGGCCTCGTCGTCCCTTCCCCGACCCGTCCGGGCCGGCCGGCCTCAGCCGGTGAAGTCCGCCGCGTGGTCCGCCACCCACTCGGCGAAGCCGCGGGCCGGCCGGCCGGTGATCCGCTCCACGGTGTCGCTCAGGTGGCTCGGGATCCCGTCCGAGTGCTCCCAGTAGCCCACCACCGCGTCCATCACCCAGATCGGCACGATCGGCTCGAGCGCCTTGCGGGCCTCGGCGTCGGTGAGCTCCTCGAAGACCAGCTCCCGGCCGGTCACCTCACCGATGATCTCCAGCTGGCGGCGCTGGGTCACCGACTCGGGGCCACTGAGGAAGTACGCCTGGCCCTCGTGGCCCGGCTCGGTGAGCGCCTTGACCGCCACCGCGGCGATGTCCTTCTCGTGGATCGCGTCGCTGTGCGACTCCGGGTAGGGGAAGCGCACCCGGCCCTCGGCCCGGATCGACTCCGGCCAGCCCCACATCAGGATGTTGGTGGCGAAGTTGTGCGGCCGCAGGAAGGTGTGGGCGATCCCGGAGCCGGCGATCGCGTCCTCCACCGCCCGGTGCATCTCGGTGATCGGCTTCTGCTCCGGGAAGGCGTCCACCACGGTCTGCGAGGAGAGCAGGACGATCTGCTCCACGCCGGCGGCCCGGGCCGCGTCCAGGAAGTCGGCGATGCCCTGCGGCAGGGCGTAGAGGAAGACCTTGCGCACCCCGGCCAGCGCGGCCGGCAGCGTCTCGGGCCGGAGCACGTCGGCCTCGACCACCTCGACCCCGGCCGGTACCGACAGCTTCTCGGGGTTGCGGGCACTGGCCCGGACCTTGGCGCCCGCCTCGACCAGCTGCTCCACCACGGAAGCACCCACCTGGCCGCCGGCTCCGATGACGAGGATCGGCTCGGTGTTCATAACAGTCTCTCCTGGTTTCAGATCTGAAAGTCGGTCGGATGCACTGCGGATGACGCTCGGTCAGCCGATCTGCTGCGGGCCGCGCTTGCGGGGCTTGGAGAACCGCTTGGTGATGGGGCGCTCCACCAGGGCGTACAGGGCCCAGGAGAGCAGGACGGACACGCCGACCTCGGCGACCAGGATCAGGGCACCGGCGGGGGTGGAGAACATCCGGTCGCCGAGCAGGGTCCGACCGTAGGTCAGGACCACGAAGTGCAGCAGGTAGAAGGCGAACGAGATCTCGCCGAGCCACAGCATCGTCCGGTTGCGGAAGATGGTGAAGCGGTTCTCGGCGTCTGCGACGGCAGCGGCAGCGATCAGCAGGACGATCGGGATGATACAGGCCGCGCGCTGGCCGTACAGGTACGGCACGTAGTACGTCAGGACGTAGCCGGCGACCAGGAGCGCGCTCGACCAGATCATCCCGATGTTGCGCCAGCGGCCGTTCAGCACCGCGTGGGCGACCAGCATGCCGAGCGCGAAGTCCAGCAGGCGCACGGGCGGCAGGACGTAGCTGAACCAGTACTGCGAGACCGAGCTGAGCTCACCGCCGGGGATGCCGGGGCCGTCCGGGAGCAGCGCGTAGGCGACGGCCGGGGTGGCGATGATGCCGGCGATCGCGCCGGTGACCCAGTACTTCAGGTGCTGCGGGCGGATCCGCAGGAAGAGCCGGTGCAGCAGCGGGAACGAGGCGTAGAAGACCGCCTCCGCACCGAGCGACCAGCTCGGCGGGTCGACGCTGAAGTTGAGGCTGAAGTCGGGTGCCCAGACCTGGAGCATGAACAGGTTGGCGATCGCGGTCCTGGCCGGCGTGTAGGCGCTGGCGAACAACCCGAGGGCGAGCGCCCAGGAGATCAGGTAGTTCGGGTAGATCTTCACGAACCGGCGCCGCCAGAAGGCCTTCGCGGTGTCCTGCTTTCTCGCCGACCAGGTCAGCACGAAGCCGCTCAGCACGAAGAAGAACGAGACGCCCAGGCCGCCCATCTGGCCGACCACCTTGTAGAGGTCGAAGGCCGCGGCGTCGTCGGCGAGCACCCGCATCGACGGGATCGGCAGCCCGGCGTGGTAGGCGAACACCAGCAGCGCGGCCGGGAACCGCAGGCCGGTGAGCGAGGGCAGCCGGGTGGCGAAGGAGCGCCGGGCGCCGGGGGCCCCGGTGTCGGGCGCGCCGGCCGGCGTCGGGGTGCCGGGACTCTTGACGAGTTGGTCGATGGCCATGGGTAACCGTCCTCGGGTTCGGGCCGCGGGGGCCCTGGGCAGCGGGCTGAGGTCGCGAGAAGGGAGTTCGCGGGCTTCCTCGGGTCTTGGTGCGGACCGCCGGGGCGGCCCTGCCCCTCAATTGCACTACACGGTGTAGGTGAAGCTCTGCCCTGCACCGTGTAGTGTGTCAGGTGTTCCGGCCGACCACCGCTGACCTGCGGTTCTCAAACGGAGTTGACGAACGATCCGCTCGGCAGAGGCCGGATCGGCGGCCCGCTGCCAGGATCAGGGACCATGCGCGCAGCCTTCATCGAGCAGTTGGGTCCGCCGCAGAACATCCGCTACGGCGAGGTGCCGGCCCCGGTCGCGGGCCCGACGGACGTCCTGGTCGACGTCCTGGCGGTCTCGGTCAACCCGGTGGACACCTTCGTGAGATCGGGTGTGTTCCGGACCCCCGTCGACTTCCCCTTCGTGATCGGACGCGACCTGGCCGGCCGGGTCGTCTCGGCCGGCCCGGGCGCCCCCGGGTTTCGCCCCGGCGACCTGGTCTGGTGCAACAGCCTCGGTCACGGCGGCCGGCAGGGCGCCGCGGCCGAACAGGCCGTGGTCCCGGCCGACCGGCTCTACCACCTGCCCGCGGGGGTGGATCCGATCGAGGCGGTCGCCCTGGTCCACCCCGCCGGCACCGCCTACCTGGGCCTGTTCACCCACGGACAGGTCCGGGCCGGCGACACAGTCCTGGTGGCCGGCGCCGGGGGCAACGTCGGAAGTGCCCTCGTCACCCTGGCCATCGAGGCCGGCGCCCGGGTCGTCGCCACCGCGGCGGCCCGGGACGCCGAGTACTGCCGCGCCCTGGGCGCGGCCGAGGTCCTCGACTACCGCGACCCCGAGCTCGGCCGGCTGCTCCGCACCGCCTGCCCCGCCGGCGTCGACGTCCTGCTGGACACCTCCGGCGCCAACGACCTCGCCGGCGCCGTCGAGCTGCTCGCCCCGCGCGGCCGGGTCGTGCTGCTCGCCGGCGCCCGGTCCAGACCGGAACTCCCGGTCGGGCCGCTCTACATGAAGGACTGCTCGATCAGAGGGTTCGTCATCTCGCACGCCACCAGCGCCGAGCTGGCCGAGGCGGCCGTCGCCGTCAACCGCCTGCTCGCCGCCGGACGGCTGCGCCCCCGCTCGCTGGAGCGGCGCCCGCTCAGCTCCGCCCGCGAGGTCCACCACCGCCTCGAACAGGGCGAGTTGAACGGCCGCCGGGTCGTCCTGCTCCCCGCCCTCGTGCCCACCAGCCCGTCCACCACCGAAAGGTAATGCCATGTCCTCCGCAGCAGCCGACCTGGCCACCAGGCAGCGCCGCTCGGGCCTCCTCCTGGCCCTGCTGGCCTTCGCCCAGCTGATCGTCTCCATCGACTACAACATCGTCTACGTGGCGCTCCCCGAGATCGGCAGCGGCCTCGGCTTCTCCTCCCAGACCCTGCAGTGGGTGGTCAGCGCCTACGCCGTCGCGTTCGGCGGCTTCCTGCTCTTCGGCGGCCGCGCCTCCGACCTGTTCGGCCGCCGCCGGATGTTCGTCCTCGGCCTGTCGCTGTACGCCGTCTCCTCACTGGTCGGCGGCCTGGCCGGCTCCCCCGCCCTGCTGGTCGGCGCCCGCGCCGTCCAGGGCCTCGGCGGCGCCTTCCTCTTCCCGGCCACGCTGGCCCTGGTGGTCACCAGCTTCACCGAGGGCAAGGAGCGCAACCGCGCGCTCTCGGTCTGGGCCGCCGCCGGCGCCAGCGGCATGGTGATCGGCTCGCTGCTCGGCGGCGTGCTCACCCAGGCCTTCGGCTGGCAGGCCGTCTTCTACGTCAACGTCCCGCTGGCCGGCGGCGCCGCCCTGCTCGCGCTCTCGCTGATCACCCCGGACGGCGCCCGCGAGAAGGGCCGCCGCTTCGACCTGCCGGGCGCGCTGACCGCCACGGTCGGCGCCACCCTGGTCGTCTTCACCCTGGTGCAGGCCCCCACCTCCGGCTGGACCTCCCCGCTCATCCTCACCAGCGCGCTGGTGGGCCTCGCCCTGGTCGCCGCGTTCATCGCGATCGAGGCGCGCAGCGCCGACCCGCTGATGCCGCTGCGGCTGTTCCGCAACCCCAACCTCTCCACCGGTGTCGCCACCACCTTCCTGTTCATGGCGACCTTCGGCACCCTGCTCTACTTCCTGACCGTCTACTTCCAGACCGTGCACGGCTACACGGCACTGGAGACCGGCAACGCCTTCCTGATCCCGATGGTCGCGGGCTTCCTCGGCTCCATGCTCGGCGGCAAGCTGGCCACCCGCTTCGGCATCCGGCCCACCCTGATCTCCAGCTTCGTGATCGGCGGCGCCGGCACCGCGGCGATGGGCCTGACCATGTCGACGGACGGCTCGTACCTCGCGCTGCTGCCCGGCCTGGTCGTGCTCAGCGTCTGCCAGGGCGTCATCTTCACCACCATGTTCGCCGCCTCCTCCACCGGCGTGCACCCGTACGAGCAGGGCATCGCCTCCGGCATCGTCTCCACCGGCCAGCAGGTCGGCAGCGCGGTCGGCCTGGCCGTGCTGGTCGCCATCGCCAACTCCGGCACCGAGGGCCTGTCCGGCGAGGCGCTGCGCACCGCCACCAACGACGGGCTGCGCACCGCCGTGTTCGTCGCCACCGCCGGCATCGCCCTGCTGGTCCTGGTCGCGCTGAACTTCAAGAAGGCGCCGCAGGGCGGCTCCGAGGCCCAGGCCGCACCGGCCGAGGCCGCCCCGGTCGCCGAGCCCGTCGCCTCCTGACCGGCCGTACGCGGGCGACCTGACACTCTCTCGGTCGTCCGCATGCGAGGCGAACCGGCGCCCGGCTTGAATGGAATCCGGACGCCACGCCGCAGCCGTCTGCCCTACACGGAGTAGATCAACCGCAACACCCGGCGGTACCTCCGTCGTCCGTGTTGTCCTCCCGACACCATGAGGAGAGAAACCACCATGCCTACCGTCTCCGCAGGCACCGCCCAGGTCAGCTACCGGACCGAGGGCACCGGCCCCGGCCTGGTCCTCATCCACGGCACCGGCTTCGGCGCCGAGGGCACCTGGGGCCACCTGGTCGAGCACTTCCGCGACAGCCGGACCGTGATCCTGCCGGACTTCTCCGGCTGCGGCGAGACCACGGACGACGGTGGCGAGCTGACCGTCGAGCTGCTCGCCGAGCAGATCATCGCCGTCATCGAGGAGGCCGCCGACGGCCCGGTCGACATCGCCGGCTTCTCGCTCGGCTCGGTGGTCGGCGCGGCCGTCGCGGCGATCCGGCCGGACCTGGTCCGCCGCCTGGTGCTCACCGCGGGCTGGACCAACCCGGGCGACGAGTACCTGCGCAACATGATGTCCGCCTGGCGCGCCATGGCCGGCAACGCCGAGGCCTTCGGCCGGTTCGGCACCCTGACCGCGTTCAGCCCGGCCTTCCTCAACATCCTCGGCAGGGAGACGATCGAGAACATCGTCGCCGGCAACCAGGCCACCGAGGGTGCGCTGCGCCACATCGACCTCAACCTGCGGCTCGACATCCGCGAGCTGCTCCCGAAGATCGAGGCCCCCGCCCTGGTGGTCGGCTGCACCCAGGACATCACCGTCCCGGTCGCCCTCACCCGCGACCTGCACGCCCAGCTCCCGGGCAGCAGCTACGCCGAGCTGGACAGCGGCCACGTCGCCGTCCTGGAGAAGGCCGCCGAGCTGGTCAAGCTGATCCAGGACTTCATCCACCAGGACTGACCACCGCCCGCAGGACCGAGCGCCGGGGGGGGGGGGGGGGGGGGCGCCCCCCCCCCCCCCCCCCCCCCCCCCCCCCCCCCCCCCCCCCCCCGCCCCCCCCC
>NZ_JBFAQT010000085.1:0-5706 GCF_040678895.1 Kitasatospora sp. NPDC049258
TGGAGACCGCCCCCGTGCACGAGCTGTACGCCAACCCGGCGCACCCGTACACCAAGGGCCTGCTCCGCTCGATCCCCCGCCTGGACCAGAAGGGCGAGGAGCTCTACGCGATCAAGGGCCTGCCGCCGAACCTGCTCAAGGTCCCGGCCGGCTGCGCCTTCAACCCGCGCTGCGACGCTGCCACCGACCTCTGCCGCACCGAGATCCCGGCGCTGCACCAGGTGCTCGACCAGGGCGGCGCCGAGCTCGCCGGCCGCAAGAGCGCCTGCCACCTCTGGAAGGAGACCCTCCATGGCTGAGCCCATCCTGGAGGTCCGCGACCTGGTCAAGCACTACCCGCTCAGCCAGGGCATCCTCTTCAAGAAGCAGGTCGGCGCGGTCAAGGCCGTGGACGGCATCTCGTTCACCCTGCACAAGGGCGAGACGCTGGGCATCGTCGGCGAGTCGGGCTGCGGCAAGTCGACGCTGGCCAAGGTCCTGATGAACCTGGAGCGGGCGACCGCCGGTCAGGTGCTGTTCAAGGGCGAGGACATCTCCCGCCTGTCGGGCGCCGCACTGAAGGCGGTCCGGCGCAACATCCAGATGGTCTTCCAGGACCCGTACACCTCGCTCAACCCCCGGATGACGGTGGGTGACATCATCGGCGAGCCGTACGAGATCCACCCGGAGGTGGCGCCCAAGGGCGACCGCCGCAAGGCGGTGCAGGACCTGCTGGACGTGGTCGGCCTCAACCCGGAGTACATCAACCGGTACCCGCACCAGTTCTCCGGCGGGCAGCGCCAGCGCATCGGTATCGCCCGCGGCCTCGCGCTCAAGCCCGAGGTCATCATCTGCGACGAGCCGGTCTCCGCGCTGGACGTCTCGGTGCAGGCCCAGGTGATCAACCTGCTGGAGCAGCTCCAGAGCGACTTCGAGCTGTCCTACATGTTCATCGCGCACGACCTCTCCATCGTCCGGCACATCTCCGACCGGGTCGGCGTGATGTACCTCGGCAAGATGGTCGAGATCGGCACCGACGAGGAGATCTACGAGCACGCCACCCACCCGTACACCCAGGCGCTGCTGTCCGCGGTGCCGGTGCCGGACCCGACCGGCCGCGAGACCCGGGACCGGATCGTGCTCTCCGGGGACATCCCCTCGCCGGCCAACCCGCCCTCGGGCTGCCGCTTCCGCACCCGCTGCTGGAAGGCGGAGGAGCGCTGCGCCACCGAGGCGCCGCTGCTGGCGGTGCCGCAGGTGCTGAGCGGGCCGGCCGCGCACGACTCGGCCTGCCACTTCGCGCAGGTCCGCGAGAGCGCGGCCAGCGCGGCCTGACGGCTCGCCAGGAAGGGCCCGCGGTCGCCTACCGGCACCGCGGGCCCTTCGGCGTCTCCGGACGGCCCAGGGGCTGCACCCATCCGGCGGTACTGCGGTCGCGCCGCCGTCGACCGGGGCCTTCCATGGGGTGTGATGCGTTGCACACCCCTAGGAGGATGCTCCATGCCCTCAGCCACCCGCGTGCGCCGGGCCGTCATCGGTGCGACATCCGTGGCCCTGCTGGCCACCGGATGTGGCAGTAGCGGCGGTAGCAGCGGTAGCGGTTCGTCCGACGCCCAGAAGACCTTCAGCTACCAGAGCAGCGAGCCGCAGAACCCGCTGCAGCCGGCCAACGCGAACGAGACCGGCGGCGGGCGCATCCTGCAGAACCTCTTCAAGGGCCTGGCCGACTACGACCCCAGCAACGCCCAGCTGCGGATGCAGGTCGCGGATTCGATCGACACCAGCGACTCGCAGACCTTCAACGTGACCCTGAAGACGGGCTGGACCTTCCACGACGGCACGCCGGTCAAGTCGGCCAACTTCGTGAACGCCTGGAACTGGGCCGCCACCACCGCGAACAACCAGATCAACAGCTCCTGGTTCTCGGACATCGAGGGCTACCAGGACGTGCACCCGGCGAGCGGCGCGAGCACCAAGACCACGATGTCCGGCCTGACGGTGGTGGACGACACCCACTTCACCATCAAGCTGGCCGGCAAGGTCTCCTACTTCCCCTACAAGCTGGGGTACATCGCCTTCTCGCCGCTGCCGGACGCCTTCTTCAACGACCCGGTCGGGTACGGGCAGAAGCCGGTGGGCAACGGGCCGTACCAGTTCGTCAGTTGGGACCACAACACCCAGGTGGTGACCAAGACCTACCCGGGCTACATGGGCGTGGACAAGCCGAAGAACGGCGGCGTGGTCTTCAAGATGTACACCACCGCCGAGGCCGCCTACGCGGACCTGCAGTCCAACAACCTGGACGTGATGGACCAGGTGCCGCCCTCCGCGCTGGCGACCTACAAGAGCGACCTGGGCGACCGGGCGATCGACTCCGCGCAGGGCGCGATCCAGAACATCGGCTTCACGCTCTACCAGCCCGAGTGGCAGGGCGCCAACACCGCCAAGGTCCGCCAGGGCCTGTCGATGGCGATCGACCGGAACACCATCACCAAGACCGTGCTCCAGGGCTCGCGCACGCCCGCCTCCGCCTGGGTCGCCGAGGGGGTCGAGGGCTACAAGGCCGGCACCTGCGGCGACTTCTGCAACTTCGACCCGGCCAAGGCCAAGCAGCTGATCACCGAAGGCGGCGGGGTGCCGGGCAACAGCCTGAAGATCACCTACAACGCCGACGGCGGCCACAAGGAGTGGGTGGACGCGGTCTGCAACTCCATCCGGCAGAACACCGGGGTGGACTGCGTCGGTGACCCCAAGGCCGACTTCAAGACCGCCCGCCAGGCGATCACCGGCCACCAGATCAGCGGTGCCTTCCGCACCGGCTGGGTGCAGGACTACCCGCTGAACGCCAACTTCCTCGCCGACGTCTACAAGACCGGCGCGGCCGCCAACGACTTCGGCTACAGCAGCCCGCAGTTCGACCAGCTGGCCAACCAGGCCGACGCGGCGCCCAGCATCCAGGACTCGGCGACCGGCTACCAGCAGGCCGAGGCCGTCCTCGCGCAGGACATGCCGGCGATCCCGCTCTGGTACTACCGGACCAACTCGGGCTACTCCACCAACGTGCAGAACGTCACCTTCGACTCCTTCGGCAACCCGGCCTGGACCCAGGTCGAGGTCAAGGGCTGATCCCGCCCGTACTGGCCCCGTCCTCCCCGCACGGAGGGCGGGGCCCCGGTTCTAGGCCGCCCCCTCGGAAGGAGGCACGATGGGCAGCTACGTCATTCGGCGCGTACTGCAGATGATCCCGGTGTTCCTCGGCGCGACACTCCTGATCTTCCTGATGGTGTACACCCTGCCGGGCGACCCGATCGCCGCCATGTACGGCGACAAGGCGGCCGACCCCGCTCAGGTGGCCAGCCTGCGGCACCAGTTCTACCTGGACCAGCCGCTGTGGAAGCAGTACCTGCACTACATGAACAACATCCTGCACCTCGACTTCGGCACCAGCTTCACCGGCCGCTCGGTCTCCAGCATCATGGCCGACGCCTTCCCGGTCACCATCCGGATGGCACTGATCGCGTTCTTCTTCGAGATCGTGGTGGGCCTGCCGCTGGGCGTGCTCTCCGGCCTCAAGCGGGGCAGCGTGGCCGACACCCTGGTGCTGCTGCTCACCCTGCTGGTGATCTCCATCCCGGTCTTCGTGCTCGGCTACATCGCGCAGACCGTCTTCGCCACCAACCTCGGCTGGGTCACCCCGACCGTGCAGGACTCCACCGACATCACCCAACTCCTCCTCCCGGGAGCGGTGCTGGCCGCCCTGTCACTGGCGTACGTGGCCCGGCTCACCCGGACCTCGATCGGCGAGAACCTGCGGGCCGACTACATCCGGACCGCCACCGCCAAGGGCCTGCCGCGGCGCACCATCATCGTCCGGCACCTGCTGCGCAACTCGCTCATCCCGGTGGTCACCTTCCTGGGCACCGACCTCGGCGCGCTGATGGGCGGCGCGATCGTCACCGAGGGCATCTTCAACGTCAAGGGCGTCGGCAACATCCTCTACCGGGCGATCGGCCAGAAGGAGGGGCCGACGGTGGTCGGCATCGTGACCGTGCTGGTCATCGTCTACCTGGTCGCCAGCCTGCTCGTCGACCTGCTCTACGCAGTCCTGGACCCGAGGATCCGCTATGCCTGACGTGCACGACGAGAACGACCCCAAGCCGCTCCCGCCGCCGGGCAGCGGCCACCTCGACTACGTCGGCAACCAGGGCCTGCTGGTCGAGCAGGACACCCTGATCGAGCCCGACCCGGCCAAGCGCGAGGAGGCCCGCAGCCTCTGGGGGGACGCCTGGCGGGATCTGCGGCACCGCCCGATCTTCCTGATCTCGGCGGCCCTGATCGTCCTCCTGGTGATCATCGCGATCTTCCCCGGACTGTTCACCAACGCCAACCCGCGCCAGTCCAACCTGGTCCTCAACTACCTGCGCCGGCCGGACTGGACGGACTTCTTCGGGGCCGGCTGGTTCGGGTACGACGGCCAGGGCCGCTCGATCTACGCCCGGGTGCTCTACGGGGCCCGGGCGTCGATCACCGTCGGCATCTGCGTCACGCTGGCCGTCACCCTCCTCGGCGGGATCACCGGCATGGTGGCCGGGTACTTCGGGGGCTGGATCGACTCGGTGGTCTCCCGGATCATCGACATCTTCTTCGGCATCCCGCTCCTGCTCGGCGCCCTGGTGCTGCTCAACGCCTTCACCTACCGCAACGTCTGGACGGTGGTGTTGGCGCTGGCCTTCCTCGGCTGGACCCAGCTCGCCCGCGTGATGCGCGGGGCGGTGCTGACGGTCAAGCAGTCCGACTACGTGGTGGCCGGCAAGGCCCTCGGGGCCGGCACCGGGCGCCTGATGCTGCGCCACATCCTGCCCAACGCGGTCGCCCCGGTGATCGTGGTCGCCACCATCGCGCTCGGCGGCTACATCACCGCCGAGGCGACGCTGAGCTTCCTCGGCATCGGCCTGCAGGACCCGACCATCTCCTGGGGCGTGGACATCTCCTCGGCCCAGAAGGTGATCCGCACCGCCCCCTACGTGATGTTCTTCCCGGCCGCGGCGCTGAGCATCACGGTGCTGGCCTTCATCATGCTCGGCGACGCCGTGCGCGACGCCCTCGACCCGAAGCTGCGCTGAGCAAGGGGAGTCCTGTGACTACTGCTGCCGACACCGTCCGGTCCGTCCGCGAGGAGCCCTACCAGGGGCCCCTGCTGGACGTGCGGGACCTGCATGTGGAGTTCAAGACCCGGGACGGCGTCGCCAAGGCCGTCAACGGCGTGAGCTACAGCGTCGCCGCCGGCGAGACGCTGGCGGTGCTGGGCGAGTCCGGGTCCGGCAAGTCCGTCACCGCTCAGGCGATCATGGGCATCCTGGACATGCCGCCGGCCCGGATCCCGCAGGGCCAGATCCTCTACCGCGGCCAGGACATGCTCACGATGGGCAAGGAGGAGCGCCGCAGGATCCGCGGGCAGAAGATCGCGATGATCTTCCAGGACGCGCTCTCCTCGCTCAACCCGGTCATGACGGTGGGCTTCCAGCTCGGCGAGATGTTCCGCGCGCACCGGGGCTCCTCCCGCTCCGAGGCCAAGGCCAAGGCGATCGAGCTGATGGACCGGGTGCGCATCCCGGCCGCCAAGGACCGGGTGGGCGACTATCCGCACCAGTTCTCGGGCGGTATGCGTCAGCGGATCATGATCGCGATGGCGCTGGCGCTGGAGCCGGATCTGATCATCGCGGACGA
>NZ_JBFAQT010000086.1:0-5664 GCF_040678895.1 Kitasatospora sp. NPDC049258
CGCCGCCCGGGCCCGGCCGGCCGCTCGGCCTCGGGGAGGTGGGACGGGCGCAGCGCCTGGCCGGCCGCCAGGGCGGCGGCGGCGCTGCCCGGCGACAGCGCCCAGGGTGCCCGGGCGAGGTCGAGGGCGCACCGGCGGGCGACCGTGGCGGCCTCGGCCAGCCGGGCGGTGTACGAGGGGACGGGCGGATCGGGCAGCAGGTAGGCCTCGGCGGCGATGACCAGCAGCAGGCCCAGGGTCAGGCCGCCGAGCCGCTGGTCGAGGGTCTGCGGTGCGTAGGGCGGGAAGCAGGGCAGGATGTAGAGCAGTTGGAGCCCGGGGGCGGCGCCGCCCGGCCGGGGCCCGCCCGCCGCCCCGAGGGCGAGGACGAAGCCGATCACCAGCATCCCGAGGACGGCCGCCCAGGTGCGGACCGCCAGCAGGGTGCCCAGGGTGACCAGGAGCCAGCCGGCCGGCAGTACCCGCCACACCACGGCGGCCCGCTGGCGGCCGGTGCCGGGGATGCGGGAGAGGCCGGCCATGGCGACCGCGCCGAACAGCGCGTAGGTGGCGGCGACCGGCCGGTCGAGCCCGTACAGGCAGAGGTAGAACCCGGCGCAGGCCGCCACGGTGATCCGCACGGCCCGGCGCGCGGCCTGCGGGCCCGGCCCGGCACCGCCGCGCAGGTGGGCGGCGGCCCGCCCGAGGATCGCGACGGGCCCTTCGGTGTCCGGCTGAGTGTCCGGCTCGGTGTCCATGGACCGCACCTCGTCCGCCTGCTCGGGCCGCTGGATGTCCCCCTGCCCCCGCGTCAGGGTAGGCGGGCCGGGGTGCGGGGCAGCGCGGTCGCGGGGCGGGGCGCGGTGGAGTTCGCCCGTTCGGGGGCGGGCCGGTCAGGCCCGCTCCAGCCGCCACCACTGGGCGGCCCGGTCGTGGTCCTCCCACTGCCGCACCGAGCCGTCCTCGGCGGCCTCCATCGCCTTGCCGCTGATGATGGCCGTCACCGTGTAGGTGCCGGGTGCGTCCACATGCTGCTCGAACAGCCACTCCTGGGCGCCGAAGGCGTTGGCCGACCACTGCTGGAGCGGGACGCCGTCCTCGGTCCGGGCGCCGGTGACGTCGAGGCGCTTGCCGCTGGCGGCGTTCTCCAGGTGGTACAGCCCCGCGCCTTGGTGGACGGCCGAGACCCGCCACACCTGGGCGTCCGAGCCGTCCTCGGCGCCCAGGCGCACCTTGGCGCCGTGCCGCGCGCTGCCGCCCGCCACCTCCAGCAGCAGGCCGCTGCCGACGTTGCGCAGCCGGTAGCGCCCGTCGGCCACCGGTCCGAGCCGCGGTGCCTTGCCCATCGCCCCACCCCCGAGGTCCTCGTGTGATCGTCCGGCGCCCACCGTACGCCGTCGCACCGACGTCGCACCGACGTCCCGGCGGCGTACCATCGACCACCGCGGCCGGCCACCCGGGGCGGCCGTCGGGGCACCGCCGGGACCTGGCCGGAAAATCGCTCCATACTGGGGAGCATGGCGCAGAACACCCCTCCGCCGCACCGCCCGCCGACCCTCACGGTCAAGGGGCGGGACGTGCGGCTCCGCACGCTCGGGATCACCGTCCTCGCGGTACTGGCCGTCTGGTTCATCGCGGTCAACACCGACTCGGTGTCCATCACGCTCTGGGTCACCACCGTCACCCTGCCGCTGTGGGCCGTGCTGACGGTGACCCTGCTGACCGGTCTGCTGATCGGCTGGTTCGTGGGCCGTCGGCGGGCCAAACCCTGACCGGGCCCGGCCCGCGAGTTCGCCGGCGGCCGCGTGCTCCCGCCGGGTCCGGGTAGGAGGCAGGGCATGGGATTTCTTCGCAGGTCTTCGGAGCCCGACCCGCCGGAGCGGGCCGAGCCCGCCGCCGAGCCCGAGCCGATCCCGCAGGACGCGGCCGGCGAGCTGGCCGCGCTCTCGACCGAGCTGGAGCAGGGGTCGGTCGCGGCCCGCCGCAGCGGCGTCCGCCGCACGGCCGCGCTGGTCGCGTCCACCGCCCGCACGCTGCGCCGGGGCGGGACGGCGGCGGCCAAGGGCGCGGGCTACGGCAGTCGCGCGCTCGCCGACCGGTTGCTGCGGACGGCGCCCCGGATCCCGGTCCGCGACCTGCCCACGCTGCGGGCGCAGCACCCCGAGGCGACCGATCCGGAGCAGCTGGCCGATCTCCTGGTCGCCGGCGCGCTACGGGCCTCCAGCGCTGTCGGGGCCAGCATCGGGGCGGCCGCGATGCTCCCGGTGCCGCCGGCGATGCCGGTGGAGATCGCGGCGGAGACCCTGGTGGTCGCCGCGGTGGAGATCAAGCTGATCGCCGAGCTGCACCAGGTGTACGGGGTGCCGGCGGTCGGCACCCCGGCCCAGCGGTCGGTGGCGTACGTGACCGCCTGGGCTGACCGGCGCGGGATCGACGGCGCGGCGCTGGCCCACCCGTCGGGGCTGGTCGCGCTGGCCGGGCTGGCCGTCGGGTCGGAGGTCCGGCAGAAGGTCAGCCGCCGGATCACCCGCAGCACGCTGCGCAAGCTGCCCTCGCTCGCGCCGATGCTGGTCGGCGCGGGGGTCGGGGCGACCCTCAACCGCCGGGACACCGCCCGGCTGGCCACCCGGGTCCGGGCCGATCTGCGCGGCCGCACCGCCCAGCGCGCCGACTACTGGGCCGAGGCCCGCCCCAGCGCCGGCTGACCGTCCGCAGGTGCAGGCGCCGCGAGCGGGGAACCGACCGCGGCAGCGGCGGGGGAAGGTGACACACTCCCGGCCGCGGCGCCCGTCCGGCCCCGCTCCGGGGTAGCGTCCGCTGCGGCGGCGCCGTACCCGCCCCGCCGCACGCCGGTGAGCTGCGCGGATCCGGGTGGATGCAGCGGCGATGCCCGGGCGATGCAGCACCGATGTTCGATCCACCGAGCCTGGTGGACGTGACAGCGATGACGCACACCGCGGCCGGCTCAACGGTCTACGACTACCGGCGCAGAGAGCTGATCGAGCCTGACTGGCGGCGCTTCCCGGCGTGGCGCACGGTCACGGCCGAGGAGTGGCGCGACCCGCAGTGGCAGCGCGCGCACTGTGTGAAGAACGTACGGCAGCTGCGCGAGGTGCTGGGCGAGGGCCCGGGCGAGGCCTTCTACGCCGATGTGGCGCGCGACCAGGCCGAGTTCGCCACCATGTCGCTGCTGCTGCCGCCGCAGGTGATCAACACCATGACGCCGGCCGCGGCACCGACGGCGGACGCCCTGTACGCGGACCCGGTCCGCCGGTACATGCTGCCGGTCGCCTCCGACCGCCACCCCGAGTGGCCCAGCCACCCGGTCGCCAGCCGCGATTCGCTGCACGAGGCGGACATGTGGGTGGCCGAGGGCCTGACCCACCGGTACCCGACCAAGGTGCTGGCCGAGGTGGTGGCCACCTGCCCGCAGTACTGCGGGCACTGCACCCGGATGGACCTGGTCGGGCCGGCCACCCCGGCCACCCCCAAGTACCGCTTCGCGCTCAAGCCCGGCGACCGGCTGGACCGGATGGTGGAGTACCTGCGCGCCACCCCCTCGGTGCGCGACGTGGTGGTCTCCGGCGGCGACACCGCGAACCTGCCCTGGCCCCGGCTGGAGGCCTTCCTGCTGCGGCTGCTGGAGATCGAGAACATCCGGGACATCCGGATCGCCACCAAGGCGCTGGTCGGCCTGCCGCAGCACTGGCTCTCCGACCAGGTCAGGGCCGGGATGGCCAGGGTCGCGGCGCTCGCCTTCCGGCGCGGCGTCAGCATCGCGGTGCACACCCACGCCAATGCCGCGCAGCAGGTGACCTCGATCGTCGGGGAGGCCTCCCGCGCCATGCTGGAGGCCGGCGTCCGGGACGTCCGCAACCAGGGCGTGCTGCTGCGCGGGGTGAACGACACCCCGACCGCGCTGCTCGACCTGTGCTTCGCGCTGCTCGACGGCGGCGGCATCACGCCGTACTACTTCTACCTCTGCGACATCATCCCCAACAGCGAGCACTGGCGGACCTCGGTCGCCGAGTCGCAGCGTCTCCAGGACGCCATCATGGGCTACCTGCCCGGTTTCGCCACCCCCCGGCTGGTCTGCGACGTGCCCTACGCCGGTAAGCGCTGGGTGCACCAACTGGCCAGCTATGACCGGGAGTCGGGCATCTCGTACTGGACCAAGCACTTCCTCACGCTGCTGGACGCGGACGACCCGCAGGCGCTGGAGCGCGTCTACGAGTACCACGACCCGATCTACACCCTCCCCGAGTCCGGGCAGGAGCTGTGGCGCCGCCGGTCGGTGCCGACCCTGTCGGTATTGGAGCGCAGCCGATGATGCTGTTCATGGACCCGGCCGCGGGCGAGGCCTTCGCGGCCGCGCACGGCCGGCTGCAGGAGCTGGAGGCGGCGGGCTTCGCGCCCGAGGCCGTCCGGCAGGTGCAGCAGGAGAAGCTCGCGCTGCTGTGGGAGCGCGCGGCCGAGGCACCGTACTACCGGGAGGCGGCCGGGGTCGCCGAGCGGGACCTGACGGCCGTGCAGCCGACGCCCAAGGACCGGCTGAAGGCCGCTCCGGAGGACTTCGCCCGGCCCGGGCTGGCCCGGGTGGTCAAGTACTACGAGAGCTCGGGCTCGGGCGGCATCCCCACGCCAACGCCCCGGGTGGCCGAGGACATCGTGCACAACGTGGTCGGGGTGGCCCCGCTGTGGCGGCGGGCGCTGGGCGCCGGGCCGCGCCGGGTGGCGGTGCTGCTGCCCTCGGACGTGGTGCCGGTGGCCGACTTCGTGGCCGGTGTCTGCGAGTACCTCGGGCACGCGGCGCTGCGCTGCTACCCGTTCACCACCGGGATGTGCGACTTCGACCGGTTGGAGCGGCTGTTCACCGGCTACCGGCCCGAGGTGGTCTTCGCCGCGCCCGGGGTGCTCACCCAGTGGACCCGGGTGCTGAAGAGCCGGGGCGCGCTGGACGCCGTCCGGGCCGAGGTGCGCACGGTGATGCTGCTCGGCGAGGTCTCGCTGCCGGCCCAGCGGGCCAAGCTGGCCGCCGACTGGCAGGCCGAGGTGTTCGACGCCTCGTACGGCAGTACCGAGACCGGCACCATCGCCGCCACCTGCGAACGGGACCGGTTGCACCTGCTCACCCACGGGCACGTGCTCGAACTGCGCGACGGGGACAAGCTGGTGCCCGCCGAGCCGGGCGCCGTCGGCGAGCTGGTGGACACCCCGCTGAACAACTTCGCCCGCCCGCTGCTGCGGTTCGCCACCGGCGACCTGGCCGAGGTGCTCGGCGAGCCCTGTCCGTGCGGCCTGGCGCTGCCGACGGTGCGCATCCACGGCCGCGGCAGCGACCGGGTGGAGATCGGCGGCGCCGTCGTGGACGAGCGGCTGATCGGCTCGATCGTCTACCAGGACCACCGGGTCACCGGCTACCTGATCCAGGTCCGGGCCGAGGGCACCAGGCTGGTGCTGGAGCGGGACGTCGACGTGAGCGACACCGACGAGCAGCTGGCCGACGACGCCCGGGAGCGGTTCGCCGGCACCGGGGTGAGCTGGGACCAGGTGCTGGTGGTCAGCCAGCTGCCGGCCACCACCAAGGCGGGCGGCAGCCAGAAGAACTGGAAGCGCACCAACGTGGTGGTCGCCGGATGAGCCAGTTCACCGTGCTCGCCGACGGCGGGGCCCGCCAGGGCGAGG
>NZ_JBFAQT010000087.1:0-5479 GCF_040678895.1 Kitasatospora sp. NPDC049258
CTGTGATGCCGGACCACGCCCACCATCGTGTCGTTGTCCGTCAGCGGCGGCCTCGGCTGCTGCTCGGGGAGGAGCCCCGGCGCCAGGTCGAAGGGGCTCGGCCGCGGAACGTCTCCCCGGAGAGCACCGCCTGCCGGTTCTCCTCGAACGCCGCCGCCGGGCCGCCATCCCTGCGGGAGGCGGGCGGGAAGACGCAGTCGGTGTGCGCCCACCCGGCGAAGATCTTCGTCACCCTGGTCTTCGCCGGGTACGCCTGCTCGCACATCGGGCACCGTCCCGGGAACCGCGACGGTGCGCCGGGGCCGCGCTCCGGAGCGGGGGCCGGTACCGCCCGGGCCGCCTTCGACGGCGGGGCCGTCCCCGGCAGCGGCGGCAGCGGTGTGTCCGGGGCCACCGACCGTTGCCCGGCCGCCGTTGCCCGCTCCAGGCACGCGGCGTGGCACGGCTTCTTCGTCTTGCTCACCGCCCGCTGGGCGGTCCCAAGCGGGCGGCGACAGATCGCGCACAGCCCGCCTGGCGGCCGGGCCGCCGCGCCACGGCCTGGACGCCCGCTCACGGCTCGACCACCCGAAGCCGCGGGCCAGGCAGGCCGGGAACCGTCAGCTGTGCCCGGTGCTCCGCCAGCGGGGAGTAGACCTTCGTCGACGCGTGCTCGGGGTGCTCGGCGAAGACCCGGTTCTCCATCTGCTCCCGCAGCCGGTCCAGCGCCTCGAGCGCGATCAGCGCCTCTCCCGTCGGCTGCGCCCCGGGTCCGGTCTTCGGGTAGGCGCCCAGCAGGGTGACGCGCACCTCCAACACCTGGTCCCGTATCCCGGCGAGCACCTGGCCGAGCCGCAGGTGGTCGTGGTGGGCGAGGCCGGGCTTCTTCGGCATCGAGGGCGCTCCTTGATCGTCAGGGTGGCCGGAGCGTACCGCCGCCCGCCGCTGCCGGGCCGGAGCGGTTCACCCGATCGGGGAGCGGCGCCAGTGCGAGCCCTAGCGGGCGAGCAGGGCGCGGCGGCCGGCTGCCTCCCGCTCGCGGTGCGGGGTCTGCGTCTCGGCGGTGCTCTGGTCGCTGTAGGTCAGGACGCACAGGGCCTTGGGCTGGGCGCCGCACTGGGTGCACGACAGGAACCGCCAGGCGTCGCCCGGGTCAGTGCCGGCCGGGACGGACCCGGTCACCTTCGGCGGCTTCGCCGGGCCGGCGGGCTTCGGCTTCGGCTGGGGCCGCTTGGCGGTGGCGTGCGGGTCGCAGGCCCGGTGGACCGGCTTGCCCCGGGAGCGGCCCTGGACGCCGTACACGGGCGGGGAGTCCGCAGTCGCCTCGCCGCAGATCGCGCAGATGAGCGGGCCGCGGCGCCGCTGCGGCTTCTGCGGGGCCCTCGCCTTCTGCGCCGGGACCACCCTGCTGCTCCCGTCCGCGCTGGTGACGGTGACCGGGGAGGCCGGTGCAACGTCGTACTCGCGGAGTGTGGGGGTGGCGGTGTGCTTCTGGCCCTTCCGACCGCCCCTGCCGATTCGTCCGGTCATGGCCCGCAGCGTAGTGCCGCCCACCTTCCTCTCACGGGCGCTACGGCCGCATGCCATCGGCCATGTCGTGGAGGAAGTGGACCGCGTCGTCCCACCCCGTCGCATACCAAACGGGGCCGGTGAGGGCGGTTGGGTCGTGCGGGACGGCCGCCAGCTGCACCGCGGCCTGCTTCCACGCGTCGGCCACCAGCGCCCGCATCCGGTCTAACTCGGCGACCAGGGCGACGAGCTCCTCAGTCGGCGGCAGCTCGACTGGCCCGGCGCCGGCGGCCAGGGCGCGGCGCAGCCGGTGCGCGGCGAGGCGGGCCAGCCGTTCGGTGTTCGGGTCGGTGACGTCGGTCATGGCGATTTCCGTTCCTTCGGTGAAATTCGGGCGGATTTCCCTGCTCGGGCCGCCGGATATCGCTGTGCGACGCTCTTTCCGGGGGCCGGGGATTGCGGTTCGGATGGTTCGAGAATTCAGTGGCCGGTCCGGGTCTGGGTCGATCGGCCCCGCAAAACCGGCTTCCAGCCGGTCGTGAGCGGGCCGGACCGCTCGCCGGGTCGGGCCCTGGTCCGTCCTGGTGCTGCTGCCGGTCCCGAGGTTGTGATGACTCGAACTTGCCTTGCTTGCAGGTGAGTTACCGGGCGGCGGCTGGCCGTTCCGGAGCGTGGTGCGGTCATCTGCGGTGGGGCCAGGCGGTGGCCATGTCGGCCAGGTAAATTCCGGGCGGGGTGTCCTCCATTGCCCCGGCGAGGGCGAGGGGCCGGTGGGTGAGCAGCTCGGCGAGGATCAGGCTCTCGGGCTGGCGGGCGAGGACGTAGGCGGGCGCGGGCCAGGCGCCGGGGTCGGTGTCGTGTGCGCTGCCGGGTCCGTAGTCGCGGTACAGCTGCCGCAGTTCGGGCTCCCGGTCGTGGGTGAAGGCGGTGAGGCGGGCGGGGTAGCCGGGCTCGGTGACCAGCCACCGCACCGCGTACAGGACGTGGTCGGTGAACTCCTCGTCGTGGGGCCGCTCGCCGACCAGGCCGTGGAACAGGTCCTCCATCACGGCGCGCACGTCGCGCAGCTCGGGGCTGGGCGGGGCCGGGGACCAGGGGATCGGCGGGTTCGGTGCTGACGGCATGGCGATGCCGCCGCGCTTGGCCTCGACGCGGGAGCGCTCGGCGAGCTCGGCCAGGCGGGCGTTGACCGCGATGCTGCTGTCGTGCCAGCCGTCGACGTAGCCGTCCCCGTCGCGGTCGTCGGGGAAGCGCACGCCGATGCTGGAGACGGTGCCCTGCACCGCGTCGAGGACGTCCCACTCGATCCGGGCGATGGCGGCGGAGGCCTGCTCGCGGGTGTGGCCGGCGGCCACCAAGAGGTCGGTCACCAGGTAGTAGCCGGGGCCGCGCATCAGGGCCTCTCTTTCGTCAGATGGGGGCGGGGCGGCCCTGGTACGGGCCGCCCCGGGGAGTTGGGTGGCGGGTCAGCTCAGGTCGAAGTCGTCGGGGTCGAACGTGAAGTCCTCGGGGTCGAAGCCTCCGTAGGAGCCGCCGTTGAAGTAGTCGGCGAGGGCACCGCCGATCACCTCGCGCACCTCCCCCTCGTCCTGCGCCCGGGCGAGGGCGGCGGCCTGGTCGCCGGTCAGCTCGAGGTGGACGTCGCGCTGGCGGACCGCGTCCGAACCCCGGATCTCGAACGTCATCGTCCGCCCGACCCGGGCGCGCACGCCGGAGATGGTGCCGCGCTGCGCGAGCTGCTTGGCCTTGCGCTCGCGGCCGCGCTCGGTGGTCTGCACCTCGACCGCGTCCAGGCGCAGCTTCTCCTGCTGCTTGACGGGGTGGCGGGAGCCGTCGATCCACCGCTGGACGGTGCGGGGGGAGACGCCGTAGGCGGCGGCCATCGCCTTGGTGCTGCCGCCGTACTTCCGGTCCCGCACCTGCCCGGCCTGCGTGGTGGACTGCACCGGTGCCTTGCGCGAGGGGAACAAAGCCTCGCGGACCCGCCCGAAAATCCCCTTCGCCATCAGTTGCCGCCTTCCTCATCGTGGTCGGTGCCGGCCGGCCCGGCGTCGGCCTGGTCGGGGCCGATGTAGGTGCCGTCGGTGGCGTAGTGGTGGACCAGCTTGGACGGGTACTCACGGCGCCCCAGCGCCTCGAGCACCGCGGGCAGCGGGATCGAGGACTCGTGCTTGTGGCTGCCGGGCGCGATCCCCAGGCGCAGCGCGCCCGGCACCGGGGTGCCGTCGTCCTTGACCGGCAGCAGCTCCAGCGGGGACGCCTCGTCGGTCGCGTAGAGGTAGGAGTCGACGTTGACGGCGATCGGCGCCCGGCCGGTCAGCAGGAAGGTCTTGCGCAGGCGGCGGTGGGCGGCGATCCGGGCGGCGGCGATGATGTGGAAGCGGATCTCGGCCCGGTAGGACCACTTGGAGGCGACCTGTTCCTCCCACTGCTCGTCACTCAGGTGCCTGGCGGAGTCCGACCACTTGCCGATGCCGCCCTTGTAGACGGACTTGTAGAGCCCGGCGAGGACCAGGGCGTCGGCCCGGGCGGGGTCGTCGCCGGTGTCCTTGTGCACGGCGTAGGCGGCCAGGAACTCCTCCGGGGCCTGGCCGTCGGTCAGGCCGAGGTCGGCGTAGGTCCGCTTGTAGCCGCCCCGGATCCGGCCGGTCCACTCCTTGAGCAGCGGCACGGTGTGGGTGGAGATGTAGGCCTGGGTGATGGTGGCCGGGTCGAAGCCGTACGCCTCGGCCATGTAGGCCACCGTCGGGGTGGCGTACCAGCTGGGCCCGGTGGGCGGGCGGCCGTGGAAGGTGGCCGGGTGCGGGAGCAGCTCGTCCACCGGGGTGGTGGTGAAGTCGCACCACCACAGGCCTGCGGTCTTGCCACCGTTCCAGTCCGGGCCCTGCACGAGCTTGAGCGGTCCGGCGGGCAGGCGCAGGGAGTCGGTGACGGACAGGTAGGAGGCGCAGACGTCGACCGCGACCGCCCACGGCCGGACGGCCTCCTGCTCGGTGAGCTCGCGGGCCCACCACTTGTAGTCCTCCTCCTCGCACACCGTCTCGCCCGCGGCGAGCAGCTGGCGGGTCGCCGGGTGGCGGGCTCCGGCGGCCGGCGGCACCGACACGTCGCCTTTGGGGAGGGCGCCCTCGCGGAGGAAGGAGGACCACTCCCCCGTCGCCGGGTTCTTCACCCACTCCTCGCGCGGGCGCACCGCCTCCAGCAGGTTCATGCCGGTGACAGCGGTCGTCGCACCCGGGGCGACCCCCAGATCGGTGGTGAAGGCACGGAAGCGGCGCGCGAACGTCGCCCCGTCCACGGTGCCGTCCGGGGCGGTGGCCAACTGGACGGCGAGCGCGCTGGTGGCCTGCTGGCGGCCGTCGCCCTGGCCCAGCCACGGCGCGACCACGACCCGGACCGAGGTCTTCTGGCCGCCGGCCGAACCGGAGCGGCGGAACGCGTGGAACGCCGGGCCGACGTGCTCGGAGACCTCCATGCCGACCGTAGCGGCGGCCTTCGCCAGCTTGGTCTGCAGCGCGGCCAGCGCCTTCTCGGTGGCCGGGAGCGCGGCGGGCAGGCCAAGCTGCTTGAGCGCGCCCGCGGTCAGGCACACCGTTCCGTCACCGCCCTTGCCCGACGGGTGGGCCCGCTCGATGCGCAGCGGCAGGCCGGTGCCCAGCCACGCGAACCAGTCGCCGAGCTTGGTCCCGGCCGGGGCCGGGATCTGCGGGATGTCCAGCGCCCAGGTGCCGTCCTCGGCGACGTCCAGCGCGACCATCGGCCACCACTTCGCGGCCGCCGTGGAAGCGGGAGCAGCGGGACGCGCGGTGGCCGGAGTGCCCGTGCGCGTCGCCGCCGGGCGGGCCGGGGTGCGGGAGACTGCCGGGCGGCGGGCGGCCGCAGCGGCGCCCGCGGGGGCCTGCGGCGGGGGGGGCGCGGGGCGGGGGGGCTCGGCGGCCGCCGGGGGGGCGGGCCGCAGGGCCTGGACTGCGGGCGCCCGGGGGGCCGGCCG
>NZ_JBFAQT010000088.1:0-5407 GCF_040678895.1 Kitasatospora sp. NPDC049258
GCACGAAGATGACCGAGGCCGGCTTCGAGATCCTGCCCGGCGAGCACGCCATCGCCCCGGTGATGATCGGCGACGCCGCCAAGGCCGGCCGGCTCCTACCAGGTCGAAGGAGCCAAGGCCCGAAGCGCGGCCCGCCGCCAAACCCGCAAGCCTGCCCCGGTGCCGGGTGCTCGGTCCGCCGAACGGTCCGCCCTCGGCCCGGCGCTCACAGCGCCGCAGAGGACCGGGCAGGCGGAGCAACAGGGGCTCTCACCGGTCCGCGGCGGACTGCCGGTGGAGACCGTCCCGGCCTGGCTACCGAGGATGGACACCAGCGCCGGCGCCGCGCTGCGCGAGCAGCTGGCCGCCCGTCGGCAAGCCCGGGAAGGGGCCGTTCGGTGAGCGGGCGAATCCTGCCGGGGTCAGCAGACCACCACCGAACTGACGCATCATCATTTTCCGAATTCGAGTCCGATATGTACGAATTGCGGGGAAATCTCGTGGCTGCGGGTGAGCAGCGGAGCACAATTGGTGGGAATTTGGCCTGATCTCTCGTAGTGTGATCGCTGAGTCGCATGAGGACAGATGAAAGTCAGTCATATTGTGCGGCCAGTCCGACCATTGCTTTCACGCGATGGCGCGCCGGGGGTGGGTGACGGCGGACCGCGCACGCGGTTAGACACAGCAGCACATCGCGGGCACCTTTCGGCCAACGCCGAGGCCAGGATGACATTGGGGGATCCACCGTGGACCACACGAACGCCTCAACAACGCGACGCACCACGAGCACTGTGGCGGCGCTGTCCGCCGGCCTGTGCGTCATCGGCCTGCTGGCGGGCTGCGGATCCGCCGAGAACCCCAAGCCCCAGCCCGCACCTACCACCGCGTCGCCTTCCCCTTCACCCACGCCGACCGACGCCGCCGACCGCGCGGCCGTTCTGGATGCGTACGCGAATTTCTGGACCGAGCAGGTCAAAGCTCACGTCCAAGGCACCGGCGAAGGCACCGACCTCGAGAAGTACGCGACCGACAAGGCATTGGGCGACGTCCGCATCTCCGTGGTGAAGTTCCGGGACCTCGGCGTGACCTTCACCGGCGCGCCGACGCACACCCCCGAGGTCGTGGCGATCGACACCGCGTCGACGCCGAAGACCGCGACGATCCACGACTGCCTGGACGTCACCAACTGGACACCCGTGGACAAGGCAACAGGGAAACCGAAGAAAGTCACCAACCGGCTGCGCTACGTTCTCGAATACACCGCCCGCACGGTGGGGCCGGACTGGAAGATGATCGACGTCACGCGGCACCAGGACCAGCCGTGCTGATCCGGCGCAGATCTCTCTCGGCCGCCGTCGCCGGGATTCTGGCAGCGGCACAGCCCGCCTGGGCCGACGGTGGCGTGACGGAGTGCGACAGCCTGATCTGTCTGGATGCCACGGACCCCGGCGCTGGCGGCAACACGTCCGGCAGTGGTTCCGCGCATTCCGGCGGAGGTACCACCGGCGAGGCGAAGTGCAGCTGGAACGGCCAGGAGTGGCCGTGCCAGGACCCGGACCTCGGATGGTTCAACGGCACGGACGGCTGCTACTGGAAGCAGATGTCACCTCAGCCCCCAGCCGGCGATCCGGACTGGGCCGGCCACCAGCCGGGCGAAGGCGCGGTCTACGCGGTCAACTGTCGCGGAACGGGCGGCGCCCTGACTCCGGCGCCCAACCGCTGGTCTCAGAACCCGCCGCCCGGCTACGGCGGTGGCGTCGACCTCGGTGCCCTAGCGCGGCAGGCAGCGGACCGGATGCGGCTCACCGGGCCGGAGATCGGCATGGCCCCGGCGCCAGGGAAGACCGGGCTGGTGGGCATGCCCGCATGGATGTGGACCACCGTGTCCCCGACCACGTGGGGGCCGAACACAGCCAGCGTGACGGCCGGGGCCGTGACGGTCACCGCGACCGCGCACGCCTCGAGGATCGACTGGTCGATGGGCGACGGGCACACCGTCACCTGCACCTCCGCCGGGACGCCGTACGACGCCTCGTACGGCGGCAAGTCCTCGCCGGACTGCGGCCACACCTACACCTCGACCTCCGCGGCGCAGCCGCACGGCACGTTCCACGTTGCGGCGGTCACCACGTGGATCGTCGACTGGACCGGGCCCGGCCAGCAGGGGCAGTTCACCGTCAGCCGTGCTTCCGCCGCCGACGTGGCGATCGGCGAGGCGCAGGCCGTCGTCAAGTCTCAGTGAGAAGGGCGCGATGAGTTCCACCGATCGTCTTCCCCGTCCTCCGCAGCAGCCGTCCGGGCCTGTGGGCCCGTCGGCGCCGGCCGCGCCGCCGGTGCGTCAGCTCCCGGTCCGGCGCCGACGGCCGGCGATGATCGCCGCGTCTGTCGCGCTGATCGCGGTGGGCTCCCTGTCGGGCGCCTACCTGTATGTCGCCACCGGGCACCGCACCGGCGTGCTGGCGATGGCCCGGGATGTGCCGCCGGGGGCGACGATCACCGCGGAGGATCTGATCGAGGCGAAGATCTCCTCCGACCCGGCGCTCAAGCCGATCCCGGCCGAGGACCTGAAGAAGGTGGTCGGCAAGCGGGCCGTCTCGGCGCTGCCGGCCGGGAGTCTGCTGACCGAGCGGTCGATCACGTCGGCGGCCGTGGTGGGCCCGGGCCAGCAGCTCGTCGCGGTGTCGCTGGACAAGGACCGTGTGCCGGCCACCGCCCTGACGCCGGGCCAGAAGGTCCAGCTCGTCCACACGCCCAAGGACTCGGCCGGTGCGGCCGGGCAGGGCGGGGCGGCGGCCGAGCCGAACGTGGCGGCGAGCGTGGTGCGGGTCGGCAAGGCGGCCAGCTCCGGTGATGTCGTCGTCGATGTGGCGGTCGCCTCGACCAGCGGGACCACGGTGGCCCGTTGGGCCGCTCGCGGGGAGGTCTCCTTCCTGGTCCTGCCCGAGGGAGGCTGACATGTCGGTGATCGCCTTCGTCGGGTCGCCCGGTGGCCCGGGCGTGACCACCACGGCGCTGGCTGGCCTGCTGACCTGGCCGCTGCAGCCGGGTCGGCGTGCCCTGCTCGCGGAGTGCGACCCGGACGGAGGATCCGTCGTCGCCGGCTACCTCGAGGGCCGTGTCCCGGGGCCGCACTCGCTGGCGAACCTCCAGGTCGCCGACCGGCTCGGCCGTCTGGAGGCGGGCCTGTGGGAGCAGATGATCAACATGTCGGTGCCGCAGGAGGCCGCTAACCGGCTGCTGCTGCCGGGGTTGAAGAGCCCCGCGCAGGCGGCCGGGCTGCAGCAGACGTGGCCGCGCCTGGCCACGCTGTTCGGGGCGTGGCACCGCAGCGCCGGGGTGGACGTGCTGGTGGACCTCGGCCGGTCCGGCTCATCGGGTGCGGCCGGCGCTCTGGTGCGCTCGGCGGACGTCGTGGTGATGGTGGTACGCGGCACGCTGCGGGCGGCGGCCGCCGCCCGGCCGCGGATCGAGGCGCTGCGCGAGACGGTCGGCGCCCGCGCCGGACACGGCCTCGGGCTGGTGCTGATCACCGAGGGTCCGTACGCGGAGCGGGACGTGGCCGAGCACCTGGAGCTGCCGGTGCTGGCCAGGCTGCCCTACGACGAGGCGGCGGCGAGGGTGCTGACGCACGGGGGCGCCGGCGGGCGCGCCTTCACCCGGTCCGCGTTGCTGCGCGAGGCCGCCGTGATGGGCACCCGGCTCCAGCAGCTGGCCTGGTCGCGGCAGGAACTGCTGGCCGCGCCGGCGGGGGAGGTGAGCGCCGGTGGAACGCGGTAGCTCGCTGTACCCCGGGATGTACGGCGCCGCACCGATGGACCCGGCCGCCGTGCCCTGGCAGACCACCTCGGTCCCCGCCCCGCCGGGGCCGCCCCCGGCCGCGCCGCCCGCTGGCGGTCCCGCAGGCCTCGGCCTGGTCTCCCCGGCAGGCGCGCAGTCGCGCGTCGCCCGGTGGGAATGGAGCACCGTGCGCGAGCTGCGCCGCGACCTCGCGGACCTGCTCGCCCCCGAGTTCCAGGCCTACAAGGAGAGCCACCGCTCCGAGATGCCGGCCGAGGACGCGCAGCAGCTCGGCCGGGCGCTGATCAACGACCTGGTCGCCCGGTGGGCGCGGGACTACGCGATGGCCCATCAGGTGTCGCCGACCGCCACGGACGAGAAGTCCCTGGTGCAGGCCGTCTTCGACGCCCAGTTCCGGCTCGGGCGGCTCCAGCCGTACCTGGACGACCCGGAGCTGGAGAACCTGATGATCCAGGGCTGCGACGACGTGTGGGCGGACTACGCCGGCCGGCCGCGGCGCAAGGTCGAGGCGGTGGCCGACACCGACGACGAGCTGATCGAGTTCCTGCAGCTGCTCGCACGGCGCCACGGCGGGGGCGAACGGTCGCTGTCGAACGCCAACCCGCTGCTGGCGCTCGCCCTCGAGGGCGGCTACCGCATGCAGGTCATGACCCAGGTGACGCCCCGCCCGTACGTGACGATCCGCCGTCAGCGGGTCCGTGACATCACCCTGGAGGGCCTGGTCGAGCGCGGCACCGTCGACACGGCGCTGCTGGCGTTCCTGCGCTCGGCACTGCGGGCCGGCAAGAACATCATGGTGTCCGGCACGCAGGGCGTCGGGAAGACCACCATGCTGATCGCCCTCGCCCGGGAGATCGACCCGAACGAGCGCCTGGGCACTCTGGAGACCGAGTCCGAGCTGTACCTCCACAAGATCGGGCACCTGCAGCAGGTGGTACCGATGGAGGCGCGCGAGGGCAACGGGGAGCTCGGCCCGGACGGGCGCAGGATCGGGGAGATCACCATCGCGGACCTGATCCCTGCAAGCCTGCGGATGAACCTGCGCCGGATGATCGTGGGTGAGGTCCGCTCCTCGGAGATCGTCCCGATGCTGCAGGCGATGTCCGGCGGCGAGGGCGGATCGCTGTGCACCATCCACGTCCGCAAGCCCGACGGGATCTTCGCGCGGATCGCGCAGCTGTGCCTGGAGCACGGCAGCTCCGGGATGACGCAGGAGCTGGCCTATCTGATGGCGGCGAACGCCCTCGACCTCATCGTGCACATCCGCATGGTCGACGAGACCGCCGTCGGCGGCAGCCGGCACCGGTTCGTCCAGCACGTCCTGGAGGTCACCGGCGCAGGCGAACGCGGCGGCCACCCCGCCTACAACCGGATCTTCGCCCCCGGTCCGGGTGAGGCCCGGGCGGTGCCCACCGGTGTCCTGCCGGCCTGCCTGCCCGATCTGGAGGCGCACGGGTTCGACGCCGGATGGCTGAGCACGGGCGGCGCCTGGGCCCAGCCGCTGGGCACCCTGCGGGCGGTGGTGTGATGGGCATCCTGATTGCGGCGTTCGCCGGGGTGTGCCTGCTCCTCGGTGCCGCGGGCAGCCATCGCGACCTCCTGGAACAGCAGGTGCGCAACGGCATGGGCG
>NZ_JBFAQT010000089.1:1640-3244 GCF_040678895.1 Kitasatospora sp. NPDC049258
GGGTGGGTGTCTGGTCGTTGTTTGAGAACTGCACAGTGGACGCGAGCATCTGTGGCCAAGTTTTTAAGGGCGCACGGTGGATGCCTTGGCACTAGGAACCGATGAAGGACGTGGGAGGCCACGATAGGCCCCGGGGAGCTGTCAACCGAGCTTTGATCCGGGGGTGTCCGAATGGGGAAACCCGGCAGTCGTCATGGGCTGTCACCCATACCTGAACACATAGGGTATGTGGAGGGAACGCGGGGAAGTGAAACATCTCAGTACCCGCAGGAAGAGAAAACAACCGTGATTCCGGGAGTAGTGGCGAGCGAAACCGGATGAGGCTAAACCGGAGTGGTGTGAGACCCGGCAGGGGTTGCCATTTCGGGGTCGTGGGAGAGTTCTTCGGTCGTCTGCCGGCGATCGGGTGAGTCAGAAACCGTATGGGTAGTCGAAGGACATGCGAAAGGTCCGGCGTAGAGGGTAAGACCCCCGTAGACGAAACTTGTACGGCTCACTTGAGCTTTTCCCAAGTAGCACGGAGCCCGAGAAATTCCGTGTGAATCTGGCGGGACCACCCGCTAAGCCTAAATATTCCCTAGTGACCGATAGCGGATAGTACCGTGAGGGAATGGTGAAAAGTACCGCGGGAGCGGAGTGAAATAGTACCTGAAACCGTGTGCCTACAAGCCGTGGGAGCGTCGTTCGCCGAGCTTGCTCGGTGGGCCGTGACTGCGTGCCTTTTGAAGAATGAGCCTGCGAGTTTGCGGTGTGTAGCGAGGTTAACCCGTGTGGGGTAGCCGTAGCGAAAGCGAGTCCGAATAGGGCGTTTGAGTTGCATGCCCAAGACCCGAAGCGGAGTGATCTAGCCATGGGCAGGTTGAAGCGCGGGTAAGACCGTGTGGAGGACCGAACCCACCAGGGTTGAAAACCTGGGGGATGACCTGTGGTTAGGGGTGAAAGGCCAATCAAACTCCGTGATAGCTGGTTCTCCCCGAAATGCATTTAGGTGCAGCGTCGTGTGTTTCTTGCCGGAGGTAGAGCACTGGATAGGCGATGGGCCTCACCGGGTTACTGACCTTAGCCAAACTCCGAATGCCGGTAAGTGAGAGCACGGCAGTGAGACTGTGGGGGATAAGCTCCATGGTCGAGAGGGAAACAGCCCAGAACACCGACTAAGGTCCCTAAGCGTGTGCTAAGTGGGAAAGGATGTGGAGTCGCAGAGACAACCAGGAGGTTGGCTTAGAAGCAGCCACCCTTGAAAGAGTGCGTAATAGCTCACTGGTCAAGTGATTCCGCGCCGACAATGTAGCGGGGCTCAAGTACACCACCGAAGTCGTGTCATTCACACATGTAGGCCCAACGGCTGTGTGGATGGGTAGGGGAGCGTCGTGTGCCGGGTGAAGCAGCGGAGGAATCCAGTTGTGGACGGTACACGAGTGAGAATGCAGGCATGAGTAGCGATACAAGAGTGGGAAACTCTTGCGCCGATTGACCAAGGGTTCCTGGGTCAAGCTGATCTGCCCAGGGTAAGTCGGGACCTAAGGCGAGGCCGACAGGCGTAGTCGATGGACAACGGGTTGATATTCCCGTACCCGCTTTGAAGCGCCAACGTCGAACCAGGT
>NZ_JBFAQT010000089.1:3336-4843 GCF_040678895.1 Kitasatospora sp. NPDC049258
ACCTGTAGTAGGTGAGCGATGGGGTGACGCAGGAAGGTAGTCCAGCCCGGGCGGTGGTAGTCCCGGGGTAAGGGTGTAGGCCGAGTGATAGGCAAATCCGTCACTCATTAAGGCTGAGACCTGATGCCGAGCCGATTGTGGTGAAGTGGATGATCCTATGCTGTCGAGAAAAGCCTCTAGCGAGTTTCATGGCGGCCCGTACCCCAAACCGACTCAGGTGGTCAGGTAGAGAATACCGAGGCGTTCGGGTGAACTATGGTTAAGGAACTCGGCAAAATGCCCCCGTAACTTCGGGAGAAGGGGGGCCATTCCTGGTGACGAGTCTTGCACTCCGAGCTGGGGGTGGCCGCAGAGACCAGCGAGAAGCGACTGTTTACTAAAAACACAGGTCCGTGCGAAGCCGTAAGGCGATGTATACGGACTGACGCCTGCCCGGTGCTGGAACGTTAAGGGGACCGGTTAGTGGGGTTTCGACTCCGCGAAGCTGAGAACTTAAGCGCCAGTAAACGGCGGTGGTAACTATAACCATCCTAAGGTAGCGAAATTCCTTGTCGGGTAAGTTCCGACCTGCACGAATGGCGTAACGACTTCTCGACTGTCTCAACCATAGGCCCGGTGAAATTGCATTACGAGTAAAGATGCTCGTTTCGCGCAGCAGGACGGAAAGACCCCGGGACCTTTACTATAGCTTGATATTGGTGTTCGGTTCGGCTTGTGTAGGATAGGTGGGAGACTTTGAAGCAGCAACGCCAGTTGTTGTGGAGTCGACGTTGAAATACCACTCTGGTCGTGCTGGATGTCTAACCTGGGTCCGTGATCCGGATCAGGGACAGTGTCTGGTGGGTAGTTTAACTGGGGCGGTTGCCTCCTAAAGAGTAACGGAGGCGCCCAAAGGTTCCCTCAGCCTGGTTGGCAATCAGGTGTTGAGTGTAAGTGCACAAGGGAGCTTGACTGTGAGACTGACGGGTCGAGCAGGGACGAAAGTCGGGACTAGTGATCCGGCGGTGGCTTGTGGAAGCGCCGTCGCTCAACGGATAAAAGGTACCCCGGGGATAACAGGCTGATCTTCCCCAAGAGTCCATATCGACGGGATGGTTTGGCACCTCGATGTCGGCTCGTCGCATCCTGGGGCTGGAGTAGGTCCCAAGGGTTGGGCTGTTCGCCCATTAAAGCGGTACGCGAGCTGGGTTTAGAACGTCGTGAGACAGTTCGGTCCCTATCCGCTGTGCGCGTAGGAGTGTTGAGAAGGGCTGTCCCTAGTACGAGAGGACCGGGACGGACGAACCTCTGGTGTGCCAGTTGTCCTGCCAAGGGCATGGCTGGTTGGCTACGTTCGGGAGGGATAACCGCTGAAAGCATCTAAGCGGGAAGCCTGCTTCGAGATGAGCACTCCCACCTCCTTGAGAGGGTAAGGCTCCCAGTAGACGACTGGGTTGATAGGCCGGATATGGAAGCCTCGTGAGGGGTGGAGTTGACCGGTACTAATAGGCCGAGGGCTTGTCCTCAG
>NZ_JBFAQT010000090.1:0-4598 GCF_040678895.1 Kitasatospora sp. NPDC049258
TGGTCGGCGGGTGCGGTGGAGTTGTTGACACAGGCGCGGGAGTGGCCGGAGACGGGGCGTCCGCGCCGGGCGGGTGTGTCGTCGTTCGGGATCAGCGGGACGAACGCGCACCTGATTCTGGAGCAGCCGGAAATGGTGGCAGAGTCGGCTGCGGCCGAGATCGAGCCGTCGGTGGTGCCGTGGGTTGTGTCGGGGCGTTCGGAAGCCGCTTTGGAGGGCCAGCTGGCGCAGCTGGCCGGGCTCGGTGAGCTGTCGCCGGTGGATGTGGGTCTGTCGTTGGCGGGCCGCACCCGCTTCGGGCACCGGGCCGTGGTGGTGGACGGCCGGGAGATCGCCAGGGGAGTGGCGGCCGACGGCAAGAGTGCATTTCTCTTCTCGGGCCAGGGTTCGCAACGGCTGGGCATGGGTCGGGAGTTGTACGGCCGGTTCCCGGTGTTCGCGGCTGCCTTCGACGAGGTGCGTGCGGAGCTGGACGGGCTGCTGGAGCAGCCGCTTCGGGACGTGGTGTGGGGGACCGACGAGGAGCTGCTGAACCAGACCGCCTGTGCCCAGGCCGGGTTGTTCGCGGTCGAGGTGGCGCTGTTCCGGCTGGTCGAATCGCTCGGTGTGCGGGCGGAGTTCGTGGCCGGCCACTCGATCGGCGAGGTTGCCGCTGCGTACGTGGCGGGTGTGTTCTCGCTGGCGGACGCGTGTGCGCTGGTCGCGGCGCGGGGCCGGTTGATGCAGGCGCTGCCGACTGGCAGCGCGATGCTCGCCATCGCTGCAACCGAGGACGAGGTCCGGCCGCTGCTCGGTGACTTGGTGTCGATCGCGGCCGTCAACGGCCCGTCGTCGGTGGTCGTCTCGGGTGACGCGGAGGCCGTCGAGCTGGTGGGTGCCCACTTCGCGGACCGCAAGACTTCGCGCCTGCGGGTGTCGCATGCGTTCCACTCGCCGCTGATGGACCCGATGCTGGACGACTTCCGAGCCGTCCTGAACGGCCTCAGCTACCAGGCCCCCACCCTCTCCGTCGTCTCCAACCTCACCGGCTCGGTGGCCGGGGGTGAGCTCCGCACCGCCGACTACTGGGTCCGCCACGTCCGCGAGACCGTCCGCTTCGCGGACGGGGTGCAGGCCTTGGCGGCCGCCGGGGTTACCCGGTTCCTCGAACTCGGCCCCGACGGTGTGCTCTCCGCTGTGGCGGCAGATTCGCTGACGGACCGTGAGGTGGTGCTCGCCTCCGTGCTGCGGAAGAACCGGGGCGAGGGTTTGGCGGTCGTCGAGGCGCTGGCCCAGCTGTCCGTCCACGGGGTTGCGGTGGACTGGGCCGCACTGTTCGCGGGGACCGGCGCCCGGCAGGTGGATGTGCCGACGTACGCGTTCCAGCACCGGAGTTACTGGCCGGCGGTGGCGAGCACGCGGCCCGTGGATGTCCGGCAGGCGGGCCTGGGTGCGGCCGAGCACCCGTTGCTGGGAGCGGCGGTCGAGCTGGTCAACACCGAGGGCTTCCTCTTCACGGGTCGGCTGTCCGTGCAGTCGCAGCCGTGGCTGGCGGACCACGTGGTGATGGGTGCACTGGTGGTGCCGGGAACGGCGCTGCTGGAGCTGGCGGTGCGGGCCGGTGACGAGGCCGGGTGCGAGCTGGTGGAGGAACTCACCCTCGCCGCACCGCTGGTGCTGCCCGAGCAGGGCGGTGTGCAGCTGCAGGTCTGGGTCGGCGAGGCGGACGCGTCGGGCCGGCGCGCGCTCACTGTGCACTCCCGGGCCGGCGTCGACCCGCAGGCGCCGTGGACGCTGCACGCGAGTGGTGTGCTGGGTTCTGGTGCGGTGCCGGTGGAGTTCGACGCCACCGTCTGGCCGCCGGCCGGGGCCGAGCCAGTTGATGTGTCGAGCGCGTACGAGGGCTTTGCAGCGGCCGGGTTCGAGTACGGGCCGGTGTTCCGGGGCATGCGGGCCGTCTGGCGTCGGGGCGAGGAGCTGTTCGCGGAGGTCGCTCTGCCGGACGGCATCGGCGGCGGCGAATTCGGCCTGCACCCGGCGCTGTTGGACGCGGCTCTGCACGGCGCGGCGCTCGACGGTGCAGCGCCCGGGGCGGTGCCGTTCTCGTGGCAGAACGTCGCGCTGCACGCGGTCGGCGCGTCCTCGGTGCGGGTGCGGCTGACCCGGGCTGCCGATGCGTCGATCGCCGTGGCGATCGCCGATCCCGAGGGGCGGCCGGTTGCTTCGGTGGGGTCGCTGGCGGTTCGGGCTATCAGCGCGGAGCAGCTCGGCTCTTCTGCCGGGGACTCGTTGTTCCGCGTGGCGTGGGTGCCGGTGCCTGCGGGTGAGCCGGTGGAGTTCGCCGAGCTGGGTGCTGAGAGCGTGGCCGGGCTGGTGGAGGTGCCGCCGGTGGTGGTGGTTCCGCTGGACGGTGCGGAGGTGCATGCCGAGGTCGGGCGGGCGCTCGCTCTCGTGCAGGACTGGCTGGCGGAGGAACGGTTCGCCGACTCGCGGCTGGTGTTCGTGACGCGTGGCGCGGTGGCGGGGGCTGACCTGGCCGGAGCGGCCGTCTGGGGTCTGGTCCGGTCCGCGTCGGCGGAGGAGCCGGGCCGGTTCGGGCTGGTGGATCTGGCCGACGATTCGGATGTGCTGCTGCCTCGTGTGCTGGGCCTGGACGAGCCGCAGCTGATGGTGCGCGATGGTGAGGTGTTCGCTGCGCGGCTGGTGCGCGCAGAGGTTGAGGGTTCGGCGCCGGAGTGGGCCGGGCGGGTTCTCGTCACCGGTGGTACCGGAGGTCTGGGTCGGGTGATCGCGCGTCACCTGGTGGTGGAGCACGGGGTGCGTCAGCTGCTGCTGGTCAGCCGTAGTGGCATGAGTGCTGATGGCGCGGAGGCGTTGGTCGGTGAGTTGGCCGGGCTGGGTGCCGAGGTGCTGGTCGAGGCGTGCGACGTTGCGGACGCCGTTGCGGTGGCCGATCTGCTGGACCGTCACGAGGTCCGTGCGGTGGTGCACACAGCCGGGGTGCTCGACGACGGCGTGATCGCGTCGCTCACGCCCGAGCGCATGTCAGCGGTCCTGCGGCCGAAGGCCGATGCCGCGTGGAACCTGCACCAGGCGACCAAGGATCTCGACCTGACCGCCTTCGTCCTCTTCTCCTCCGTCGCGGGGACCTTCGGGAGCGCGGGCCAGGCCAACTACGCTGCTTCGAACGCCTTCTTGGACGCGCTCGCCGCACACCGCCGGAAGCTCGGGCTGCCGGGTGTGGCGCTCGCCTGGGGGCCCTGGACCGGTACTGGCGGGATGACGGGAACATTGACGGACGCCGAGCTGGAGCGGATCTCGCGCCTCGGCCTGCCGCCGGTCGACCCCGAGCGCGGGGTCGCTCTCTTCGATGCCGCGCTCGCGGCCGAGCACCCGGCGCTGCTGCCGGTCCGGCTGGACCTGGCGGCGCTGCGAGCCCACGGCGAGGTTCCGGCCCTGCTGCGCGGCCTGGTCCGTGGCCGGGTCCGGCGGGCCGCAGTGGGCGGTTCGGCGGTCTCGGCGGGCCTGGCCCAGCGGCTCGCCGGGCTCGGGCAGACGGAGCGACGCTCGGCGCTGCTCGAAGTGGTTCGGGCACAGATCGCGCTGGTGCTCGGGCACGCGGACGGTTCGGTGGTCGACCCCTCGCTGGCCTTCCAGGACCTCGGGTTCGACTCGCTGACGGCGGTGGAACTGCGTAACCGGCTCCGTACGATGACGGGTCTTCAGCTTCCGGCGACCTTGGTGTTCGACTACCCCACGGCCGACGCCCTGGTGGGCTTCCTGGCGGAGGAGCTGTTCGGAACCGAGACCGCCGCTCCGATCGCCCTGGACTCGCTGCCAGTGCGGTCGGACGACCCGGTGGTGATCGTGGGGATGGCCTGCCGCTACCCCGGCGGGGTGGAGTCCCCCGAGGATCTGTGGCAGCTCGTGGCAGAGGGTGTGGACGCGGTCGGCGGGTTCCCGCTGGACCGTGGCTGGGAGGTGGAGTCGCTCTACCACCCGGACCCTGAGCACGCGGGCACCTCCTACACCCGCTCGGGTGGATTCCTGTACAACGCGGGGGAGTTCGACCCGGAGTTCTTCGGGATGAGCCCCCGCGAGGCGCTGGCCACGGACGCTCAGCAGCGGCTGCTGCTGGAGACCTCCTGGGAGGCGTTCGAGCGGTCGGGGATCGATCCGGTCACCCTGCGCGGCAGCCGGACCGGCGTCTTCGCCGGCGTCATGTACGGCGACTACGCGAACCTGCTCGGCGGCCGCGAGTTCGAGGGCTACCAGGGCAGCGGCAGCGCGGGCAGTGTGGCCTCGGGCCGGGTCTCCTACACCTTCGGCCTGGAGGGTCCGGCGGTGACGGTGGATACGGCGTGTTCGTCGTCGCTGGTGGCGATGCACCTGGCTGCGCAGGCGCTGCGGAGTGGTGAGTGCTCGCTCGCGCTGGCGGGTGGTGTGACGGTGATGTCGACGCCTTCGACCTTTGTGGAGTTCAGTCGGCAGGGTGGTCTGTCGGCTGATGGCCGGTGCCGTTCGTTCGCGGATTCGGCTGATGGTGTCGGCTGGGGCGAGGGTGTGGGGATGGTGGTGCTGGAGCGTCTGTCGGATGCCCGGCGTAATGGTCATCGGGT
>NZ_JBFAQT010000091.1:0-4360 GCF_040678895.1 Kitasatospora sp. NPDC049258
TCACCCGGCTTGTTCGCGCCGGTCTTCGGCGCGCCGTCATCGGCGCAGGCCTTGTAGCTGCGCTCGACGAAGCCCGGGGACAGGTCGAACCCGTCACCCACCCAGGACGCCTGGTTGTTGGTGTTCGCCGACCGGCCGTCGACGCTGCCCGAGTTGTAGGAGAGCGCGAGTTTCGGGGTCAGCCCGCCCGGCATCGCGGTCAGCGGCATGTCGTAGTTCCACGCGAACGAGCCGCTGCTCAGCTGCGTGGACCAGGTCGACGCCGACGACAGCGGCGTCGCCTTGTAGTCACCGCTCGGCCCGGCCGTGCCCGCCGTGGCGGCCAGCACCGTCGCACCGCCACCGGCGGACTGCAGGCTCATCCCACCGACCGGCAGCGGTGCCGCGATCGCCACCGCGTCGGCGGTGACGGTCTGGTGCTCCGGGTCGTTGCCGCCCGGCAGCGGGGTCTGCACGCGGCACTCGGGCCTGTCCGGCGTGGTCAGCACACACGCCGGCAACTGCACCAGGCGCAGCCGCGAGCCGAACCCGGCGCCACCGGCCTGCGCGAACGCGCTGTAGTCGACGCTGACCTTCGCCCGCGTCCCTTCCGCGGTCTGCGGCGCCGAGACGCTCAGCAGCACCCCGGATATCCCGGCCTTGCGCGCGAGATCCTGGCTGAGCACCTGGACATCGGCGTCCTTGGCCGCCTGCGTGCCGGCAGCGGCCAGGCTGACCGGCAGCTCACCGGCCTTCACCGCCTTCCCGGCCTCGGCCGGGACCTGGATCCGGGAGCTGCCCGGCGTGGGCCAGGCGGTCTGCTTCGCCGCCGGCGTGCTGACGGTGGTGTCCGCCTTGCGGTCCTTCACCGTCCCGGCCGAGCCCTTGACCGGCTTCTCCGGCGAGACCGCGGACGGCTTGGTGTAGTCGGCCGCGGCCGCTCCTACGGCCAGTGGCAGCGTGGGCAGCAGCGACCCGACCAGCGCCGCGGCCAGCACAGCCGCGCTCCTGGTCCGGAACCGCCGCCCGGCAGCCCTTTCCCTACTCATTCGATCTCCTTCGAGAGTGACGGCGTCAGCCGTGGATCCGGCCCGCCTCGCCGCCGTCCGGCCACCGGCAGGTGAGCGGAGGACAGCGAGACGGGCCGGAGAACGCTGTGTCCTCCGGCCCGTCCACGCATCGGTCAGGGACCGGTCGCCGAGTCCAGCTCGGTGTTGTAGTCCGCGAGCCTGGCGATCTGAGCGGCGCTCAGCACGCCCTGGAACGACCACACCTCGTCCAGCTCACCGGAGAAGTACTCACCGAACGTGCCGGTGGCCTTCGCCCGACCGAACTGGAGCCCGCCGGTGGCGTCGAACGGCCTTACCGCCTGGGCCCACGAGGTGCGGCTGGTGCAGTCCGCCGCGCCGGTGGTGCACACCTGGTTCTCCAGGTCGCCGTTGACGTACAGACTCAGTCGGCTGGAGAGCGCGTCGTAGGTGAGAGCCAGGTGCGTCCAGTTCTCCAGCACCGACGGGATCGGGGAGTGCACCACGATGGTGCGAGCGGCCCCCGCCGCGTCGGTGCCCGCCAGCACGGCCTGCCACTCGCCCAGGTGCTCCCCGCTCTTCGGGTCGTCCTTGAGGTAGTGCCAGCGCAGCGTGGCCGCGTCACCGGTGGCGCCACCCTGCGAGAGCACCGTCATGTCGCGGGTCGGGGATCCCGCCGTGTTCGCCCAACCCGCCAGCGTGAAGCTCTGGTTGGTGTGCACCGGTGCGGCGCCGGTCGCAGCGTAGGCGGTGGTGCCGTTCAGCTGCAGCGTGCCGGTGTTGACGTACAGGCCGCCACCGGTGTTCACGGCGGCGCCCCCGGCGAGCTGAGCGGCGGGATTCGCCGGGCCCTCGCCCGGGCTCGTGCTCCCGGTGACGGTGTTGAACTTCCACCGGCCGGTGAGCTGCGGGCGCTGGGCGACCAGGTCGGCGGCCTCGGGGCCGGTGACGACCCGGTCGTAGATCCGCAGGTCGTCGATGTCGCCGCCGAAGAACTCGGCGTTGGCGCCCTCGCGGTTGACCGCGGCCAGCTGCAGCGGCCCGGGGCTCGCCCACGGAGCGTTCTGGGTGTAGTCCGCCTCGCCGACCAGGAACCCGTTGATGTACAGGCGGGTCTTCTTCGCGACCGTGTCGGAGACGCCCAGCAGGTGCGTCCACTGGTTGTCCGTGCCGGTGAAGCACGGCACCCCGTTCACCGTGCTGCCAGCGGCGCAGTCCGGCTGCATCGCGCGCACCAGGGTGTCCGCGGCGGTGTCCTCCTTGTACCGCCCGAAGATCCACCGCTTGTAGTAGGCCGAGTAGTACAGCGAGAACTCGCTGTTGTGCTGACCGATCTGGGACAGCGCGATCTTGGCCGTGGTGTCCGTGTCCGCGGGCTTGGGCAGCCGCACCCAGGCGGAGACGGCGAAGCTCCGCGTCCCGTCCACCTGCGGACGGGCGGTGCGGGCGTACCCGTTGGTGCCGTCGAAGTGGACGGCCTTGCCGGCCGTTCCCTGCACCCCGGCCTGGACCCCTCCGAAAGCGGTGAGGCTGTCGGACTCCGGGTAGCCGGCGACGGTCGCGGCGGCGGCGTCCTCGTCGAGGTGCCAGACCGCCTTCGCGGGAAGGCCCGCGGTCAGCGGGCGGTCGGCGGCGACCTCGACGGCGTCGGCCGCGGAGAGCGGACGGTCCCAGGCCTTGACCTCGTCCACGGATCCGGTCCAGAAGTCGGTGTACCCGCCCCGGTACCAGAGCCGGCCGATGTCCAGCGGCCCGCGCGCGCTCCAGCTGATGGGCGCCGGGACGGACGCGGCGGGGGCGCCGTCCACGTACAGCGCCATGGTCTGCTTGGCGGAGTCGTAGACGCCGGTCAGGTGGGCCCACTGGTTCAGCGGGGCGGGCGTCGGCGAGGCGGCGATCTGCCAGCCGTAACCGATGTCGTCCCTGGTCGAGCTGACGAAGGCCCACTTGCCGTCGCGCACGCCCAGGCTGAAGGAGGACATGTAGGTGCCCTCCTGGGCGACCGCCGCGCGGTTGTGGGAGGCGTCGGTCAGGTACACCCAGGCGGAGAGGGTGAAGCTCCTGGTGGTGTCGAGGACCGCGCCCTGGGTGGTGGCGTACGAGGCGGAGGTGCCGCCGAACGACGCCCCGTTCCCCAGGTGCCCGGGAGCCCCGGTGACCGTGCCCGGTCCCTTGGTGGCATCGATCCGGCCACCCACACCGCCGAACGTGGTGCCCGAGGACTCGTCCATGCCCCAGCCGGCGCGCTGCGGCTGACCGTTCAGCACGTTGAAGTAGTACGTCTCCAGCTGCGAGGCGTTGCCCGCGCCGTCCAGGGCCCGCACCGACAGGGTGTGCACGCCGGGGGTCTCCGGCAGCAGGTTGACCGTCTGCGGGGCGCCCGCGCCGGTGGCCACCTCGTGGGCCGCGGAGGCCGTGGTGTCCAGTCCCCACTGGTACTTGACCACGTCGGTGGCGGCCGAGTCGATGGTGAAGGCGCCGTACTTTCCGACGCCGTCCGTCCACGGCAGTGCCGCCGCGGCGTCCTTCGAGCCGGGGTAGGAGGCCGAGGTGACGGCCGGACCGTCGGGTGCGGAGGTGTCCACGAAGAAGTAGCAGTCGGTCGGGTCACCGTCGGAGGACCACGGTCCCCAGCTCGCGCCGTCCCAGGCCCGCACCTCCCACCCGTAGGCACCCTTGGCGGGTGCGGGCAGTGTCGGCAGCGTCAGCGAGAACTGCGAGCCGGAGCCCTTGAAGGTGCTCCCGGCCGGGGCCGCGTTCGCCGAGCCGGTCGACCACCAACGGCGGGCGAACCCGGTGCCGTCGTCCCAACCGACGGCGAACTGGACACCGATGGCCTCGCCGTCCGGGTCGCTCGCCTTCGCGGTGATCTGCGGCCACTTGTTGACCGTCACCCCCGTCGAGATGCAGCTGCCCGGGGACATGGTCAGGTCGCTCATCGGGGTCTGGCGGGGCGGGAGGTTGTAGTAGACCCGCAGGAAGGCGTCGTCGGTCAGCCGCTTCCAGCTGTTGCTGTCCCCCTCGTTCTCCGCCTTCAGGCCGAACGTGGCCCACGACCAGCCCCAGTTCGCGGCGTCCTGGACCAGATCCCTGACCCCGCCCGAGGAGCCGCCGAACTCCAGCCAGCCACCCGGGCAACTACCGCTCCAGCCCTTGGCCGCGCTCATCGTCTGCAGCTTGCGACCCCAGAACCCCGACGCGTTCTGCGAGTTCCAGTTCGTACCCGAGGACACCCAACCGGTGTTCCACAGCTCGATGTTGCTCGGCGAGCACGACCACGAATGGCTCTCGTACGTCCCGAACTCCGCACTCAGGATCTGCTTCCCGATGAACGCCGACGTCGGGATCTGGAA
>NZ_JBFAQT010000092.1:0-4196 GCF_040678895.1 Kitasatospora sp. NPDC049258
CCCGTTGGAGGCGCCGTCCTGGTTGACCGCCGAACCGCGCAGCACCGCCAGCACCTCGTGCCCCAGCCGCCGGGCGTCCGACAGCCGCTCCACCAACAGCAGGCCCACCCCCTCCGCCCACCCGGTGCCGTCCGCCGCCGCCGCGAACGCCTTGCAGCGCCCGTCGGGGGACATCGCCCGCTGGCGGGAGAACTCCACGAAGGTGGTCGGCGTGGTCATCAGCAGCACACCGCCGGCCACCGCCAGGTCGCTCTCGCCGGAGCGCAGCGACTGGGCCGCCAGGTGCAGCGCCACCAGCGAGGACGAGCAGGCCGTGTCCACCGTCACCGCCGGGCCCTCGAACCCGAAGGTGTACGAGATCCGCCCGGAAGCCACACTCCCGGCGTTGCCGATGCCGAGGTAGGCCTCCAGCTCCTGCGGGACCTGCTGGACGCCGGTGGCGTAGTCGCGGCCGGAGATGCCGGCGAAGACACCGGTGCGGCTGCCGCGCAGCGCGGTCGGGTCGACGCCGGCGCGCTCGAAGAGCTCCCAGGTGGTCTCCAGCAGCAGTCGCTGCTGCGGGTCGACCGCGGGCGCCTCCCGCGGGGATATCCCGAAGAACTCGGCGTCGAACTCGCCGATGCCGTCGAGGAATCCGCCGTGCCGGGCGTACGAGGTGCCGGGCCGGTCCGGGTCCGGGCTGTACAGCCCTTCCACGTCCCAGCCGCGGTCGGCCGGGAACGCGGTGAGCGCGTCCACGCCGTCGGTGACCAGCCGCCAGAGGTCCTCGGGCGAGGCCACCTTGCCCGGGTAGCGGCAGGCCATGCCGACGATCACGATCGGATCGTCGTCGCGGGCCGCGGCCGGCAGCACGGCGGCCTCCGGCGCGGTGTCGGCGCCCCACAGCTGCTCGGCCAGCCAGTCCGTCAGCGCGGCCGGGGTGGGGTGGTCGAAGACCACGGTGGCGGGCAGCCGGCGGCCGGTCGCGGCGCCGAGCCGGTTGCGGAACTCGACCGCGGTGAGCGAGTCGAAGCCCTGCTCGCGGAACGCCTGCGCCGGGTCGACGGCCTCGGCGGAGCGGTGCCGCTGGACGGCGGCGGCCTGGGCCCGGACCACGCCGAGCAGGCTGCGCCGACGCTCGGCGGCGGGCAGCGCGCCCAGCCGGGCGATCAGATCGGGTTCGGCGGCGGGCTCCGCCGCCTCGGTGTCCGGGGCCCGGCGGACCAGTTCGGCGGCCAGCGGGTGGCGGCGGCCGTGGAAGAGCACCGGCCAGTCGGCGTCGGCGACCACCAGGTGGCTCTCGCCGTGGTCGAGCGCCTGGCCGAGGAGCTCCACCGCGCCGGTGGGCGGCAGCGACACCAGGCCGTGCCGCAGCAACTGCTGCTCGGCGCCGTCGGCGGCGATGCCCTCGCCCGCCCAGTGGCCCCAGGCGATGGCGGTGGCGGGCAGTCCGGCGGCCCGGCGGCGGGCCGCGAGCGCGTCCAGATAGGCGTTGCCGGGCGCGTAGTTGGCCTGGCCGGGGATGCCGCACAGGCCGGCGACCGAGGAGAACAGCACGAACGCGGACAGGTCGAGCCCGGCCGTCAGCTCGTCCAGCAGCCGGGCGGCGCCCACCTTGGCGCGCAGGGCGAGCTCCAGCTGCTCCGGGGTCAGGGTGGGGATCAGGCCGTCGTGCAGGGCGGCGGCGGTGTGCACCACGGCGGTGAGCGGAAGCTCGGCGGGGATGCCGGCGAGGACGGCGGCCAGGGCGTCGCGGTCGGCCACGTCGGCGGCCGCGAAGCTGACCCGGGCCCCGAGCGCGGCGAGCTCCGCCTCCAGGACGGCGGCCCCGGGCGCGTCGGCACCCCGGCGGCTGACCAGCAGGAGGTGCTCGGCGCCGCGTCCGGCGAGCCAGCGGGCGACGTGCCCGCCGAGCGCCCCGGTGCCGCCGGTGATCAGGACGGTGCCGCGCGGCTGCCAGGGCTCGGCCGCCTCGCCGGGCGGGGCGGCCGGGACGAGGCGCCGGCCGAACGCCCCGGCGGGGCGCAGCGCCAGCTCGACCTCGCGGTCGGCGGCCGGGTCGGCGATCAGGGCGGCGGCCCGCCGCCAGAGGCGCTCGTCGGGGTCGGCGGGCAGGTCGAGCAGTCCGCCGTGCAGGCCCGGCTGCTCGACGGCGAGGATCGCGCCGAAGCCCCAGATCAGGGCCTGTGCGGGGTCGGTGACCGGGTCGGAGGGTCCGGTGGAGACCGCGCCGCGGGTGAGGTACCAGAGCGGGGCGGTCACCCCCGTGTCGTCCAGCGCCTGGGCCAGGGCGACACCGGTGGCGTACGAGCGGGGCACGGACGGCTGTCCGGGGAGCGGGCCGTCGTCGCCCTCGGTCGGGCCGAGCAGGGCGACCACGCCGCCGACCGGGCCGGCGGCCGTGAGGGCGGCGGCGAGCTCCGCGCGGTCGGGGCCGGCGGCCAGCACGGTGGTACGGGCGCCGAGCGCCGTGAGCGCGGCGGCCAGCGCCTCGGTCCACGGGTGCGCCCGGTGCTCCTCGGCCGTGACGATCAGCCAGCTGCCGTCGAGTGCCGGTGCGGCCGGGTCGGGGACGGGCCGCCAGGTGATCCGGTGGCGCCAGGAGTCCGCGGCGGTGGCCGCGAGCCGGCGGTCCCACCAGGTGGCGAGCGCGGGCAGGACGGGCGCGATCCGCTCGCAGGCCACGCCGATCTCCTCGCCGAGCCGGCCGGCGTCGCGTTGGGCGACCAGGCTCCAGAACCGGTCGTCCGGGGCGGCCTGCGGCCCGTCGAGGTGCTCGGGCGAGCGGCTGGCGTCCAGCCAGTAGCGCTGCCGCTGGAACGGGTAGGTGGGCAGGTCGGCGTGGTGCGGGGCGATCCCGGCGAAGGCCGGCGTCCAGTCCACCGCCACGCCCCGGACGTGGAGTTCGGCGACCGAGGTGAGCCAGCGGGTGCGGCCGCCCTCGTCGCGGCGCAGCGATCCGGTCACCACCGGGTCGGCGAGGCCGGAGGCGGCGAGGGTGTCCTCGATCGCACCGGTCAGCACCGGGTGCGGGCTGATCTCGACGAAGACGGTGTGGCCGCCTGCGGCCAGCCGCCGGGTGGCCTGCTCGAAGCGCACGGTGCGGCGCAGGTTCTGGAACCAGTACCCGGCGTCCAGGCCGGCGGTGTCCTGCCAGTCACCGGTGACGGTGGACAGCAGCGGCACCGAGCCGGTGCGCGGGCGGACCGGGGCGAGCAGGTCGAGCAGTTCGGCGCGCAGCGCGTCGGTCTGCACCGAGTGCGAGGCGTAGTCGATGTTCACCGGGCGGACCCGGGCGCCTTCGGCGGTGTAGGCGGCGGTGAGTTCGGCGAGCGCCTCCAGGTCGCCGGAGACCACGGTGGACTGCGGTCCGTTGACCACGCCGATGGAGAGCCGGCCGGGCCAGGCGGTGATCCGCGCCTCGACCTCGGCGAGCGGGCGGGGGACGGACACCATCCCGCCCTTGCCGGAGAGCGTGGCCAGTGCCTGGGCACGGCGGGCGACGATCCGGGCGGCGTCCTCCAGGGTGAGGGCGCCGGCCAGGTAGGCGGCGGCGACCTCGCCCTGGGAGTGGCCGACCACGGCGTCGGGCCGGACGCCGTACGCCTTCCACAGCTCGGCGAGCGCGACCATGACGGCCCACAGGGTGGGCTGCACCACGTCCACCCGGTCCGGGTCCGGGCCGCCTGCGGCGCCGCGCACCACGTCCAGCAGGGACCAGTCGGTGTGCGGGGCCAGCGCGGCCGCGCAGCGTTCCAGCGCGGCGGCGAACACCGGTTCGCCGTCGAGGAGTTCGGCGGCCATGCCGGGCCACTGGGAGCCCTGGCCGGGGAAGACGAAGACCACCTTGCCGGGGGTGCCGGCCCGGCCGCGGACCACGCCGGGGCCGTCGAGGTCGCGCAGCGCGGCGGGGCCGCCGACGGCGACGGCGCGCTCCTCCAGGGCGGCCCGGCCGTGGATCAGGGTGTGCGCGGCGGCCAGGGGGTCCGCGTCCGCCAGGGCGGCGGCGACCCGGGTGGCCTGCGCGGCGAGCGCCTGCGGGGTGCGGGCCGACACCACGAACGGCAGCACCGGCGGCACCAGGGCCGGCGTGGGCGCGGAGCCTGGCCGAGCCGCCGGGGTCTCGGGGGCGGCGGCCTCGGCGGGCGCCTGCTCGATGATCACGTGCGCGTTGGTGCCGGAGACCCCGAAGGCCGAGACCGCGGCCCGGCGCGGCC
>NZ_JBFAQT010000093.1:0-4075 GCF_040678895.1 Kitasatospora sp. NPDC049258
ATCGCCCTCGACGCCCGACGCCGGGACAGCGCCAAGAGCGCCCTCATCACCCTCGTCGAGCACGCCCTCCTCGCCCGCCTCCGCTGAGGACCGGCACCATCGCAGGACCCCGCCGCCCCTCCGGAGTGAGGTACGGCACGTGCCCGACCCCCGCCCAGCTCGGCGGGGGCGGGCACGGTGCAGTTGTGCATAACAGTTCGGTAGGCATTTGGAGATCACTAGTGACCTACCGTGACGAATCCGATCCAGTATGCGCGGATGACCTTGCGTTTTGGGGGTCCCTGCACCTTAATGTCCTATTTGCTCGTGCCTGACCGGGTACGGAGAGCTGTTTGTCCCGAATCCCTGCACGTGCTGAAATTCCAGCTACCCCGTAGTCATCGTTGGCAGTTCCACCCACAGCGGGCTGCGGCCACCGGGGGAAGCCGCTGGATTGATCCATGGCCGCCAGTCGGTCGAGAGGTTGTTGTCGAGTGAGGCGTAAGCAGCCAGTCACCCCGCAGCGCTCCGAGCCCCGTCAGAACGAGCCGGGCGGAAGCGGCCAGGCACCCACCGGGTTCTCCGCGTTCACGCCGACCGAGGAGCGGACCGGCCCCGGCCCGTCCGGCACCGTCGGTGGCACGTCGCGACCGGTCGGTTCGACGGCGCCGGGCCCGCGCCCCGAGGAGCGGTCGGCCCGCGGCGGACGCTACGAGTTCCTGTCCCCGCTGAACTGGCGGGTGCCGACACGACTCGTCGCGATCCTGCTGATCCCGGTCATCATCGGCCTGGTCTTCGGCGGTCTGCGCGTCAACACCTCGTTCGACGACTGGGTCAAGGCCGACAAGGCGCTGAAGACCGCCGACCTGGCCCGCACCGCCACCCAGCTCGCGGACGCGCTGGAGAACGAGCGCGACCTCACCGTGCTGCCGATCGTCACCGGCAGCGACCCGGGCGGCGACAAGAAGAAGTACCGCGACCGCACCGACCAGGCCCTGGCCGCGTACAACGCCGCCTTCGCCAAGGTGAAGGACGACCCGACGCTGGCCCGGCGCAACGAGGCCTTCCAGCAGCTGGTGGTGTCGCTCCCGCACCTGCGCGACAACGCCTACAAGCCGGAGCTGTTCGCGACCGCCACCCAGGGCGCGTACTCGATCATGTTCGCGCCGCTGCTGGCCATCGACAACTCGGTCGGCTTCGGCAGCTCCGCCGAGACCAGCCGCGGCCGCGCGATCTACGCCATGTCGCTGGCCAAGGCCTCGGCCTCGACCCAGCGCGTGCTGATGACCAACCTGCTGGTCGGCATCGGCACCAACAGCGTCACCAAGTACGAGAACGTCGAGCTGATCCAGACCCTGCTGGTGTCCGCCAAGCTGGAGGCGACCGCCATCGGCGAGTTCACCACCGGCAGCACCAGCGACGACGCCAAGGTCTACTCGGAGGAGCTGGTCAACCAGGCCTCCGCCGACCTGCGCACCCCCCGCCGGATGCCCGGCGGCCAGGCCATCCCGACCGTGCAGGGCCTGCTGAACATCGGCATGGCCTACTCCGCGGCCGCCGCGGCCGGCGAGTCCAAGGGCAAGGACCAGGCCCGCCAGACCTTCGAGGCCGCCCAGGCCGAGGGCCTGAACCTGGACAACTGGACGCAGGCCACCAGTGGCCACATCAACGCCCTGCGCGCCACCGAGAACCGGCTGCTCGACCAGGTCGTCGCCGGCGCCGCGAACATCAAGTCGCGCGCCCAGACCGACGCCATCCTCAACTCCGCGATCGTGATCGCCGCGCTCGCGCTGGCCGGTCTGCTCACCGGCTTCATCGCCCGCTCGATGATCCTCGGCATGCGCGTGCTGAACAGCGCCGCGCTGGAGATCGCCAACCACCGCCTGCCGGACCTGGTCGAGAAGCTCTCCAAGACCGACCCGGACCGGGTGGACACCTCGGTCGCCGCGATCCCGCTGTGGGGCAAGGACGAGATCGGCGAGGTCGCCCGCGCCTTCGACCAGGTCCACGCCCAGGCGGTCTCGCTCGCCGCCGAGCAGGCACTGCTCCGAGGCAACCTGAACGCGATCTTCTCCAACCTGTCGCGCCGCAGCCAGAGCCTGATCCAGCGCCAGCTGGCGCTGATCACCGACCTGGAGAACAACGAGGCCGACCCGGACCAGCTGGAGAACCTCTTCAAGCTGGACCACCTCGCCACCCGTATGCGCCGCAACGGTGAGAACCTGCTGGTTCTCGCCGGTGAGGAGCCCGGCCGCCGCTGGAACACCCCGGTGCCGCTGGTCGACGTGCTCCGCGCCGCCGCCTCCGAGGTGGAGCAGTACGAGCGCATCGAGCTCGCCGGTATACCCGAGGCCGAGGTCGTCGGCCCCGCCGTGACCGACCTCGTCCACCTGCTCGCCGAGCTGCTGGAGAACGCCACCTCGTTCTCCAGCCCGCAGACCCGGGTGCTGGTCAACGCCACCCGCCTGCCGGACGGCCGGGTGCTGGTCGAGATCCACGACAAGGGCATCGGCCTCACCGCCGAGGACTTCGCCGAGATCAACGAGAAGCTGGCCGAGCCGCCCACGGTCGACGCCACCATCTCCCGCCGAATGGGCCTGTTCGTGGTCGGCCGCCTCTCGCAGCGCCACGACATCCGGGTCCAGCTCCGCCCGTCCGGCGAGTCCGCGGGCACCACCTCGCTGGTGATGCTCCCGCAGTCGCTGACCCAGCTGAGCGCGCAGCCGGAGCCCGAGGAGGAGTTCACGGTCTCCCGGATCTTCGCCGAGCAGGAGCCGGCCGCCCAGGGCTGGGACCAGGTCGGGCAGGCGCGCAGCGCCGCCGAGCTGGGCTTCGACGACCACCTGACCGGCCACGGCGCCGACGGCGGCTTCAGCCCCGCGCTGGAGTCCATGCAGCGCTCCCAGCGGCTCGAGCAGCAGCGCCGGCTGGCGGCCCTGGAGGCCTCGCCGGGCGAGGCCGACGGCGAGCCGGTGGAGGCCGAGCTGGTCGAGCCGCCGTACGGCGACGGCTACGCCCAGCAGGGCTACCAGCAGGACCCGTACGGCCGGGACCAGTTCGGGGCCGAGCAGTACGCCCAGGACGGCTACAACGAGTACCCCGAGTACGCCGACGACCGGTACCCCGGCCAGGGCCAGGAGGCCCCGTACCAGGACGGCTACGGCCAGGACCAGCAGTACGCCGGCGGTGGCTACCAGCAGCCGTACGGCCAGGAGCAGTACGGCCAGGGCCAGTACGGTCACGACCAGTACGGCCAGGACGGCTACGGCCAGGGTTACGACCAGGGCTACCAGCAGCCGTACGGCAACGGGGCCGGTGAGGCGCCCGCAGGGCACCCGTACGGCCAGGAGGAGCCGCCTGCCGCGCTGCCGCCCGCCGCCGCGGGTGGCGGGGCCGGGACCCTGAGCTCGGGACTGCCGCAGCGCCGTCCGGGCCAGCAGCTGGCCGGCGGCTCGGCCTCGGCCGGGTCGATGTTCGGCGACGGCGCCGGCGCCGGCGGCCCGCAGGGCGGCGAGAAGCCGAACTGGTTCGCCGGTGCCAAGGACAGCGGCTCGGACTCCGAGCAGCGCGGCCACCAGGTGTCGGGGCTCGGCGGCTTCGGCCCGACCGGTCCGACCAGCTCGCCCACCACCGCGTGGGAGTCGGCCAACGACGGTGACTGGCAGCGCGCGGAGCAGCTCCGCGAGCCGGCCGCCGGCGGGACCACTCCCTCCGGTCTGCCGCGCCGGGTGCCCAAGCAGAACCTGGTCCCCGGCAACGCCAAGCCCACTCCGCAGGACGGCCCGCAGGTCTCCCGCAGCCCGGAGGAGGTGCGCGGTCGGCTCACCAACCTGCGCCGCGGCGTGGAGCAGGGCCGCAGTGCCGGCGGTGACCCGGGCGCCACCGGCAGCTTCCGGATCGATCCCCAAGAAATTTCCCAGCAGGGCCGGTCCGGCAACGGACAGCAGAACAGCAGCACCGATCTCTTCGGCGGCTCGAACCACCAGGAGCGTTGAGTTGACTCAGATGAGCCAGGCCGCACAGAACCTGAACTGGCTGATCACCAATTTCGTGGACAACACCCCCGGGGTGTCGCACACGGTGGTGGTCTCCGCCG
>NZ_JBFAQT010000094.1:0-3934 GCF_040678895.1 Kitasatospora sp. NPDC049258
CGGGGGCTATCCGCCCCGGGCTTGGGGGGGTGGCTTCCGGGGGGGCGTGGCGCGGGGGGTGGGGGGGGCGGGGGGGGGCGGGGGCGCTGACCCCGGCCCCCGGGGCTGGCTGTCGGTCAGGTGAGACTGCGGGCGTCGTACAGGCCCTCGATCCGGGCCGCCTGGCCGTGGATGCGCTGGGCCAGGACGGTGAGCCGCTCGGTGTCGGTGGTGCTGACGCCGCGGGCGAGGCCAGCGGCCAGGCGGTCGGCGTCGGCGCGCAGCTGGGCGACGTCGGCGGCCAGGGCCTGGGTGCGCTGGGTGATGACGGTGTTCAGCTGCTGGCCGGGTGCGGCGGGGTGGGGGAGGGCGGGTTCGGGCACGGGTGTGGCTGCTCCTGGTCGTCGTGGTCGGGCGGGGTCAGCGCTGGTCGAAGGGACCGCCCGGGGCGGGGACGGACGGCCTCGCGCGGACGGCCTGCTTGGGCTCGGGGGTCTGGATGGTGATCTGCGGCTGGACGTCGGTGCGGTTGATGACCATCGGGCGCAGGCTGAAGGAGATGCCGCGCAGGGCGAACAGGGAGACGACGGCGATGGCGGCGGCGGCAAGCCCGGTGGCGACGGGGCGGCCGGCTTCCGGGGATGCCTGCCACACCATGGCGAGGGACGCGCAGGACCAGGCCGACCACGCGAGACGGGCGACGGCGCCCTGGGTGAGGAAGGCGAGCAGGCCGGCGAGCACGCCGAGCGTCTTCCACGCGCCGTACGCGGTGGCCTCGGTGAGCGGCTCGGGCGTGTGGGCGGCGAGGTAGGTGTGGATCGGGTCGGTGATCGCGGCGCGCAGGCCGTCACCGCTGCCGGGGATGTGCTCGGGCAGGTGGATGGCGCCCATCACGGCGGCGGCGCCGTTCAGCAGGATGCCGCCGATGGTGCCAAGCAGCAGGACCGCGAAGGCGGTCCCGGCGAGGTAGGTGAGGCCGCGCACCCACGGCTCGGCGGTGGTGAAGTCGTCCAGGCCGTCGACGACGTCGCGGCGCCGCTGGTCCAGCCAGCCGCCCGGAGCGGTGAGGGCGCGGGCCCGGCGCCCGGCCGCCTCGCGGATGCTCGAGGACGGCTGCGCCTCGGTGGTGCTGGGCTCGCTGTGCTCGGTGTGCTGGTTCACGGGGTGCTGCTCCTCGGTGAGGTCGGTGTGGTGCGGGGGGTGTGGTGCGGGTGTGCTGGGGCCCGCCCCGGCGGTTGCCGGGGCGGGCCGATTGGTGCGGTCTCAGCCCTGGAGGCGGATCGGCATCAGCAGGTGCTGGTAGTCGCCGCCCGCGTCCTCGCCGGAGTGGCCGAGGACCAGGACGGGCTTGGTGGAGGAGGTGAGGTGGAACCGGGCCTCGGGGGTCGTCATCGACTTGAGGCAGTCGGCGAGGTAGCCGGGGTTGAACGCGGCGTCGCACCCCTGGACCCGGTCGTCGAGCGAACCGACGGAGTTGCAAGGGATGCGGTCGGCGGCGCGGGCGTCGTCGCCGTCGCCGGCCTCGATGAGCAGCTGGTCGCCGTCGACCGCCAGGCGGATCGGGCGCTTGTCGCTCGCGACCAGGGCGACGCGCTTGATGGCGGCCAGCGCCTCCTCGACCGGGACGGTGATGGTCAGCTCCGCGTCGGCGACGCTCGGGAACAGGCCGCGGAACTTGGGGAACTCGGCCTCCAGCAGGCGGGTGCCGGTGGTGCGGCCCGGGATGGAGAGGGTGAGCTGCCCGTCCGACCAGCCGACGGCCACCGGGTGCTCCCCGGCCAGCGCGCGGGCCGCCTCGGCGAGGAACTTCGCCGGCACCAGGACGGTCCGGGCGGCCGCGTCGAGCTCCTCGGCCGTCGGCCCGGCGTCCTGGTCGCCGACCTTCTTGGCCTTCTTCACCGGCTTGGTGTCGGGCAGCGTGCCGGTGGGCTTCACGGTGAGCTCGCGGACCGCGAAGCGGTAGCGGTCGGTGGCGGCCAGGGTGAGCCGGCTGCCCTCCAGGACCGTCTGCACGCCGGTGAGGGCGGGCAGGGTGTCGTCGGTGCCGGCGGCGATGACGGCCTGGGCGACGGCGTCCGCGAGCGCGTCGCCCTCCACCGTGAGCACGGTGTCCGGGACGGCCGGCAGGGCCGGGTACTCCTCGACGGGGAGGGTCGGCAGGGTGAACCGCGCGGTGCCCGCGGTGAGGAGCAGCCGGGCCCCGGACAGCTCGATGTCGACCTCGGCCGCCTTCGGAAGCGCCTTGCAGATGTCGTTGAGCAGTCGGCCGGAGACCAGCGTCGTGCCGTCGTCGGCGATCTCCGCGTCGAGACGGGTGGTGGCGCAGGCCTCGTAGTCGAACGCGGCCAGGTGCAGGCCGTCGGTGTCGGTGCGCAGCAGGATGCCGGCGAGGACCGGCACCGGGGGCCGGGTGGGCAGGGCGCGGGCGACGTGGGCGACGGCGTCGGCGAAGGGGCCGGCGAACAGGCGGAGCTTCACGGTGTCCTCCAGGACGGTCAGGCGGTGGCGGTGAGGGCGGCGAGCTGCTCGCGCTCGTCGTCGGACAGCTCGGAGCAGGGCAGGCAGAAGCCGACCGACTTGAGCGGCAGGCAGTGGTCGTAGCGGGTGCGGCAGATCGGGCAGGTCTGGCGAGCGGCCATCGCCCGGTCCAGGGCGGCGGCCCGGCCCGGCGTCATCGGCCGCACCGGGCGGGCCAGGGCGATCCGGTACAGGTAGCCGTGGCGACGCCCGCGTCGGCACACCACCTGGGCGGCCGGCTCTTGGGAGGCCGGCCTCAGGCCCATCGCGCGCAGCTGGCGGCGGGTGGCCAGGCCCTCGGGGCCGAACCTCCACGGCCAGGTGGGGAGTCCGCCGTGGTGCTCGCCGGTCGGGTCGAGATCGGGTGCGCGCACGGCGGACTCTCCTTCACTGCTGGCGGGTGGTCAGGCGCCGGGGGTGGTGGTGCGGCGGCCGTAGGGGGTGATGCGGGTGCGGCCGCGGTTGTAGTGCGGCACCGGGTCGGTGCCGGGCAGCAGCACGTACTCGTGGCCCGGCAGCTCCTCGCCGTCGCGGTCGGTGAAGCGCGGCTCGTCCAGCTCGGCGCCGTCCTCGCCGTGGCGCTCGACCCGGACACCGGCCGCGGCGAGCTCGACGTCGGTGAGGTCGCCGGCCTCGCGGACGGTGCCGGGGATGACGTCGTACGCCTCAGCGCGGGCCACGTGCGCGAACGCGGCGTCCAGCTCGGTGAGGCAGGCGACGATGCGCTGCTGCCAGCTCGCTGGCATCGACTGCATGAGCGTGCGCGGCACCACCAGGTAGTTGGCGTAGGTGAGGCCGAACCAGGTGTGGATCGGGCCGTCGGCCGGGATGCCGGGCAGCGGGTTCTGTCCCGGGAGCGGGTCGGCCGGCGCCCGGCCGGTGGCGGCGCGGGCGTCGTCGTGCTCGCGGTCTTCGTTGTCGCAGATCAGCCAGCCGCCGTCGGCGTCCGTCCAGTCGCCGTCGACGGCCTGCTCGACCACTTCGCCAACGGTGCTGTGGTGGTCGTACTCCTCGTCGAACGGCTCGCCGCAGACCTTGCAGCGGGCGGACCAGAGCAGCACCGGCTTCACGGCGCCGCAGGCGGCGTGCGGGTCGGGGGACCAGACGCGGCCGCGGTGCAGGACCACCGCCCGGTCGACCTGGGCGCCCCGGTGGCCGGTGTCGTGCAGGGCCGCTTGGGCGGTGTGCTGGGCGGCGGTGAGCAGCGCGGTGATGTGGTCGCGCATCGGCCGCTGCTCGCCGGTGCCGGTGAGCCACAGCGCCCACTCGATGCTCTCGTCGCCGACCGGGGCCGGGTCGACGGCCGGGCCGGGCAGGGCCGGCGTGTTGGTGTGCGGTGCGGTGGGGGTGACGGTCACGGAGTCCTCCGGAGTCGTGATCGGTGAAGTGGCGGGTGCGGGTGCGCCGCCGCCCGCCCGGCCGGGTCGGCGGGGCGGGC
>NZ_JBFAQT010000095.1:0-3053 GCF_040678895.1 Kitasatospora sp. NPDC049258
GGCAGACCCCGACCAGCGACTCCGCACCCACCCCCAGCTCGCGCAACCGACGCGCCAACCGGTTCGCCCGCGCGTTCAGCTCCCCGTAACTCAACAGAACACCCTCATGCGTGACCGCGACCGCCGAAGGCGTCGACGCGGCCTGCCGCTCGAACACCTCGTGCACACACCGCCCGTCCCACTCGCTCACCACACCCGGGACCGGCCGGTCCACCACCGCCAACTCGCCGGGCGGCAGGAAGGCCGCCGTGGCGTCGCCCTCCGGATCTGCGGCCATCGCCTCGACCACGGCGCGGTAGAGCGCGCCGATCCGCTCGGCCTGGGCGCGGTCGAGGGTGTGGGTGTCGGTGGCGAGGGTGAAGCAGCCGCCGAGCGTGGTGACGGTCAGGCCGAACTCGGTGTGGCCCTCGTCGATCACGCTCGCGGCGTCGATCCGGCCCAGGTCGACCTGGTGGAAGTTCTGGTGGTTGAACATCACGTCGATCAGCCGCCCGCCGTCGCCCAGCTCGCGCTGGATCACCGGCATCGGGAACCGCCGGCGCGGCCACATCGCGATCTCGTCGCCCAGCACCTGCTGCACCAGCTCCCGCCAGCTGCGGGCGGTGCGGCGGGCCGGGAACGGCAGGGTGTTGAGGTACATGCCGTACACCCGGTCGGCGCCGACGGCCTCGGGGCGGCCGTCGCAGACCAGGCCGGTGTAGAAGCTCTGCTCGTCGGTGAGCAGGCTGAGCACCTTGAGGTGCGCGGCCACCAGCACGTTCTTCAGCGAGGCCCGGGCCCGGACGGCGAGCAGCCGCAGCTGCGGCTCCAGGTCCTGGTACGGGATCGCGAGCCGGTAGTGCTCGCGCGGGCCGGACGGCTCGGCGCCCCAGCCGGCGGGCAGCGCGAAGGCCGGGTGCTCGTCCAGCACCTCCCGCCAGAAGGCGCGGTCCTGCGCCGAGGCCACGGCGTCGAGTTCGGCGGCGATGAAGTCGGCGAACCGGACCGACGGCTGCTTGGGCGCCGACGGGGTGCGCCCGGCCCGCAGCGACCGGAAGGTCTCCAGCAGCTCCATCAGCAGCGAGTGGTAGCTCCAGCCCTCCAGCACCGGGTGGCACTCCGTGATGGAGATCCACCACTCCTGCTCTCCGGTGAGGTGCGCGGTCACCCGGATCAGCGGCGGCACCTCCAGGTCGAACGGGGTGGCCCGCTCGGTGGCGGTGAACTCCCTTATCGCCGCGTCCTGTTGCCCCTTGTCCAGAGCGCGCAGGTCGTGGATGGCGGGCTCCGCCGCGACCGACTCGTGGACAAGCTGGAGCGGGCTGCCGAAGGCGGTCAGCTCGAACGAGGTCCGCAGCACCTCGTGCCGCTCGACCACCGTGCGCACCGCGCCGCGCAGCGCCTGCGCGGAGAACGGCAGGTCGTCGCGGACCCGGAAGGCCGTGACGTTGTGGTACGTGTTGGCGCTGCCGCCGGAGAGCAGCTCGGCCACCATGCCGAGCTGTACCTGGGACAGCGGGTAGGCGTCGGCCAGGCCGTCGGGCAGCGCCCGACGCACGCCCTCCTCGACCAGTTGGAACGGGGCCACGGCGGGCACCGGGGCCGGGGCGGCCTGGCGATTGCCGAGGTACTGGGCCAGCGCGGCCACCGTACGGTGCTCGAAGACGTCCCGGACGGTCACGTCGTAGCCGGCCGCGCGCAGCGCGCCGACCAGCGAGACGGCCCGGATGGAGTCGCCGCCGAGGTCGAAGAAGGTCGACTCGACACTGACCCGGTCGAGGGCGAGTGCCGTGCACCAGACCTCGGCGACGCGCTGCTCGGTGACGCTGCGCGGCGCGACGAAGGCGGACTCCTCGCCGGTCGCGGAGCGCTGCGGTGCGGGCAGCGCTCGGCGGTCGGTCTTCCCGTTGCCGGTCAGCGGGATGCTCTCCAGCCGGACGAAGGCCGAAGGCACCATGTACCCGGGCAGGCTCTCGCCGAGCAGCGCCCGCAGCTCTTCGGCGCCGGGCCCCGTGCCGGGCTCGGCGGTCCAGTAGGCCACCAGCTCCTTCTGACCTGGAGTGTCCTCGCGGGCGATCACCACGGCCTCGCGCACCTCGGGATGGGCCGCCACCGCGGCCTGGATCTCGCCCAGCTCGATCCGGTAACCACGGATCTTCACCTGGTCGTCCGCCCGACCGACCGACTGCAGGCTGCCGTCCGGCAACCGCCGCGCCAGGTCACCCGAACGGTAGAGCCGGGAGCCCGGCGCGCCGTACGGGTTCGGCACGAACCGCTCGGCGGTCAGCTCCGGCCGGTTCAGGTAGCAGCGCGCGACACCGCGGCCGCTGACATGGATCTCGCCGACCACCCCGACCGGCACCAACCGCCCATGGGCGTCCAGCAGATGCACCCCCAGATCCGGCAGCGGCGCACCGATCGGACTGACGGACGGCGCCGCGAGGTCGGCCCCGGTGAGCCGGTGGAAGGTGGTGTGCACCGTCGTCTCGGTGATGCCGTACATGTTGATCAGCGCAGGCGCGTCCAACCCGAGCCGGTCCGTCCACGGCTTGAGGTCGCCCGGCTCCAGCTTCTCACCGCCGAACACCACATGCCGCAGCGCCAGTCGGTCGATCCGAGGGTCCCCGGCGCCGGCCAGCGCCACCAGCGAGCGGAACGCCGACGGTGTCTGGCTCAGCACGGTCACCCGCTCGGCGACCAGCAGTTCCAGCAGGTCCTCGGGCGAGCGGGCGGTGTCGAACGGGACCACCACCAGCCGGCCGCCGAACAGCAGCGCCCCCCACAGCTCCCAGACCGAGACGTCGAACGCGTACGAGTGGAACAGCGACCAGGCGTCCTCGGCCCCGAAGCCGTAGTGCCCGGCGCTGGCCGTGAACAGCCGCAGCACGCTGGCGTGCGAGAGCACCACACCCTTCGGCCGGCCGGTGGAGCCGGAGGTGTAGATCACGTAGATGGCGTTGTCGGGGGTGGTGACGGGCACCAGGTCGTGGCCGGGCAACGCGGCCAGGCCCTCGGCCAGCTCCTCGACCACCAGCACCGGCCCCTCGAACACCGAACCCGCCAACCCCGCGTGC
>NZ_JBFAQT010000096.1:0-2438 GCF_040678895.1 Kitasatospora sp. NPDC049258
GTGCTCTGGGGCTGCAACGACGAGAACGTCCAGGGCGGCGTCACCGCCCTGCAGAACGCCGGTATCGGCGCCGACCACGTGATCGGCGTCGGCCTCGGCGCCTACCTCGCCTGCAAGAACTGGAGCGGCGACAAGCCCACCGGCATGAAGGCCGCCCTGTTCATCAACGGCAAGGACGTCGGCGCCCTGGCCGTCCAGACCATGTACGACAAGCTCAAGAACTCCAAGGACTTCCCCGCCGAGGCCTTCGCCCCCACCACCATGGTCGACGCCACCACCTGGAAGACCGCCGGCGTCACCTGCAACTGACGCTCCACCGATCGGGTCGGCTCCCCCATGGCCGGCCTCGGTGTTCTCCCGGGCCCGACGGCTGCCCCGCCAGGCCCGGGAGGGCACCCCCACCGCCACACCGTGAGACCGGACGACCCGGCCTCACCCGGGCCCGAACTCCACCCCGGTGGCCGGGCCGCCACCGCGCACCGACCGCTTGCCCTTCCCGACCCTCCCGCACGACGCCAAGGTGACCTCGATGAGTCCAGCTCCTGCCGTGAACCCGGATCCCCGCCCGCCCACCGCCGGGAGCGCCGGCGTGCAACAGGTCTCCAAGCGCTTCGGGGCGGTCCAGGCGCTCGGTGGGGTGACCCTCGACTTCCCGGCCGGGCAGGTCACCGCCCTGATGGGGGAGAACGGCGCGGGCAAGTCCACCCTGCTGAAGATCCTCACCGGCGACCACCAGCCCACCGAAGGGCACGTCGTCCTCGACGGACAGCCCGTCGTGCTGTCCTCGCCGACCGACGCCCGCCGCGCGGGCATCCGGATCATCCCGCAGGAACCCGAGATCATCCCGCACGTCTCGGTCGCCGAGAACGTCTACGCCGGCGCCCTGCCCCGCGCCGCCGGCCGCCGCCTCGACCGGGCCGAACTGCGCCGCCGCATCACCGCCGACCTCCGGCGTCTGGGCTTCGACAAGGTCCTCGACCCGGACCTGCTCGGCTCCCAGCTCACCCCCGCCCAGCGCCAGCTGGTCGAGATCATGCGCGCCCTGACCGGCGACGCCAAGGTGATCGCCTTCGACGAGCCCACCTCCTCGCTCTCCGAGCACGAGGTGGACGCGCTCTTCGCGCTCATCCGCCGGCTGCGCGATCAGGGCACCGCGGTCGTCTACGTCTCCCACCGTATGCAGGAGATCTTCCAACTCGCCGACCGCATCGCCGTGCTGCGCGACGGCGCGCTCGCCGGTGTCCAGGACGCGGCCACCACCACCGAGGGCGAGCTGGTGCGCCTGATGGTCGGCCGCGACCTGTCCTCGATGTTCACCCGCCGGCACGTCGCCACCGACCGCCTGGTCCTCGACGTCCGCGGGGTGACGACCGATGCCGTACGCGACATCGACCTGCAGATCCACGCCGGTGAGGTCGTCGGTCTCGCCGGTCTGATCGGCGCCGGCCGCTCCGAACTCGCCCTCGCCCTCGCCGGTGACCTGCCCATCCACGCCGGTACCGTCACCCTCGACGGCCGGCGCCTGCCCTCGGGCAAGCCCGGCGCCGTGATCCGGGCCGGGCTGGGCCTGGCCCCCGAGGAACGCAAGGCCCAGGCGCTGTTCCTGCACCGCTCGATCCGCGACAACACCTCCACCGTGGTGCTGGAACGGCTGCGCCGCTTCCGCTTCGTCAAGCGCGGCGCCGAGCGGGAGCTCGCCCAGCAGTACACCGACCGCCTGCGGGTGCGCACCCCGTCCATCGAGCACGAGGTCCGCAAGCTCTCCGGCGGCAACCAGCAGAAGGTCGTCCTCGCCCGCTGGCTCGCCCGCAAGCCCAAGGTGCTGATCCTGGACGAGCCCACCCGCGGTATCGACGTCGGGGCCAAGGCCGAGATCTACCAGATCATCGCCGACCTCGCCCAGGACGGGATCGCCGTCCTGGTCATCTCCTCCGAACTGCCCGAGGTCCTCGGCCTCGCCGACCGCGTCGTCGTCATGCAGAACGGCCGCATCACCGGCGAGCTGAGCCGCGCCGAGGCGAACGAGGAAGCGATCCTCAAGCTCGCCATGGCCGACGACATCGCCACCACCCTCATTCCTGGAGCCTCCGTATGAGCACCACGACCGCTACCCCGCCGTCCACGAAGAACGGCGTCCCGCATCGGCGCAAGGAGCCCGGCAGCTCGCTGCTGGCCTCGGTCGGCGGGCAGAACCTCAGCCTGATCGGCGCCCTGGTGGTCGTGCTGGCCCTGTTCGGGGTGCTGAACGACAACTACCTCTCCGTGTCGAACATGCAGGTGATCGCGGAGGCCGCCACCATCACCGGCCTGCTCGCCGTGGTGCAGACCGTCGTGATCATCTGTGGCGGCCTCGACATCTCCGTCGGCTCCCAGGCCGGCGTCGCCTCCGTGGTCAGCGCCATGGCCTTCACCTCCACCGGCGCCAACCCCTTCGCCGG
>NZ_JBFAQT010000097.1:0-2428 GCF_040678895.1 Kitasatospora sp. NPDC049258
TGGTGTTGCCGACGGCGCCCTCGGGCAGCGTGGCGTCCCGCTTCTGCCGGACCAGCAGGCAGTCCCCCTCGGCCCGCAGGCCGGCCGGGAACTTCGCTGTCCGGCCTTGCGGGCCTTCTCCTCCTGGTGCTGCTGCAGCCGGCGCTCGTACTCGCCCTCGAAGTCGCCCTCGTCGAGGCGCATCTCCTGCGGCAGCGCCCGCATCGCCTGCTGCTGCTCCTTGGGGGTGTTGAAGGCCGCGATGGCGGGGTGGAGCTGGAAGCGGCCTCGGCGTACGACGGTTCCGAGCCGGGCGGCCACCAGGTGCTGCATGGCGCGGCTGATCAGGACGCGGTCCATCGCCAGGCCGTCTCCCAGCTCCTCGTGGGTGGCCACCACCAGGCCGCCGGGCTGCTGGACGGTCAGCAGGTGCAGCAGCAGCGCGTAGGCGGTGGGAGGCAGCCGCGGTACGTAGGCCAGCCCGTTGAAGCTCCCCCACAGCGGTCGACGCGCGACCCACTCGTCCGTGGTGACGGTCATGACGGCTTCCCTTCCTTGAGCTTGCGCGGCTCCAGCGTCGCGCCCGGCTGCGCCATCGCCTTGAACGCCTCGGGCGCGGCCGGGTCCTCCAGGAGCGCGTGCAGCAGGTCCAGCTGCTCCACCCTCTCACCCTTACCCGGTGAGGCCCCCTTGCGGCCCTTCTGCGGCTTCTTCAGGCCTCCGCGCAGGCTCGCGGCGGGGTTGAGCTGGTAGACGCCATTACGGACCCGCCGGAGGGCTCCGTCGGCCTCAAGGACGTGGAAGACCCGAGTGATGTGCGGCCGGCTGTAGCCAAGGTGCTCGGCGACGTCGCCGTGGTTGGCCTCGATCAGCCCGCCGGGCTCCTGGCTGCCCATCAGGGTGAACAGGACGACCAGGACGAAGCGGTCGCTGTCGTAGCGGCGGGCGGCCCACCGCATGAACTCGAGCGAGTCCATGCTGAACGCGTCGCCGACGAACCCCGTGCTGCTGGGCAGCGGGAACACCTGGGCGGCGTGGCCCGGTGGCAGCTCGACCGTGTTCGGGCTCGGGATCCGGCTGTACGAGGTGGGCGGAGGTGCGGGGCGCCGGCGCCGAGTGCGCGCGGGCTTCGACTCCGGCAGCCGGGCAGCCGAGCTGCCGTCGGTGGGCCCTGCGCTCATCTCGCGGTTCTCCTTGATCGGATCGGACGTCAGCATCCTGGCACGAACGTGACAGTGCAGGCACAGATTTGGTGACAGGACACGCACGAAAGTCCCTGGAATGTCACCCCAGGGCTGACAAAGCTCTGCGCGTCGGGAACACGATCACCCAGGAGACCTGTGGATAACGTTCGCTGACCCGCGCGACCAGTTACGTAACAGCACAGGCACGAAACTACGGTGGTTGGTCAGCACCGTCTGACATCCGCACCCCCAAAATGTCAGCCCAGGGCTGACATTCCATCCGCCACGCAGCGCCCTGACCAGCACCGATACAGGGCCTCAGCTCTCAGAACGCGGGCGCGCGCGATACCGGACCCCAGCCATCGGGGCAAGCACCGACACGCCAGCACCTGGCCGCCTGGGCGGGGCCCGACGGCAGCCCCCGGCCGGTGCCCCCAGCATCGGCCTGCCGGCCGATCCGGCAGTGCCGCGCCCGCTGCGCTCCGCCTTGCCGGACGGCGGGTTGAGTGCCCTGCCGCAGGACGTGCTGGGCTTCCAGCCGCGCGGAAGCCCCGGCGGGGGGCTCCTCCGGACCCCGCCCCCGCCGGATCCGGCCCGGACCTGACCCCACGGCCGAAGGCCGACCCCGATCCTCCCCAGCAGGTCACGCAGCACGCTCCGTACGGTTCCGGCAATTCCCTCACCTATTCTCGCCTCCTGATCCAGCGCAATCCGTGCATTCTGGGAGTCGATTCAAAGCAGCGCCGAAATGCAATCTGCATAAACACCGGGCAGCGCCGCCAGAATTCGACCCAGCGGATTTCCAGTGACGCCGGATCAGCCCCAATGGAGGCTCTTCCTAACTCCAGACACTAGCGGCCTGCCAAGTTTGATGCACCTGCTTCGGGCGAAGCCCGCCCCTCTCCATCCCTTCGAGTGACACCGGAATCCGACGGCCCGTCACCTCCACCCTCGATCCGCGCCCTGCCACCACCTCACCCACCACCAGGCCGGCCTCCCCAGCCCCGCCCACCCGGGCCGAAGGCCCCACCCACTCACCACTCGTCAACTTCACATGCTCAGCCTGAGAGTTGACCCACCAACCACACTGCACCGCCACGACACCCACTACCTCGCCGGGGCGCAGCCCCGGCAGGCCCGGCACAGTCGGGCGCCCGTGGCGGCGTAGCCGCCACCCAGCACCGGGCGAAGCCCGGTGCCCCCGGCCGAAGGCCGGGCAATACCGGCGGCTCCGCCGCCGCGCAGCGCCGAAGGCGCAAGCAACC
>NZ_JBFAQT010000098.1:0-2416 GCF_040678895.1 Kitasatospora sp. NPDC049258
TACACCTACCTCGGCGACGCCGCCTGGCACTTCGACGACGAGGACGGCATCACCAAGGAGAAGCTCAAGACCTGGTCCCAATGGCGCGGCTACGCGCACACCCGGGTGGAGACCGGCGGTGTCTCCGCGATGTCCACCCAGGCGGACCACTACTACCTGCGCGGCATGGACGGTGACCGCAACGACCCCGCCGACAAGACCAGGAAGCGCACCGTCACCGTGGACGACGGTCAGGGCACCACCCTGGCCGACGACGACGCCTGGGCCGGCTACGAGTACCGCACCGAGCAGGACGACAAGCCCGGCGGCAAGATCCTCTCCAAGACCGTCAACACGCCCTGGAAGAAGACCACCGCCACCCGCGTCCGCGACTGGGGCACCACCACCGCCAACCTCACCAGCACCAAGGCCACCCGCACCTTCATCTCCCTCGACAACGGGGCAGGTAGCAGCTGGCGCGAGACCCGCACCAACACCACCCCGGACGGCTACGGGCGGGCCGCCCAGGCCGAGGACCTCGGCGACGTCACCGTTGCCACCGACGACAAGTGCACCCGCACCACGTTCGCCGACAACACCGGTGCCTGGATCCTCAACGGCGCCATCCGGGCCGAGACCGTCTCGGCCAACTGCGCCGCCAACGTCAACCGCGACACCCAGCCGGACGGCAGCTCGGCCGTCTTTTCCGACGTCCGGGCCCGGTTCGACGGCCAGGCCTACGGCGCGGCCCCCACCAAGGGCGACGTCACCCTCACCGAGACGCTCAAGTCGCAGACCGGCACCAGCGCCACCTACCTCGACGCGGCGAAGACCTTCGACGTGTACGGGCGGGCACTGACCACCACCGAGCTGGCCTCCAGCACGGTCTTCGACACCACCGGCGCCACCGGCCCGGTCACCACGCCGGGGACCGCAGCCCGGGTCAGCACCGCTACGTACACCCCGGCCACCGGCCGCCCGACCAGGTCCACGGCCGTCTCGCCGCCGGCCAAGGCCGGTGACGCCAGCACCACGCGCACCACGATCACCGACTACGACCTGCTGCGCGGGCTGACGGTCGACACCATCGACCCCAACAACCGCAAGACCGACCAGGTCTACGACGCGCTCGGCCGCACCCTGAAGGTCTGGCTGCCGAACCGCTCCAAGGCCAACGGGCAGAGCCCCAACCACCAGTTCACGTACGAGGTCGCCGAGGGGAAGATCGCTTCGGTCGCCACCCTGACGCTGAACGCCGACGGCTCGCAGGACACCTCCTACACCCTGTACGACGGCCACGGCCGGGCCCGGCAGACCCAGTCGCCCGGTGACAACGGCGGCCGGCTGCTGACCGACACCTTCTACGACGAGCGCGGTCAGGCCGCCCTCTCCTACGCCTCCTACTACGCCACCGGCGCGCCCTCGACCACGCTCTTCAAGGTCGAGGACGCCACCGGTGTGGAGACCCAGACCGCCACCGCCTTCGACGGTCTCGGACGCACCGTGAAGTCCACCGTGCTCGCGGGCAACGGCGTCGGCACCCCGCTCGCCACCACCCTCACCGAGTACAACGGCGACCGGGTCACTGTCACCCCGCCCACCGGCGGCACCCCCACCACCACCATCGCGGACGCCGCCGGCAAGACCGTCGAGCTCCGGCAGTACAAGTCCGCACTGCCGACCGGCGCCTACGACAGCACCACCTACGGCTACGACCCGGCCGGCCACATGACGAGGCTGACCGACCCGGCCGGCACCGTCTGGACCTGGCAGTACGACCAGCTGGGCCGGCTGCGCAAGACGGTGGACCCGGACGCCGGCACCACCACCAAGTCCTACAACGACCGCGGTGAGCTGATCAGCACCACCGACGGCCGCAACAAGACGGTCGCGACGGTCTTCGACAACCTCTCGCGGGTCATCGAGACCCGGGACGGCTCGGCCACCGGACCGCTGCTGACCTCCCAGACCTGGGATCCGGCCGGCAACCTCAACTCCCTCTCCACCTCGACCCGTTACAACACCGTCAACGGGACCACCTACCAGTACAAGACCACCTACTCGCTCTTCGACGTCCTGTCCCGCCCGACCCGCACGACGCTGGCCGTTCCCTCGGTCCCCGGGCAGGAGGCGCTGGCCGGGAACTACGTCAGCGGTACCGTCTACCGCCTCGACAACCTGCCGCAGAGCGTCAGTTACCCGGCCGCGGGCAATCTCGCCGCCGAGTCGCTCACCTTCGGCTACGACGCCCGGCACCGGCTGACCGGCGCGTCCGGCCTCAGCAGCTACCTGACCGGCCAGACGTTCACCCTGACCGGGAAGCCGCTGCAGTCCACCCTGAGCAACGGCACCGCGGGCAAGGACGTCTACGTCACCAACGGCTACGAGTGGGGCACCCAGCGCCTCGCCTCCAGCCGCACCGACCAGTACGGCATCG
>NZ_JBFAQT010000099.1:0-2390 GCF_040678895.1 Kitasatospora sp. NPDC049258
GATCCGGACGACCGCCTGGACGTCGCGCAGCGTGGAGGTCAGGAAGACCTCCTCGGCCGCCAGGAGCGCCTCGAAGGGGAGGTCCCGCTCCTGGGTGATCGGCCTGGCCATCGGCCTGCTGGCCTGGCCGCGCGGCGCCCGTGACGAGCTGCGCCGGGACGTCGGCCTCGTGCTGCAGGCCGTCGCCGACACGGTCACGGCCACCGCCGCCGCGGTCGCCGCCGGCTGCCACGGGCCCGGGCCGCTGGACCTGCGGCTGCTGCACGCGCTGATCATGGCGCAGACCACCTACGTCCAGTACCAGAGCGAGCCGCGGGACGGCGCACCGAGCGGCACCGACTGGCAGGCGGCGCTGATCGCGGGCCACCACGCGCTGCGCGGCGGCCGGCGGCTGCTGGCCCCGCACCAGCTGCCCGGCGCGGCGGCGCCCGGTCCGGCCGCGGGTGCCTGGATCATGCGCCGGGCCGAGAAGGTGGCCCGGCAGTACCGGCTGGCCGGTGAGCGGTTCGGTGTCGAGCCCGAACCGGCCGAGCCGAGTCCCGGGGCACCCGCCCCGGCCGGTGCGAGCAGCTCCGTCGGGGTGCTGCCGGCACTGTTCGACACCGACGCCTGGCTTCACGGCCTGGCCGCCGACCTGGCCAGGATCGGGCCGGCGCCGGCCCTGCGGCACCGGCCCCCGCGCCACCCGGCCCGCCGCGGCGCCCGCCGGTCCTGAGCCGGGGTCGGCGGCCCCGGTGCCCGGCCACCGGATGATCTTTCGGTCGGCACCGTAATGCCTTCGCCGCACGCCGCTGCCTACCGTGGACGGGCCCGGACCAGGCTTCCCGCCGGGCGATGACGCCGGCCGGAGCACGGCCGGCAGCGGAGAGCAGGAGAATCGTGGACACCGTCTCAGTCGCCGTCCTGTCGGGCGACCCCATCTCCAGCGCGGGGGTCGCGGCGATGCTGCGGCACTGCCCCGCGCTGACCCTCCTCCCGGCCGACCGCCGGGAGGAGGCGGACGTCGTCCTGGTGCTCACCGGCGAGGTCACCGAGGAGACCCTCGCCTGCCTGGAGCGGACCGGCCGGGAGACCACCAACCCCGGCATGCGGATGGTGGTGGTCGGCGAGATGGTGCGTGAGCAGCACCTGCTGCGGGCCGTCAACTCCGGTGTGCTGAGCGTGATCCCGCGCCGCGACGCGGCCCCCGAACGGCTGCTGCGCGCGGTGCTCGGGCTGCGCGACGGGCACGCCGAGCTGCCCGGCCGGGCGGTGGCCTGGCTGATCGAGTGGGTCCGGGCGATCCAGCACGACGTGCTCGCGCCGAACGGGCTGACCACCTCCCCGCTGGAGAGCCGCGAGGTCGAGGTGATCCGGCTGATCGCCGAGGGGCTGGAGACGGCCTCGATCGCCGAGCGGCTGAACTACTCCGAACGCACCATCAAGAACATCATCCACGGCGCCATGAGCCGGCTGAACCTGCACAACCGGGCGCACACCGTCGCCTACGCCCTGCGCGCCGGCATCATCTGAGCCGCGCCGACGCCGAACCGGACCGAGGATCAAGCACGTTGTCGCACCGCATAGCACCGGCCGCCGTCACCGCCGCCGTCACCCTGCTCGCCGTCACCCTGCCGCTCGCGCTGCCGTCCGCGCCGCCGCTCGCGCTGCCGTCCGCCGCGGCCGGGCCCGCCGACCGGTCCGTACCACCGGCCGCGACACCCCTGGCCCGGCCGCGCACCGCCGCCGTCCACTACGCCGCGCGCTACCGGGTGGACCCGCGCGGCGGCTGCCCCGGCTGCGCCCCGCGCGACGCCCGGAGCATGGCCACCTGAGCTCCCCGACGGCGGGCGGGGGAGAATCGGGCCATGAGCGATGCGGTGGACGAGGGCGGTGACCCGGCCTGCTGGCTGGAGCGGGTCTGCGAGGAGTGCGGACGGCTGCGCGAACGCCCCGGCCCGACCGCCTGCGAGCACTGCGGTGCCGTCCCGGACGAGGCCGTCGAGCGCCCCGTCCGGCGCCCCGACCGCGACCGGGACGCCGCCGGGCGGGCCCGCAACAGCCGGCCGCGGGACGGTCTCGGGCGCCCGCTGCCGTACGGGCGGGCCGGGGTGGAGCGGCAGCCCGAGGGCGTGCTCCGCGCACCCGGGCAGGCGCTCGCCGAGGCCCAGCGGCTGCTCGACGCGGGCCGCCCGTTCCACGCCCACGAAGTGCTGGAGGACAGCTGGAAGTCCGCCCCGCAGCCCGAGCGGGCGCTGTGGCGGGCGCTCGCCCAGTACGCCGTCGGCCTGACCCACGCGGCCCGTGGCAACGCGACCCGGCCCGGGGGGCTCCCGTGCTCGTAGCGGCGCAGGAGTTCCGGTGCGCCGGCCAGGTCCTGGGCGAGGCGCCCGTGCCCGGCGGCCCGGGTG
>NZ_JBFAQT010000100.1:0-2350 GCF_040678895.1 Kitasatospora sp. NPDC049258
TGGGTCGGGTGCGGGATGCGGATCTGGCGGCGTTCGCGCACCAGGACGTGCCGTTCGAGCGGCTGGTGGAGGTGCTCAACCCGGCGCGCTCGATGTCCCGGCACCCGCTGTTCCAGGTGATGCTGAACTTCACCGACGACGGCTCCGGCGCCGACGGCCTAGAACTGCCCGGGCTGAAGGCCGAACCGCTCGCGGGGGTGGGCAGGGTCGCCAAGTTCGACCTGTCGTTCAGCTTCGTGGACGAGGGCGCCGGCGGCCTCGCCGGCAGTGTGGAGTTCGCGACCGACCTGTTCGACCGGGCGAGCGTCGAGACCCTGCTCGCACGGCTGGCCAGGCTGCTGGACGCCGTCCTGGCCGACCCGGAACTGCCGTTCGGCGAGGCCGAGTTGCTGACCGCCGAGGAGCGGTACGAGCTGCTGGTCACCCGCAACGACACCGCCCTCGCGGTGCCGCCGGGCACGGTGCCGGAGCTGTTCGAGGCGCAGGTGCGGCGCACCCCCGACGCCGTCGCGGTGGTCTGCGACGGCGAGGAGCTGACCTACGCGGAGCTGGACGCCCGGGCGAACCGGCTGGCCCGGCTGCTGATCGACCGCGGTGCGCGGCCGGAGGACTTCGTCGCGCTGTCGCTTCCGCGTTCGGCCGGGATGCTGGTGGCGGTGCTGGCCGTACTGAAGTCGGGCGCTGCCTACCTGCCGGTCGACCCGAACTACCCGGCCGACCGGATCGCCTACATGCTCGCGGACGCCAGGCCGACGCTCGCGGTGACGGTGGCCGCGACCGCGGCCGTGGCCGGCGCGGTGCCGCTGGTGGTGCTGGACGACCCGGCCACCGAGGCACTGCTCGCGGCCCGGCCCGGCGCGGCGCCGACCCGCGGCGACCGGCCGGCCGAGCTGCTGCCGGAGCACCCGGCGTACGTGATCTACACCTCCGGCTCGACGGGCCGCCCCAAGGGCGTCGTGGTGGCGCACCGGAACGTGGCGGGACTGGCGGCCTGGGCGGCCGCGGAGCTCGGGCCGGAGCGGCTGTCGCACGTGCTGGCGGCCACCTCGCTCAACTTCGACGTGTCGGTGTTCGAGATGTTCGGCCCGCTGCTGAGCGGTGGGCGGATCGAGATCGTCCGTGACGTCCTGGCCCTGCTGGAGGGCGGGCGCGAGGGCACGGGCGACGGCGCGCGGTGGAGCGGGAGCCTGCTGAGCGGGGTGCCGTCCGCGCTGGCCCACCTGGTCGGACAGGGGCGCCTGGAGCTGGACACCCGGATGGTGGCGCTCGCGGGCGAAGGCCTCTCGGCGCACACCCTCGACGCCATCCGGGCGGCCGCCCCCGGGGCCACCGTCGCCAACGTCTACGGGCCGACCGAGACCACCGTCTACGCGACGGCCTGGTACACCGACACGGCGGCCGAGGCGGCGCCCCCGATCGGCCGGCCGATCGCCAACACCCGGGTGTACGTGCTCGATCAGGGCCTGCGGCCGGTGCCCGCCGGGGTGCGGGGCGAGCTCTTCGTGGCCGGCGCGGGCCTGGCCCGGGGCTACCTGAACCGCCCGGACCTGACGGCGGACCGCTTCCTGCCGGACCCGTTCGGCGGGCCGGGCACCCGGATGTACCGGACCGGCGACGTGGTCCGCTGGACGCCGGACGGCCGGCTGGACTACCTCGGCCGCTCCGACAGCCAGGTGAAGGTCCGTGGCTTCCGGATCGAACTCGGCGAGATCGAAGCCGTGTTGACCGGGTACGACGGCGTTGCCCAGGCCGCCGTGCTGGTCCGCGAGGACCAGCCGGGTGACCAGCGCCTGGTGGCCTACCTGGTGGCCGAGCCACAGGTGCGGAGTGCCGCGCTGCGCGAGCACGCGGCCGCCGCCCTGCCGGAGTACATGGTGCCCGCGGCGTTCGTCCTGCTGGACGCCCTGCCGCTGAATCCGAACGGCAAGCTGGACCGCCGCGCGCTGCCCGCCCCGGACTTCGCCGCGGCGGCCGCCGGCCGGGCACCGCGTACCGGGACCGAGCGGGTGCTCTGCGCCCTGTTCGCCGAGGTGCTCGGGGTGGAGCGGGTCGGCATCGACGACGGCTTCTTCGCCCTGGGCGGCCACTCCCTGCTGGTGACCCGCCTGGTCAGCCGGATCCGTACCGAGCTGGGCGTCGAAGCGCCGATCCGCGCCCTGTTCGACGCCCCGACCGTCGCCGGCCTGGCCGAGCGGCTGGACCGGGCGGCGGGAGCGCGCGCCGGACTGCGGGCGCTGGCACGGCCGGAGACCGTCCCGTTGTCGTTCGCGCAGCAGCGGTTGTGGTTCCTGAACCGTTTCGAGGATGCGGGTTCGACGTACAACATTCCGATCGGGCTGCGGCTGTCGGG
>NZ_JBFAQT010000101.1:0-2312 GCF_040678895.1 Kitasatospora sp. NPDC049258
GCCATCCTCGCCATCTGGAAAACCGGCGCCGCCTACATCCCCCTCGACCCCGCCCACCCCACCACCCGCCTCGACGACCTCATCACCGACAGCGCACCACACCTCCTGCTCCTCGACCACCCCCAGGCACAACGCCTCGCACCCCACCCCCACACCCTCCTCCTCGAAGACAACAACCCCGACAACACCCCCGACCACACCGCCGACCACAACCCCGACCTGCCGACCACACCCGACCGACTCGCCTACGTCATCTACACCTCCGGCTCCACCGGCAAGCCCAAGGGCGTCCAGATCGAGCACCGTGCCGTCGCCGACCTGCGCGCGACGCTGGAGCACGGTTTCGGCGTCCGGCCCCCCGCCGCCGGCGGCCCGGCCCTGCGGGTCGCCCACACCGCACCGTTCAGCTTCGACGCCTCGATCGAGCAGCTCTCCTGGCTGCTGAGCGGCCATGAGCTGCACCTGGTGCCGAACGACGTCCGGCGGGATCCGGAGGCACTGATCGCGCTGATCCGGTCGGCACGCCTTCAGGTAATGGACTCCACCGCCTCCCAGCTCGAACTGCTGGTCTCGCTGGGCCTGTTCGGCGACGCGGGGTACCGGCCGGAGCTGGTGATGGTCGGCGGCGAAGCGATCAGCCCCGCCCTGTGGGCGGCCATGCGCGCCACCACCGGCACCCGCTTCTTCAACCTGTACGGGCCCACCGAGTGCACCGTCGACGCCACCATCCGGCCCGTGGAACTGGGGGGCGACCAGCCGAGCATCGGCCGCCCACTGCCGAACACCCGGGTGTACGTGGTGGACCGGCACGGCGCCCCGGCCCCGATCGGAGTCCCCGGCGAGCTGTGGATCGGCGGCGCCGGACTGGCGCGCGGCTACTGGAACCGGCCGGAGCTGACCGCGGAGCGCTTCCTCGACGACCCGTTCCGGCCCGGCGAGCGGGTCTACCGCACCGGTGACCTCGGCCGCTGGAACGCCGACGGGGAACTGGAGTTCTGCGGCCGGATCGACGACCAGGTCAAGATCCGCGGCCACCGCGTCGAGCTCGGCGAGATCGCCGCCGTCCTCAGCGAGCACCCGGGCGTGCGCGAGGCCGTGGTGGTGCTGCGCACCGACGCGGGTGGTCCGGCCCGGCTGGTGGCGTACGCGGTGCCGGCCGGACCCGGCGTGGACGCGGCCTCGCTGCGGCGGTTCGCGGCGGAGCGGCTGCCGGAGTTCATGGTGCCGGCCGCGGTGCTGCTGCTGGAGCGGCTGCCGCTCAACGCCAACGACAAGCTCGACCGCAACGCCCTTCCCGCGCCCGCCGCGGACGACCTCGTCGACGCCACCACCTACGTGGCGCCGGCCACCGCCTCCCAGCTCGCCCTGGCCGAGATCTGGTGCGAGGTGCTGGGGTGCGCCCGGGTGGGCGCGCGGGACGACTTCTTCGCGCTCGGCGGCCACTCGCTGCTGGTGACGCAGGTGGTGTCACGGCTGGAGTCGCGGCTCGGGGTCCGGGTGCCGCTGCGGGCGGTGTTCGAGGCGCCGGTGCTGGAGCGGCTGGCCGCCCTGGTGGACGAGCGGGCCGCCGGCACCGACGACGTCCGCGAGATCGTCCGCGTCCCGCGTGACGGAGCGCTGCCGCTGTCGTTCGCGCAGCAGCGGCTCTGGTTCCTCGACCGGCTGGTGCCGGACAGCGCCTTCTACAACATGCCCGACCCGTACCGGGTGCGCGGCGGCCTGGACGTCGCAGCGCTGCAGAGCGCGGTCGACACCGTGGTCGCCCGGCACGAGTCGCTGCGCACCACCTTCACGGAGCAGGACGGCACGCCCTGCCAGCTCGTCCACCCGGCCGCCGAGGTCACCGTGCGGGTGGCCGAGGCGCCGGACGAGGAACGCGCCCGGGAGCTGGCCGAGACCGAGACGCTGGCACCGTTCGACCTGGAGCGCGGCCCGCTGCTGCGGGTGCTGGTGGTGCGCGTGGCGGGGACGGACTCCTCGCTGCTGCTGCTGACGCTGCACCACATCATCTCCGACGGCTGGTCGACCGGTGTACTGCTGGACGAGCTGTCACGGGCCTACGCCGCGGCGTCGACGGGCTCCCCCGTCGAGCTGCCGGAACTGCCGGTGCAGTACGCGGACTTCGCCGCCTGGCAGCGCGCCTGGCTGCGCGACGAGGTGCTGGAAGGACAGCGCACGTACTGGTCACAGGCCCTGGACGGCATCACGCCCCTGGAACTCCCGCTCGACCGGCCACGCCCCGCCGTGCAGAGCCACCGCGGCGCCACCCTGGAGTTCACCGTCGACCCGGCCACCGCCGAACGCCTGCGCAC
>NZ_JBFAQT010000102.1:0-2112 GCF_040678895.1 Kitasatospora sp. NPDC049258
CGATGCCGTACTGGTCGGTGCGGCTGGAGGCGAGGCGCTGGGTGCCCCACTCGTAGCCGTTGGTGACGTAGACGTCCTTGCCCGCGGTGCCGTTGTTGAGGGTGGACTGAAGGGGCTTGCCCGTGAGGCTGTAGGTCTGCCCGGTGAGGTAGGTACCGAGCCCCTGGGCCGCGGTTGCACGGTGGAGGGCGTCGTACGTGTAGGCGAGCGATTCGGCCGCGAGGTTCCCGGCGGCCGGGTACGAGACGGACTTCGGCTGGCCGTCCAGTCGGTAGATCACGCCGGTGGCGTAGGACCCCGCAAGGCCCTCCTGACCGGGGACGGACGGAACCGTGACGGTGGTACGGGTGGGCCTGGCCATCGGGTCGAAGAGCGAGTAGGCGGTCTTGTACTGGTAGGTGGTCCCGTTGACGGTGCTGTAACGGGTGGCGGCGGAGAGCTGGCCCTTGCCGCCGTTGGGGTCCCAGGTCTGGGAGGTGAGCAGCGGGCCCGTCGCGGGGCCGTCGTGCGTCTCCAGGGCACGCGAGAGGTTGTCGTAGACGGTGGTGATGGTCTTGCCGCGGCCGTCGGTCGTGCCGGTGACCTCGCTCCGGTCGTTGTAGGTCCTGCTGGTGGTCCCACTGTCCGGGTCCACGGCCTTCGTCTGGCGGCCGAGTTGGTCGTACTGCCAGGTCCAGACGGTGCCGGCCGGGTCGGTCAGCTTGGTCAGGTGGCCGGCCGGGTCGTAGCCGTAGGTGGTGCTGTCGTAGGCACCGGTGGGCAGTGCGGTCTTGTACTGCCGGAGTTCGGTGGTCCTGCCGGCGGCGTCGGTGATGGTGGTGGTGGGGGTGCTGCCGGTGGGCGGGGTGACGGTGATCCGGTCGCCGTTGTACTCGGTGAGGGTGGTGGCGAGCGGGGTGCCGACGCCGTTGCCCGCGAGCACGGTGGACTTCACGGTGCGTCCGAGACCGTCGAAGGCGGTGGCGGTCTGGGTCTCCACGCCGGTGGCGTCCTCGACCTTGAAGAGCGTGGTCGAGGGCGCGCCGGTGGCGTAGTAGGGCGCGTAGGAGAGGGCGGTCTGGCCGCGCTCGTCGTAGAAGGTGTCGGTCAGGATCCGGCCGCCGTTGTCGCCGGGCGACTGGGTCTGCCGGGCTCGCCCGAAGCCGTCGTACAGGGTGTAGGAGGTGTCCGACGAGTTGTCGTCGTTGAGGCTCACCGTGGCGACGGACGTGATCCTGCCGTCGGCGATGTCGTAGACGTACCGGCTGTTGGGTGGATCGTTGTTGGTCTTCGACTTGGTCGGCAACCACACTTTCGACGTCCGGCCCAGGGCGTCGTAGACGACGTCGGTACGGCGGTTGTTCACATCGATGACGTCGCTGCTCTGGCCGCGCAGCAGGTCGTAGTCGGTTGTGGTGGTCTGCGCGGTGGCACTACTGCCGACCGTCGCCGGCGGGGTGACGACCGTACTCCTCGTGGGTCGGCCGGTGGTCGGTGTGTAGCTCGTCGTGGTCGTCCGGGCGGAGGGTGACGGGGTGGTGATCGGTCCGGTGGCGCCGGTGGTGTCGAAGACCGTGCTGGAGGCCAGCTCGGTGGTGGTCAGTGCCCGCCCGTAGACGTCGAGGGTCTTCGCCGTGTCGAGGTAGGTGGCGCTGGTGCCGGTCTGCGACTTGAGCGTCTCGGTGAGGGTGACGTCGCCCTTGGTGGGGGCGGTGCCGTAGGCCTGGCCGTCGTACCGGGTCCGGGTGTCGGTGAGTACCGCGGAGGTGCCGTCGGGCTGGGTTTCGCGGTTGACGTTGGCGGCGCAGTTGGCGGAGACGGTCTCGGTGCGGATGGCGCCGTTGAGGATCCAGGCGCCGGTGTTGTCGGCGTAGGTGGTGCGGGTGCACTTGTCGTCGGTGCCGACGGCGACGTCGCCGAGGTCCTCGACCTGGGTGGTGCGGCCGTAGCCGTCGAACGATGCGGTGATCCGGGCCTCGCGCCAGGAGCTGCCGGCACCCTGGTCGAGCGAGGTGAAGGTGCGCTTGACCGTGGTGCCGGTGAGGTTGGCGGTGGTGGTGCCCCAGTCGCGGACGCGGGTGGCGGTGGTCTTCTTCCAGGGCGTGTTGACGGTCTTGGAGAGGATCTTGCCGC
>NZ_JBFAQT010000103.1:0-2088 GCF_040678895.1 Kitasatospora sp. NPDC049258
CCGGCGAAGGGGTTGGCGCCGGTGGAGGTGAAGGCCATGGCGCTGACCACGGAGGCGACGCCGGCCTGGGAGCCGACGGAGATGTCGAGGCCGCCGCAGATGATCACGACGGTCTGCACCACGGCGAGCAGGCCGGTGATGGTGGCGGCCTCGGCGATGACCTGCATGTTCGACACGGAGAGGTAGTTGTCGTTGAGGAAGCCGAACAGGGCCAGCACGACGACCAGGGCGCCGATCAGGCTGAGGTTCTGCCCGTTGAGCGAGCCGAGGACGGCACGGGCGCGGCCGCCGGCCGGGCCGCCTTCGAGCGTGTCCTTGGCGGTGGCCCGGGGGGTGGTGGTGGCGCTCATGCGGGTGCTCCTGGAGTGGGGGTGAGGTCGTCGGCCATGGCCAGGGCGAGGATGGCCTCCTCGGAGGCGTGTGCGCGGTCGAGCTCGCCGGTGATGCGGCCGCCCTGCATGACGACGACGCGGTCGGCGAGGCCGAGGATCTCGGGGAGTTCGGAGGAGATGACCAGCAGGGCGACGCCTTCCTTCGCGAGGTCGGCGATGATCTGGTAGATCTCGGCCTTGGCGCCGACGTCGATACCGCGGGTGGGTTCGTCCAGGATCAGCACCTTGGGCTTGCGGGCGAGCCAGCGGGCGAGGACGACCTTCTGCTGGTTGCCGCCGGAGAGCTTGCGGACCTCGTGCTCGACGGAGGGGGTGCGCACCCGCAGCCGGTCGGTGTACTGCTGGGCGAGTGCGCGTTCGGCGCCGCGGCGTACGAACCGCAGGCGGCGCAGCCGGTCGAGGACGACGAGGGAGGTGTTGTCCCGCACGGAGCGGTGCAGCAGCAGGGCCTGGGCCTTTCGTTCCTCGGGGGCCAGGCCCAGGCCCGCCTTGATGGCGGCGCCGGGGCGGCCGGGGCGCAGGCGCACCCCGTCGAGGGTGACGGTGCCGTGGTGGACGGGGTGGTCGCCGGCGAGGGCGAGGGCGAGTTCGGAGCGTCCGGCACCGATCAGTCCGGCCAGGCCCACGACCTCGCCGGCGTGGATCTGCAGGGAGATGTCGCGGACGTGGTCGGTGGTGACGCCCTCGACGTCGAGGACCAGGCGGTCGGTGGCGACGTGCGGGCGGGTGAACATGGTGGACAGGTCGCGGCCGACCATCAGGCGCACCAGCTCGCCGTCGTCGGTGGTGGCGGCGGCCTGGACGCCGACCAGGGCGCCGTCGCGCAGCACGGCGATGCGGTCGGCGAGTTGGAAGATCTCCTTCATCCGGTGGGAGACGTAGACGATGGCGATGCCCGTCTCGCGCAGCCGCCGGATCAGGGCGAAGAGCGCGTCCACCTCGTGCTCGGAGAGCGAGGAGGTGGGCTCGTCGAAGGCGATCAGCTTGGCGTCGCCGGTCAGGGCGCGCATGATCTCGACGAGTTGGCGCTGGGCGGGGGTGAGCTGGGAGCCGAGCAGGTCGGGGTCGAGCACGTCGGCGAAGCCGAGCCGTTCCAGGTCGGCGTGGATGCGCCGGCGCAGTTCGGCCCGGTCGAGGCGGCGGCCGGCGCGTCGGGGCAGCGCGCCGGCGTAGACGTTCTCGGCGACCGAGACGTGCGGGATGATCTCGGGTTCCTGCGGGATGATCCGGATGCCGGCGGCGCGGGCCTCGGCCGGTGACCTCAGCTCGACCTGCCGCCCGTCCAGCAGGACGTGCCCCTCGGTCGGCCGGTGGTCACCGGTGAGGATCTTCAGCAGGGTGGACTTGCCCGCGCCGTTCTCCCCCATCAACGCGGTCACCTGCCCGCCGGGGAAGTCCAGGGTGACCCCCTCCAGCGCCCGCACCGCGCCGAACCGCTTCCCGACCCCCCGCACCCCCGCGGTGCCGGGCGTGGGCGCGCGGTCGGCGCGTTCGGCGGGCGGGCGGGGATCCGGCCTCGGGTCGGGGGCGTTGCTCATCGGGTCACCTCGGGGTGCTTCGCGGGTGGTCGCTCGTGGGGCCCGGCGGAGCGGGCGTCGCGGGTCAGTTGCAGGTGACGCCGGCGGTCTTCCAGGTGGTGGCGTCGACCATGGTGGTGGGGGCGAAGGCCTCGGCGGGGAAGTCCTTGGAGTTCTTG
>NZ_JBFAQT010000104.1:0-1943 GCF_040678895.1 Kitasatospora sp. NPDC049258
GCCAGCAGATCCGCCACCGTCGCCTCCGGCAGCACCCGACCCGTCGCCGCCCACTCCCCCAACACCGACGACCGCTCCCGCACCGTCAGCACGTCCAGGGCGCCGATCCGGCGGTCCGGGGCGGCGGCGACCTGCTCCAGCACCGCGAGCAGCCGCTCGACCAGGGCCTCGGCGGTGGTGCGCTCGTACAGGTCGGCCGCGTACTCGAAGGCGATGTCGATCTCCTCCGTGGCGGAGGTCTCCTCGAAGTTGAAGTCCAGCTCGAACTTGGCGGCCCCCAGCTCGAACGGCAGGATCCGGCTCTCCAGCCCGAGCAGGCGCCCGGCCTGGCCGTCGTTGTGCTGGTAGCCCAGCATCACCTGGAAGAGCGGGTGCCGGCCCGGCACGCGGGCCGGGTTGACGGCCTCGACCAGGCGGTCGAACGGCAGGTCCTGGTGCGCGAAGGCGGCCAGGTCGGCGTCCCGGGTGCGGGTCAGCAGCTCGGCGAAGGTCGGGTCGCCGGACAGGTCGTTGCGCAGCACCAGCGTGTTGACGAAGAAGCCGACCAGACCGTCCAGCGCGGCGTCCGAGCGGCCGGCGACGGGCGCGCCGAGCGGGATGTCGGTGCCGGCGCCGAGCCGGTGCAGCAGCGTGGCGACGGCGGCCTGGAGCACCATGAAGGTGGTGGTCCCGGTGGCCCGGGCGGCCTCCCGCAGGCCCCGGTAGACGGCCGGCGGCACCTGGGCGTACACGGTGTCGCCGCGGTGGGCGGCGACCGGCAGGCGCGGGTGGTCGGTGGGCAGCGGCAGTTCCTCGGGCAAGCCGGCCAGGGCGTCCTTCCAGTACGCGACCTGACGGGCCTGCAGGCCCTGCGGGTCCTGCGGGTCGCCGAGCAGCTCCTGCTGCCAGAGCGCGTAGTCGGCGTACTGGACCGGCAGCGGCGCCCAGGCGGGCTTGCGGCCGGCGGCGTGCGCGGTGTAGGCGGCCGTGAGGTCGTCGATGAACGGGAGCATCGACCACTCGTCGCCGGCGATGTGGTGGAACAGCAGGACCACGGCGTGGTCCTGCGGGCCGACCTCCAGCAGGGTGACCCGCAGCGGCCGTTCGGCCGCGAGGTCGAAGCCGTACCGGACGGCTGCCTCGACGTCGGCGGCCAGCGCCTGCTCCGAGGAGCGGACCACGGTGAGGGCCTCGGCCGCCGCCGGGGCGTCCAGCACCCGCTGGTGGACGGCGCCGTCGCGCTCGGTGAAGACGGTGCGCAGGCTCTCGTGCCGCTCGGTCACCGCCCGGACGGCCGCGCGCAGGGCGTCGGTGTCCAGCTCGCCGGTGACCCGGACGACCAGCGGCACGTTGTAGGTGGCCCCCGAGTCGTCCAGGTTCTGCAGGAACCACATCCGGCGCTGGGCGTGCGACAGCGGCAGGTCGGCGGGGCGCTCGCGGCGGCCGAGCGCGGGGCGGGTCTCGCCACCGGCGGCCGCCCGGTGGGCCAGACCGGCCGCGGTGGGGGCCTCGAAGAGGTCCCGGACCGTCAGCTGGCTGCCGAGCACGGTGCGGATCCGGCCGACCAGGCGGGTGGCGAGCAGCGAGTGGCCGCCGAGGTCGAAGAAGTGCTCCTCGGGGCCGACCTCGGTCAGCCCGAGCACCTCGGCGAACAGGCCGCAGAGGATCTCCTCGCGGGCGTCGCGCGGGGCGCGGCCGGTGCCGGAGCCGCTGGTGTCGGGTGCGGGCAGGGCGTTGCGGTCGAGCTTGCCGTTGACGGTCAGCGGCAGCGCGTCGAGCACGACGAACGCGGACGGGACCATGTACTCCGGCAGGCGCTGGGCGAGGTCGCTGCGCAGGGCGGCGACGTCCACGCCGTGCTGGTCGGGGACCAGGTAGGCGGCGAGGCGCTTGACGCCGGGGGTGTCCTCCCGGACCACCACGGCGGCCTGCGCCACCCCCGGGCGCTCGGCCAGCGCGTCCTC
>NZ_JBFAQT010000105.1:0-1865 GCF_040678895.1 Kitasatospora sp. NPDC049258
AAGTGCACCCGCACCACCTACGCCGACAACACCGGCGCCTGGATCCTCAACGGCGCCATCCGCACCGAGACCGTCTCCGCCAACTGCGCCGCCAATGTCAATCGCGACACCCAGCCGGACGGCAGCTCGGCCGTCCTGTCCGATGTCAGGCTGCGCTATGACGGACAGGCCTACGGTGCCGCCCCCACCAAGGGCGACGTCACCCTCACCGAGACGCTCAAGTCGCAGACCGGCACCAATGCCACCTACCTCGACAACGCCAGCACTTTTGACTCTTACAGCCGCAACCTCACCAGTACCGAGCTGGCCTCAAGCACGGTCTTCGACACCACCGGCGCCACCGGACCGGTCACCACGCCGGTGACCGCAGCCCGGGTCACCACAACCAGCTTCTCACCGACCACCGGTCGCCCGACCAGAGCGACCCGTACCTCGCCACCGACGGTGTCGGGCAACGCCGCCACGACGCAGACCACGACCACGGACTACGACCTCCTACGCGGAGCCGCGTCGGACGTCATCGATGCGAACAACCGCCGCACCGACATGGTTTACGACGCTCTCGGGCGCTCCCTCAAGATCTGGCTTCCCAACCGTTCCAAGTCCTCGGGCCAAACGCCGAACAACGAGTTCACCTACTCCGTCGAGGACGGCAAGATCAAGGCGGTCGCCAGCAAGACGCTGAATGACGATGGATCCCAGCTGACCAGCTACACCCTCTATGACGGCTTCGGGCGAGCCCGGCAGACCCAGTCGCCCGGTGACAACGGCGGCCGGATCCTGACCGACACCTTCTACGACGAGCGCGGCCAGACCGCCCTCTCCTACGCGCCCTACTACGCCACCGGCGCGCCCTCGACCACGCTCTTCAAGGTCGAGGACGCCACAGGCGTGGAGACCCAGACCGCCACCGCCTTCGACGGTCTCGGACGCACCGTCAAGACCACCACGCTCGCCGGTAACGGCGTCGGCACCCCGCTCGCCACCACCCTCACCGAGTACAACGGCGACCGGGTCACCGTCACCCCACCTGCCGGCGGCACCCCCACCACCACCATCACCGACGCCGCCGGCAAGACCGTCGAGATGCGCCAGTACAAGTCCGCACTGCCGACCGGCGCCTACGACAGCACCACCTACGGCTACGACCCGGCCGGCCACATGACCAAGCTGACCGACCCGGCCGGCACCGTCTGGACCTGGCAGTACGACCAGCAAGGCCGCCAGACCAAGGCCATCGACCCCGACAGCGGTACGACACTCAAGACCTACAACGACCGCGGTGAACTTCTCACGACGACCGACGGCCGGGGCAGGACGATCGCAACCGTCTACGACAACGGTTCTCGCGCGATCGAAAGCCATGAGGGCTCGGCAACCGGGCCCATGCTGACCTCACAGACGTGGGACCCGACCGGCAATAAGGGCCTCCTTTCCACCAGCACCAGGTACAGCACGGTCAACGGCACCACCTACCAGTACAAGACCACCTACTCCCTCTTCGACTCGCTCTCTCGACCCACTCGCACCACAGTGACCATCCCGTCGGTACCGGGGCAGGAAGCGCTTGCCGGAAACTACGTCAGCGGTACCGTCTACCGGCTTGACGGGCTTCCCCGTACGACCTCCTACCCGGCAGCAGGCAACCTCGCCGCCGAGTCGGTGGCGATCACCTACGACGCCCTTCGACGCCTGACGGCGGTGGAGGGCCTGAGCTCGTACCTCACGTCGCAGACCTACAGCCTCACGGGTAAGCAGCTCCAGTCGAAACTGAGCAACGGCACCGCGGGCAAGGACGTCTACGTCACCAACGGCTACGAGTGGGGCACCCAGCGCCTCGCCTCCAGCCGCACCGACCAGTACGG
>NZ_JBFAQT010000106.1:0-1852 GCF_040678895.1 Kitasatospora sp. NPDC049258
GGGAGTGTGGAGTTCTCGGCGGATCTGTTCGATCGGGGGACGGCGGAGGCGGTGGTCGGTCGGTTCCGGCGGTTGCTGGCGGCGGTGGCTGCGGAGCCGGACGGTCGGGTCGGTGCGGTGGAGTTGTTGACTGCCGAGGAGCGTCGGGAGTTGGCGGCGTGGCAGGGGGTGGTGGTCGAGCCGGACGGGTTGTTGTTCGCGGAGGTGTTCGAGCGGCAGGTGGGTGTGTCGCCGGAGGCGGTCGCGTTGGTGGCGGCGGACGGGGTGCTGTCGTTCGCGGAGTTGGATGCTCGGGCGAATCGGTTGGCGCGTGAGTTGGTGGCGCGTGGGGCGGGTCCTGAGCGGTGTGTGGCGTTGGTGTTGCCGCGGACGTCGGATCTGGTGGTGGGGTTGCTGGCGGTGTTGAAGTCGGGTGCGGCGTATCTGCCGTTGGATCCGTCGCATCCGGTGGATCGGGTCGGTTTCATGGTGGCGGACGCAGGGCCGGTGCTGGCGTTGGCGGTGGGGTCGACGGTCGGGGTGTTGGACGGGTCGGCGGTGCCGGTGCTGGTGCTGGACGATCCGGTGACGGCGGCTTCGGTCGCGGGTCGTGAGGCGGGGGTGTTGGGGCTGGAGGTGTCGCCGGGGCATCCGGCGTATGTGATCTACACCTCGGGTTCCACCGGCCGTCCCAAGGGTGTCGTGGTCGAACACCACAGCCTGGCCGAGCTGTACCGGACCCACCACCGTGCGCTGATCGACCCGCACTTCGGTGACCGTGCCAACGTCCCGGCCGCCCTGGTGGCGGGCACCACCTTCGACACCTCGCTGGACGCCTTCTGCCTCCTGGTGGCCGGCCACCAGCTGCACCTGATCCCGGACGAGGTCCGGCTCGATGCCGGGGCACTGACCCGCTACGTGGCCGAGCACCGGATCGAGTTCCTCGACCTGACCCCGTCGTATCTGTCGGTGTTGCTGGGCGAGGGGCTGCTCGCCGACCCCGACCATGCGCCCGCGCTGCTGATGGTGGGTGGTGAGGCGCTGGGTGCGGAGTTGTGGGCGCGGTTGCGTGCGCAGGGCCGGACGGCGGTCTACAACTACTACGGTCCGACCGAGTGCACGGTGGATGCGGTGGCCTGGCCGCTGGCCGGGTCCGAGCTGCCGGTGATCGGTCGGCCGATCGACAACACGGGTGCCCATGTCCTGGACGGGGGCTTGGGGTTGGTGCCGCCGGGGGTGCCGGGTGAGCTGTTCCTGACCGGTGCCGGTCTGGCCCGTGGGTATCTGAACCGCCCGGATCTGACGGCGGAGCGGTTCCTGCCGGATCCGTTCGGTGCGCCGGGCACCCGGATGTATCGCACGGGTGATCTGGTGCGGTGGACCTCGGGTGGGGTGCTGGAGTACCTGGGTCGGGCCGACGACCAGGTGAAGATCCGTGGGTTCCGGATCGAACTCGGTGAGATCGAGGCGGTGTTGTCCGGCTTCGAGGGCGTGGAGCAGGCGGCGGTGCTGGTCCGGGACGAGGACCGCCTGGTCGCCTACGTGGTGCCGGCGGAGGTGGACACCGGCGAGTTGCGGGCCCGTGCGGCGGCGGCGTTGCCCGGGTACATGGTGCCCTCGGCGTTCGTGGCGCTGGCGGAGTTCCCGCTGACGGTGCACGGCAAGCTGGACCGGCGGGCGCTGCCCGCCCCGGAGCCGGAACTCGATGTCGCCGGCCGGGCACCGCGCACCGAACGCGAGCAACTGCTCTGCGCCCTGTTCGGCGAGCTGCTCGGGGTGGAGCAGGTCTCCATCGACGACAACTTCTTCGCCCTCGGCGGCCACTCCCTCCTGGTCACCCGCCTGGTCAGCCGCATCCGCACCGAACTCGGCG
>NZ_JBFAQT010000107.1:0-1820 GCF_040678895.1 Kitasatospora sp. NPDC049258
TCACCCGCCGCAGGCTGCGGCAGTCGCGCCCACGTCGACACCGAGAAGCTCCGCGTCCCGTCGACCTGCGGCCGCGACGTACGGGCGTAACCGGTCTTTCCGTCGAAGTTCACAGCCTTGCCAGCCGTACCGGACACACCTGCCTGCACAACACCGGTCGCACTCAAGGAGTCGGACTCCGGGAATCCGGCCATCGGGCCCGTGGTCTCGTCGAAGTGCCAGACCGCCTTTGCCGGAACCCCCGACGTCAGCGGCCGATCAGCAGCGGAGTCGGCGACCTCTCCGGCGGACAGCGCCCTGTCCCAAACCTTGAGTTCGTCGAGGGACCCCTTCCAGGGGTCGACGTACCCACCCATGTAGCGGAATCGGCCGAGCTCCAACGGACCCCGGGACGCGAACGACTTCGGTGCGGGAGCCTGTGCAGCGAGGGTGCCGTCGACGTAGAGCAGCACCTTCATCGCGGCCGCGTCGTAGACACCGGTCAGATGGGTCCAGGTGTTCAGTGCCACCGGAACCGTACCGACTGCCGGCTGCCAACCGAAACCGTCGGCCAGGTCCGCGGTGTACGTGACGAAGGCCCACTTCCCGTCGCGTTCGCCCAAGTCGAAGAAGGCGGTGTTACCCGCCGCCTGGCTGACAGCGGTGCGGGTCAGGTTGACGTCGGCGAGATTGGCCCAGACGGAGACGGTGAAGCTCCGATCGGTGTCGAGGACGGCGCTCTCCGTGCCCGCGTAGCCATCGGCAGTGCCGTTGAAGGCGACGGCGTTGCCCTGACGGCCGGGCACGCCCACAGTCGCGCCCGGGTGAGGGGCCATCGCGACGTTGCCACCCGTGCCGGCAAAGCTGCCTCCGGTCGCCTCATCCAGGCCCCAACCGGCGCGCTGGGATCGCCCGTTCAGGACGTTGAAGTAGTAGCTCTGGGACTCGGAGACGTTTCCCGCACCATCCACGGCTTGGGCCGCGAGAACATGCACGCCAGGCGTCTCGGGGAGCATCTTGACGGTCCGCGGCGCCCCACCCGTGGTGGCCACCTCATGAGCCGCGGAAGCGCTCGTATCCAGGCCCCACTGGTACTTCACTACATCGGTGTTGGTCGAGCTCATGGTGAACTCGCCGTACTGGCCCACACCGTCGGTCCAAGGAAGCGTGGCCGCCGCGTCCGTCGAACCGGGGTAGGAGGAAGACGTGATCTTGGGCCCCTCCGGACGGGAGGTGTCGACACCGAAGTAGCACACGGTCGGGTCACCATCCGAGGACCACGGTCCCCAGCTCGCGCCGTCCCAGGCCCGCATCTCCCAGCCGTAGGAGCCACCGGCACTGGCCGGGAGTGCCGGCAACGACACCGAGAACAACGAACCTGAGCCCTTGAACGAATTGCTCGCCGGGGTCGCTGCCTCAGCACCCGTGGACCACCAGCGGCGCTTGTAGCCGGTGCTGCCGTCGTCCCACGCAACCGCGAACTGAACGCCGATGGCCTCGCCGTCCGGGTCACTCGCCGTCGCACTGATCTGCGGCCAGTTGTTGATCCCCACGCCGGTCGACGAACAGACGCTGCCCGGGGACATGGTCAGCTGGCTCATCGGGGTCTGGCGGGGCGGGAGGTTGTAGTAGACCCGCAGGTAGGCGTCGTCGGTCAGCCGCTTCCAGCTGTTGCTGTCGCCCTCGTTCTCCGCCTTCAGGCCGAACGTGGTCCAGGACCAGCCCCAGTTCGCGGCGTCCTGGACGAGATCCCTGACCCCGCCCGAGGAGCCGCCGAACTCCAGCCAGCCACCCGGGCAACTACCGCTCCAGCCCTTGGCCGCGCTCATCGTCTGCAGCTT
>NZ_JBFAQT010000108.1:0-1809 GCF_040678895.1 Kitasatospora sp. NPDC049258
CTAGATGACTGATGCCAAGGGTTAGTGGTCGTAGGCGGTGAGGGAACGCATGACGGGCTGTCCGGTGTGGTCGTTGTGCCAGATCGCGGCGGTCAACGCGAGGATCCGCTGGAGGACGCGGACCATGACACCCCCGGGGGTGCGGCCCTGATGTCGTTCGAGGTCGAGCTGGCCCTTGAAGGTGTCGTTGACGGACTCGATGATCTGCCGCAACGGCTTGAACAGCTGAGATCCGGCCCGCTCGGGTTCGCCCTTGCGGGCCGGCCGCAGGAGCCGGAGTTCCAGCTCGGCGAGCTCACGTTCGAACGCGGCGCCGTAGTAGTTCTTGTCCCCGATCAGGGTCTGACCGGGGCGAGTGGCCACGAGGTCGGTCTCGGTGCCCAGGATGTCCAGCAGGGTGGTTCGCTCGTCGGCCTTGGCGCCGGTCAGCGCGAAGGCGATGGGCAGGCCGTGCAGGGTGCACACCAGGTGCAGCCGTAGGCCCCAGAAGAACCGGGAGTGGCTGGCGCAGTAGCCGTACTCGGCCCATCCGGCGAGGTCGGAGCGCTTGACCGTTTCGCGGGATCGGCCGCATTCGATCGGGGTGGAGTCGATCACCCAGACGTTGTCGGTCCACAGGCTGGTGTCGGTGGCCAGCAGCCGGTTGACGCGGGCGATCAGGTCGGCAGCCTTGCGCAGGCGCCGGTTGTAGCCGGACTGTCCGGGCAGGTACGGGAACAGATGCCGCAGGTTGGAACTCGCGTAGCGGATCCAGCGGCGCTCGGAGACATAGCCGAGCAGGGCTTGCATCACCGAGAGCGTGACCAACTCGGCATCGCTGAGCTGCGGGGCGATACCTGTCTCGGGCCGCCACGGGACCAGATGCGGCGATTGCTTCAGCAGATCGTCCACCTGCACGTAGAGTGCGGTGGCGAGGGAGTCCAAGTCAGTCTTCACACGCCGACATTGGGCTCCCTCGTCCTGCTACAGTCCGGACCGGGCGCGGTTGGTACCAGTTCGTAGTCAAGCGCGCCGCGCGCGAACGGCCAGGAACGGTGGTAGCCCCGCCCTGTGGGGTTGCGCGGCCACCACTTGGGCGCTCGGAGACGGCTCGGTGACGGTTTCCAGGACAAACCCGTGCCGAACCAGAGCCGTCAGGTATGTAGAGAGCGTCCGGTGCTGGTTGCCGGCCCGGCGGGCGCCTTCAGGGTTGTCCGAGCGCCAGAATCCTTCGGCAAGGTAGTCTCCGACGATCCGTCGAACGGGCCTGCCAGTGGCCTGTGTCCAGGCCGCGTGTGGCGCTTCGAAGCACGGATGCGGGACCGTAAAAGCAAGCGAGCCCCGTGCCATCAGCACGCGTCGTACAGCCGCAAGCGCGGCATCGAGGTCAGGCACGTTGTTCAAGGAGAGCCCGGCGGTCACCCAGTTGAGCGAGTTGGTGGCGACTGTGCTCAGCACACATCCGTCATCAACCGCGTAGACCACCGTGCCGGGCCCGCCAGCATCAGCTGCACGGGCGTGTTCGATCATCCGCGGCGAAGGGTCGATGCCCGCAACGGAGGCTCCGCGGGCGGCTACCGCGCGGGCGACGATGCCTTCCCCGCAGCCGAGATCGAGAACGCGACACCCGCCGAGCTTGTCGGGTAGGAGCTTGAGCAGCACGTTGCAGTTGAACTCGTGCATGACGGAACCGGTCCGTAGCAGTCCCGCATACCAGTCCGCGATGGTGTCCCAGGAGTCAGTCATCAATAACCGGACGCTACTCGCCCCGCCAAGACACCACCACCGACTTTCAGCACCACCTCAGCCCTTGGCATCAATCATCTAGGC
>NZ_JBFAQT010000109.1:0-1663 GCF_040678895.1 Kitasatospora sp. NPDC049258
TCACCCGCCGCAGGCTGCGGCAGTCGCGCCCACGTCGACACCGAGAAGCTCCGCGTCCCGTCGACCTGCGGCCGCGACGTACGGGCGTAACCGGTGGTCCCGTCGAAGTGCGCGGCGGTCGCCAGCGTGCCCGGCACTCCCGACTGCACGCCCCCGGAGGAGGTCAGGGCATCCGACTCGGGTTGTCCGGTCAGCGTGTTGGCGTTCTCGTCGAGGTGCCACACGGCCTTGGCGGGCATCCCGGTGGTCAATGACTGATCCGCGGCGACAGCGCCGGCCTCCGCTGCGGACAGCGCCCGGTCCCAGACCTTGACCTCGTCCAGCGAGCCCTTCCACGGGTCGACGTAACGGCCCATGTAGCGGAGTCGGCCGAGTTCCAGCGGACCGCGTGCGGCGAAGGAGGTCGGGGCGTAGGTCTGCGCGGCGAGCACGCCGTTGACGTAGAGGAGAACCTTCTTGTTGGTGGCGTCGTAGACGCCCGTCAGATGGGTCCAGGTGTTGACGGCGACCGGTGTCGAGCTGGTCGCGGACTGCCAGGCGAAGCCGTCGGGAACGTCGGCGGTGAAGGTACTGAAGGACCAGTACCCGCTGCGCTCGCCCAGGTCGAAGAACGCGGTGTTGCTACCGGCCTGTGTGACAGCAGTACGGACTCGGTCAGCATCGGCGAGGTTGGCCCACACCGAAACGCTGAAGCTCTTACCGGTGTCCAGCACCGCCGCCTGGGTACTGGCGTAGCCGTTGGCGGTGCCGTCGAAGGCCACGGCCTTGCCGAGATGTCCCGGGGCGTTGGCGGTGGCACCCGGGCTGAGGACCGCGTTGATGGCCCCGCCCCCGCCGGTGAACGGACCGCCCGATCCCTCGTCCAGGGTCCAGCCGGCTCGCTGTGACTGCCCGGCCAGGACGTTGAAGTAGTACGTCTGGGACTGCGAGACGTTGTTGGAGCCGTCGAGGGCCTGCACGGCGAGACTGTGGACGCCGGGCGTCTCGGGGAGCACGTTGATGGTCTGCGGGGCACCCGCGGTGGTCGCGACCTCATGGGCCGCCGAGGCACTGGTGTCCAGCCCCCACTGGTACTTGACGACGTCCGTGCTGGTCGAGTCCAGGGTGAAGGCGCCGTACTTGCCGACACCGTCGGTCCAGGCCAGTGCGGCCGCCGCGTCCTGGGAGGCGGGGTAGGAGGTGGAGGTGACGACCGGGCCTTCGGGCTTGGTGTCGTCCACGGCCACGTAGCAGGCGCTCGGGTCACCGTCGGAGGACCACGGTCCCCAGCTCGCGCCGTCCCAGGCGCGCATCTCCCAGGTCAGGTACCGGTCCTTGGGCAAGGTGTCCGGAAGGCTGAGCGAGAACTGCGAGCCGGAGCCCTTGAAGGTGCTCCCGTCGGGCGCGGTGCCTTCGGCGCCGGTCGACCACCAGCGGCGCTTCCATCCGGTGCCGTCGTCCCAGCCGACGGCGAACTGGACACCGATGGCCTCGCCGTCCGGGTCGCTCGCCTTCGCGGTGATCTGCGGCATCTTGTTGACCTTGACGGTGGTCGCCTGGCAGACCGAGCCCGGGGACATGGTCAGGTCGCTCATCGGGGTCTGGCGGGGCGGGAGGTTGTAGTAGACCCGCAGGTAGGCGTCGTCGGTCAGCCGCTTCCAGCTGTTGCTGTCGCCCTCGTTCT
>NZ_JBFAQT010000110.1:0-1568 GCF_040678895.1 Kitasatospora sp. NPDC049258
GTGTCGGCCGTGCTGCGGCCGAAGGCCGATGCCGCGTGGAACCTGCACCAGGCGACCAAGGATCTCGACCTGACGGCGTTCGTCCTCTTCTCCTCGGTCGCGGGTACCTTCGGGAGCGCGGGCCAGGCGAGCTACGCGGCTGCCAGCGCCTACTTGGACGCGCTCGCGGCGCACCGCCGGACGCTCGGGCTGCCGGGTGTGTCCCTTGCCTGGGGTCCGTGGGTCGGTACCAGCGGGATGACGGGCGAGCTGACCGAGGCCAAGGTCGAGCGGATGACGCGTGGCGGCTTTCCGCCGCTCGACGAGGAGCAGGGCGTGGCCTTGTTCGACGCTGCCACGGCCACGGCCGAGCCCGTGCTGCTACCGGTCCGACTGGACCTCGCGGCCCTGCGGTCCGTCGGCGAAATCCCGGCTCTGCTGCACGGGTTGGTCCGGGTATCGGTCCGCCGGGCGGCGGCCTCCGGTGCTGCGCGCGGTCTGGCGCAGCGGCTGTCCGGGCTGGGCGCGGACGAGCGGCGTGAGCAGTTGCTCGACCTGGTGCGCGGTCAGATCGCTCGGGTGCTGGGCCACGCGGGCTCGGGCGATGTGGATCCGACCCGGGTGTTCCAGGATCTCGGGTTCGACTCGCTGACGGCGGTGGAGCTGCGCAACCGGCTCCGAGCGGTGACGGGTCTTCAGCTTCCGGCGACCCTGGTGTTCGACTACCCGACGGCCGATGCCCTGGTGCGCTTCCTGACGGAGGAGCTGTTCGGCGGACAGGCCGAGTTGGCTGAGACGGGGATGCTGCCGACGCTGGCGGACGATCCGGTGGTGATCGTGGGGATGGCCTGCCGGTTCCCGGGTGGGGTGGAGTCGCCCGGGGGCCTGTGGCAGCTCGTGTCGGAGGGTGTGGACGCGGTCGGCGGGTTCCCGCTAGACCGTGGCTGGGAGGTGGAGTCGCTCTACCACCCGGACCCTGAGCACGCGGGTACCTCGTACACGCGCTCGGGTGGATTCCTGTACAACGCGGGGGAGTTCGACCCGGAGTTCTTCGGGATGAGCCCCCGCGAGGCGCTGGCCACGGACGCTCAGCAGCGGCTGCTGCTTGAGACGTCCTGGGAGGCGTTCGAGCGGTCGGGGATCGATCCGGTCACCCTGCGCGGCAGCCGGACGGGCGTCTTCGCCGGTGTGATGTACGGCGACTACGCGAGCCTGCTCGGCGGGCGTGAGTTCGAGGGCTACCAGGGCAGTGGCAGCGCGGGCAGCGTGGCCTCGGGCCGGGTCTCGTACGCACTGGGTCTGGAAGGTCCGGCGGTGACGGTCGACACGGCGTGTTCGTCCTCGCTGGTGGCGATGCACCTGGCGGCGCAGGCGCTGCGGAGTGGTGAGTGCTCGCTCGCCCTGGCGGGCGGTGTCACGGTGATGTCCACCCCGACCACCTTCGTCGAGTTCTCGCGTCAGCGCGGGCTCGCCCCGGACGGGCGGTGCAAGGCCTTCGCGGATTCGGCTGATGGTGTCGGCTGGGGCGAGGGTGTGGGGATGGTGGTGCTGGAGCGTCTGTCGGATGCCCGGCGTAATGGTCATCGGGT
>NZ_JBFAQT010000111.1:0-1489 GCF_040678895.1 Kitasatospora sp. NPDC049258
GCGCCGGCGAGCACGGTGCGGGTCTCGGCCGGGTCGATGACGTCGTCCACCAGACCCCGCTCGGCCGCGTAGTACGGGTGCATCAGCTCGCTCTTGTACTCCTTGATCTTCTGCGCCCGCATCGCCTCCGGGTCCTCGGCCCCGTTGATGTCCCGCCGGAAGATCACGTTCGCCGCGCCCTCCGCACCCATCACCGCGATCTCGTTCGTCGGCCACGCGTACGACAGATCCGCCCCGATCGAACGGGAATCCATCACGATGTACGCACCGCCGTACGCCTTGCGCAGGATCAACTGGATCCGCGGCACCGTCGCGTTGCAGTACGCGTACAACAACTTCGCACCGTGCCGGATGATCCCGTCGTGCTCCTGATCCACCCCCGGCAGGAACCCCGGCACGTCCAACATCGTGATCAGCGGAATGTTGAACGCGTCGCACATCTGCACGAACCGCGCCGCCTTCTCCGAGGCATGGATGTCCAACACACCCGCCAACGACTGCGGCTGGTTCGCGATGATCCCCACCACATGCCCGTCGATCCGCGCCAACGCACAGATCACGTTCGTCGCCCACCGCTCGTGCACCTCGAGGTACTCCCCGTGGTCCACGACCTCCTCGATCACCTTGCGCATGTCGTACGGCCGGTTCCCGTCCGCCGGCACCAGATCCAGCAACGCCTCGTTACGCCGCTCCACCGGATCGTCACTCGGCTGCGCCGGCGGCATCTCCCGGTTGTTCTGCGGCAACAACGACAGCAGGAACCGCACCTCCTCGATGCACGACTGCTCGTCGTCGTACACGAAATGCGACACCCCGGAGACGGTCGAGTGCACGTCCGCGCCACCCAGCCCGTTCTGCGAGATCTTCTCGCCCGTCACCGCCTGCACCACGTCCGGGCCGGTGATGAACATCTGCGAGGTCTCCCGCACCATGAACACGAAATCCGTCAACGCCGGCGAGTAGGCCGCGCCACCGGCACACGGGCCCAGCATCACCGAGATCTGCGGGATCACCCCCGACGCCCGGGTGTTGCGCTGGAAGATGCCGCCGTACCCGGCCAGCGCCGTGACACCCTCCTGGATCCGGGCACCCGCACCGTCGTTCAACGACACCAACGGCGCACCCGCCGCGATCGCCATGTCCATGATCTTGTGGATCTTCTGCGCATGAGCCTCACCCAGCGCCCCACCGAAGATCCGGAAATCGTGCGCGTACGTGAACACCGTCCGCCCGTGCACCGTGCCCCACCCGACGATCACACCATCGGTGTGCGGCTTCCTCGCCTCCAGCCCGAAACCCTGGGCCCGGTGCCGCCGCAACGGCTCCACCTCACGGAACGAACCCGCATCCAACAACAGCTCGATCCGCTCCCGAGCGGTCAGCTTCCCCTTGGCATGCTGCGCCTCGGTCGCCTTCTCGCTCGGACCCCGGCGGACCTGCTCCCGAAGCTCGTGCAGCTCGGCCACCCGCCCCCGCGCATCAGCGGGGG
>NZ_JBFAQT010000112.1:0-1454 GCF_040678895.1 Kitasatospora sp. NPDC049258
GTGTCGGCCGTGCTGCGGCCGAAGGCCGATGCCGCGTGGAACCTGCACCAGGCGACCAAGGATCTCGACCTGACGGCGTTCGTCCTCTTCTCCTCCGTCTCCGGCGTCTTCGGCGGCCCCGGCCAGGCGAGCTACGCGGCCGGCAACGCCTACCTCGACGCGCTCGCCCAGCACCGCCGTTCGCTGGGTCTGCCCGGCGTCTCGATGGCCTGGGGCCCGTGGACCCAGGACGGCGGCATGACCGGCACCCTGAGCGAGGTCGACCTGCACCGCATCGCCCGCTCGGGCATGCCGGAGCTGACCCCCGCCCTGGGCGCTGCCCTGTTCGACGCCGCCACAGCGGTGGACCAGGCTCTGGTCCTGCTCGTACGCTTCGACCTCGCCGTACTCCGGGCCCGGGGCGAGGTCCCGCCTCTGCTGCGCGGCCTGATCCGTGGCCGGCTCCGGCGGGCAGCGGCGGGCGCCGGTCCGGCCGTTGGCCTGGTCGAGCGGCTGGCCGGCCAGGGCCAGGAGGATCGGCGCTCGACGCTGCTTTATCTGGTGCGCAGCCAGATCGCTCTGGTGCTCGGACACGTGGACGGTTCGGTTGTCGACTCCTCGCGGGCCTTCCAGGATCTCGGGTTCGACTCGCTGACGGCGGTGGAGCTGCGCAACCGGCTCCGTACGGTGACGGGTCTTCAGCTGTCGGCGACCCTGGTGTTCGACTACCCGACGGCCGATGCATTGGTGCGCCACATCCTGGGCGAACTCTTCGACGGCCAACCTGAGCTGTCGGTTCCGGTGACTCCTCAGCCGATGGCGGCGGACAACCCGGTGGTGATCGTCGGCATGGCCTGCCGCTACCCCGGCGGGGTCGGCTCCCCCGATGACCTGTGGCGCCTGGTCGCAGCGGGCGAGGACGCCGTCGGTTCCTTCCCCACCGACCGTGGCTGGGAGGTGGAGTCGCTCTACCACCCGGACCCTGAGCACGCGGGCACCTCCTACACCCGCTCGGGTGGATTCCTGTACAACGCGGGGGAGTTCGACCCGGAGTTCTTCGGGATGAGCCCCCGCGAGGCGCTGGCCACGGACGCTCAGCAGCGGCTGCTGCTTGAGACCTCCTGGGAGGCGTTCGAGCGGTCGGGGATCGATCCGGTCACCCTGCGCGGCAGCCGGACGGGCGTCTTCGCGGGCGTGATGTACACCGACTACCGCGATCTGCTGCACGGAGAGGAGTTCGAGGGCTTCCGAGGCAACGGAAGCGCCCCGAGCATCGCCTCCGGCCGGGTCTCCTACACCTTCGGCTTCGAGGGTCCGGCGGTGACGGTGGATACGGCGTGTTCGTCGTCGCTGGTGGCGATGCACCTGGCTGCGCAGGCCCTGCGGAGTGGTGAGTGCTCGCTCGCGCTGGCGGGTGGTGTGACGGTGATGTCGACGCCTTCGACCTTTGTGGAGTTCAGTCGGCAGGGTGGTCT
>NZ_JBFAQT010000113.1:0-1348 GCF_040678895.1 Kitasatospora sp. NPDC049258
CAGGTCACCCTGCTCTCCGAGGTCACCGTCACCGGCACCACCGTCACCGGCCGCCGCGACGGCGACGCCGCCACCGAACAGGTCGAGGCCACCCTGCCCGCCGTCGTCTCGGTCACCGACCAGTCCGGCGAGGCCCGCTACCCCTCCTTCAAGGGCATCATGGCCGCCAAGAAGAAGCCCGTGCAGGCCCTGGACCTCGACGACCTCGGCATCGACGCCGACCAGGTCGGCCTCGCCGGCGCCTGGACCGCCGTCACCTCCGTCACCGCCCGCCCCGCCCGCACCGCCGGCACCGTCGTCAAGGACGAGGGCGAAGGCGGCCGCGCCCTCGCCGCCTACCTCGCCGACCAGAAGTTCATCTAGCCCCACCGTCAGCGCACCCGACGAACCATCAGGAGCAACAAATCATGGCTGAGATCCTGGTTCTCGTGGACCACGCCGACGGTGTGATCCGCAAGCCGGCCCTCGAACTGCTCACCCTCGCCCGCCGCCTCGGCGAGCCCTCCGCCGTCCTGCTCGGCGCCGCCGACCACGCCACCGACCTCGCCGCCAGGAGCGCCGAGTACGGCGCCGCCAAGGTCTACACCGCCGACGCCCCCGAGTTCACCGAACACCTCGTCGTCCCCAAGGTCGACGCCCTCACCCAGATCGCCAAGGCCGCCGACGCCGCCGCGATCCTCCTCACCTCCTCCGGCGAGGCCAAGGAGATCGCCGCCCGCGTCGCCCTGCGCCTGGGCTCCGGCCTGATCACCGACGCCGTCGACCTCGAGGCCGGCGACGACACCCCGATCGCCACCCAGTCCGTGTTCGCCGCCTCCTACCAGGTGAAGTCCACCGTCACCCACGGCGCCCCGGTGATCACCGTCAAGCCCAACTCCACCGCCCCCGAGGCCGCCCCCGCCGCCGGCACCGTCCACCCGGTCGACGTCACCTTCACCGGCAACGCCGCCAAGGTCACCGCCCGCACCCCCCGCGTCTCCTCCGGCCGCCCCGAACTCACCGAGGCCGCCATCGTCGTCTCCGGCGGCCGCGGCGTCGGCGCCAAGGACGGCTTCGGCGTCGTCGAGGAGCTCGCCGACGCCCTCGGCGCCGCCGTCGGCGCCTCCCGCGCCGCCGTCGACGCCGGCTGGTACCCGCACAGCAACCAGGTCGGCCAGACCGGCAAGCAGGTCTCCCCGCAGCTCTACATCGCCGCCGGCATCTCCGGCGCCATCCAGCACCGCGCCGGCATGCAGACCTCCAAGACCATCGTCGCCGTCAACAAGGACCCCGAAGCCCCCATCTTCGAACTCGTCGACTACGGCATCGTCGGAGACCTCTTCACCGTCCTCCCCCAGCTCACCGGCGA
>NZ_JBFAQT010000114.1:0-1338 GCF_040678895.1 Kitasatospora sp. NPDC049258
CCGTTCGCTGTCCGTTGGCACCACCGGACCCTGCGCTCACAGCGAACAGTTCTGCGTGGGGGATTCTGCGGCCCCGCCCGGGCGTTAGGGTCCATTCCAGGAGGTCCTCGTCGCCGGGGTCCGAAACGTGAGTGTGCCAGCTGGGCGGCTCTGCAAGACTTGGCCCGTGACGCTTGACTCCAACCGCTTCCGCACGCGCAGCTTCGAGGTCTCCTGGCCGAACTGGCTCATCAAGGCTGAACTCGATCGCCTCATCAGCACCAAGACAAATGATCCCAGCTGGGGCGACCAGTGCGAGTTCTTCATCGCCGAAGCCTTCTCGTCGTCGGACGTACTGGACGAGTGGAAAGCCGTAGCGGAGCGCGAAGACAGCAACGACCCATGGTCCATCGATCCGGCATCTCCGAACCGGATTGACTGGCTTCGACAGCTCCATGACGCCACCGAGACACTGCCCGCCAGACAAGACCGCATTCCCTACTGGTCTCAGCGCCGGAACGGGGACAGCACAACCCGCGGGGGCCTAGATCTTCCTGGGACTGTGCGCCGATTTGCTGCACTCGTCAGAGACTTGGAGAAGACCGGCTACCTCACGTGGGCCTTTGGCCAGGAGTGCGTAGACGGGGACACTGATGGAACGCTGGGGCCTGATGCTGCCGAGGAGGTGCATCTCGCACTCGGCCGCGACAACCTCTGGCCCGTCCAGCAGAACCTCACCAACTACGGTCTGGATGACCTCTGTGATGTCATCGAGTTCCTGGCGGATCATGTACGCCGCCCTGTCGCTCGTGAATGGCACCGGTGGAATGAATGCGGCTGGCACTACAACTCGTTCGATGCGCGGCTCGGGTTCCAGCTCTACCGCTGGCGCGTCAACGAGCTTCTGTCACAGAGCGTGCTCGGCCTGACCTTGACCGAGGTCGGCCGCTTGGAAACTGTCGCTCCAGGCGCCGTCGAGGACCTTGTGACAGCCGTGCGCGTGGCCGAGAACGTGCACGACGCCGATGACTCGGAACTTGAGCACGCCCTTACCCAGTTCCGAGCCCGCAATGCCACTGAGATGGACCGGCGGCAGGCGGTCATCGCACTGGCTGGCGTCTTGGAGCGCCGGCGAGGACTGGTCAAGGAACAGTTGCTCAGCAAGGACGAGGGCGCCCTGTTCACGATCGCCAACCAGTTCGGCATCCGTCACCAGGACGCCAAGCAGCAGAAGGACTACGACGCCGAGCTGTACCTGGAGTGGGTCTTCTACTGGTACGTCGCAACGATCAACCTGACCAACCGGATCGTCGCCGCTCAGTCGTAGATCCGTGGTGGGCGTGGTCCGGCAGCTGTGAT
>NZ_JBFAQT010000115.1:0-1291 GCF_040678895.1 Kitasatospora sp. NPDC049258
GACCGGCGGACGTACGTACTCGACACCAGCGTGCTCCTGGCGGACCCCCTCGCCATGACGCGCTTCGAGGAGCACGAGGTCGTCCTCCCGGTGGTGGTGGTCACCGAGCTGGAGGCCAAGCGGCACCACCCCGAGCTGGGCTACTTCGCCCGCCAGGCGCTGCGCCTGCTGGACGACTTCCGGGTCCGCTACGGCCGGCTCGACGAGCCGATCCCGGTCGGGGAGCTCGGTGGCAGCATCCGGGTCGAGTTGAACCACTCGGACCCGTCGATCCTGCCGGCCGGCTACCGGGCGGGCGGCGGCGAGGCCGACACCCGCATCCTGGCCGTCGCCCGCAATCTCCAGGCGGAGGGGTACGACGTCACCGTCGTCTCCAAGGACCTGCCGCTGCGGATCAAGGCGAGCTCGGTGGGCCTGCTCGCCGAGGAGTACCGGGCCGAGCTGGCGATCACCTCCGGCTGGACGGGCATGGCCGAGCTCCAGGTCTCCGGGGATCGGGTGGACGCGCTCTTCGCGGCCGGCCACGACGTGGCGCTCGAGGTCGAAGGAGCGGCGGAACTCCCGGTGCACACCGGTCTGGTGCTGACCTCGGAGCGCGGGCGCGCGCTCGGCCGGGTCACCCAGGACGGCCGGGTCCGGCTGGTGCGCGGCGACCGCGAGGCGTTCGGGTTGCGCGGCCGCAGCGCCGAGCAGCGGATCGCGCTGGACGTGCTGCTCGACCAGGAGGTCGGGATCGTCTCGATGGGCGGCCGGGCCGGTACCGGCAAGTCCGCGCTGGCGCTGTGCGCCGGCCTGGAGGCGGTGCTGGAGCGTCAGCAGCACCGGAAGGTGATGGTCTTCCGGCCGTTGTACGCGGTCGGCGGGCAGGAGCTCGGCTACCTGCCCGGGTCCGAGTCGGAGAAGATGAGCCCCTGGGCCCAGGCGGTCTTCGACACCCTCTCCGCCGTCACGACCCCGGACGTGATCGAGGAGGTGATCGCCCGGGGGATGCTGGAGGTGCTGCCGCTGACCCACATCCGCGGCCGCTCCCTGCACGACGCGTTCGTGATCGTGGACGAGGCCCAGTCCCTGGAGCGCAACGTGCTGCTGACGGTGCTCTCCCGGATCGGCCAGGGCTCCCGGGTGGTGCTCACCCACGACGTCGCCCAGCGCGACAACCTCCGGGTGGGCCGGTACGACGGCGTGGTCGCGGTGGTGGAGAAGCTGAAGGGACACCCGCTGTTCGCCCACATCACGCTGACCCGCTCCGAGCGCTCCCCGATCGCCGCACTCGTCACCGAGATGCTGGAGG
>NZ_JBFAQT010000116.1:0-1142 GCF_040678895.1 Kitasatospora sp. NPDC049258
TGCAGTTGGGTGCCGTCAACCGCGAGGGTGCGAACGCCGAGTTCTTCGGCGGTGACATCGACGACGTGCGGGTCTACGACCGGGTCGTCACCGGCCCCGAGGTCGCGGACCTGGTCAAGCAGCGGCCGCAGCTGGCCGGCCGGTGGAAGCTCAACACCGCTGCCGGCTCGCCCCTGGCCAGCCCGGGCGAGGGCCCGGCCCACGCCGATGCGGTGCTCAACGGCGGCGCCGCCGTCAACGCCGGCGGCGGTCAGTACGTCAACACCGGCACGCTCCAGCTGAACGGCACCACCGCCTACGCGGCGACCACCGTTCCGCCGGTGCACACCAACCGGAGTTTCACGCTGGCGGGTTGGGCCAGCACCGTGGGTTCTCCGACACGGGACATGACGGTGCTCTCGCAGGGCGGTGCCACCGCCGATGCGGTGACGCTGCGCTGGCACTACCTCAAGGACGACCCGACGTCCGGGGAGCACCTGGGTGAGTGGCAGGCCGTGGTGGCCGGTACGGACGCGGCCGGCGCGCCGCGCACCGTCGTGGTGCACTCGCCGGCGGTCGGGGCCGAGTGGACGCACCTGGCGGTCGTCTACGACGCGCTGGCCAGCCGGTTGAGCCTGTACGTCAACGGTGACCTGGAGAACCAGGTGTGCACCACCGGCGAGTCGGACTGCACGACCCGGGTCTCCTGGAGCCAGGCGGTGCGTCCGTTCGACGCCACGGGTGGGCTGCAGTTCGGCCGGAGCAAGGCATCGGGCAGCTTCGGTGAGTACTTCTCCGGTGAGCTGGACGACGTGTGGGCGTTCCAGGGTGTGCTGAGCGGCGCTCAGATCATCAAGCTCGCGGACTACACCACCGAGTTGGACTCGGCGACCGGTCCCTGACCGACCCCCGAGCGGGCCGGAGAACAGCACGTTCTCCGGCCCGTCTCGCTGTCTTCCGGCCGCTCGCGGGTGGCCGGACGGCGGCGAGGCGGGCCGGATCCACGGCTGACGCCGTCACTGTCGAAGGAGAACGAATGAGTAGGGAAAGGGCTGCCGGGCGGCGGTCCCGGACCAGGAGCGCGGCTGTGCTGGCCGCGGCGCTGGTCGGGTCGCTGCTGCCCACGCTGCCACTGGCCGTAGGAGCGGCCGCGGCCGACTACA
>NZ_JBFAQT010000117.1:0-1074 GCF_040678895.1 Kitasatospora sp. NPDC049258
CAAGAAGTGGATCTTCGGGCGGTACAAGGAGGACACCGCCGCGGACACGCTGGTGCGGGCGGCGCAGCCGGACTGCACGCCGGGCACGACGGTGAGCGGCGTGCCCTGCTTCACCGGCACCGACGGCCAGTGGGTGCATCTGCTGGGTGTGTCGGACGCGGTGGCGAAGAAGATCCGCCTGTACATCAACGGGTTCCTGGTCGGCGAGGCGGACTACACCCAGAACGCTCCGTGGGCGAGCCCCGGTCCGCTGCAGTTGGGTGCCGTCAACCGCGAGGGTGCGAACGCCGAGTTCTTCGGCGGTGACATCGACGACGTGCGGGTCTACGACCGGGTCGTCACCGGCTCGGAGGCGGCGGACATGGTCACCCAGCGTCCTCAATTGGCCGGCCGGTGGAAGCTCAACACCGCCTCCGGTTCGCCGTTGGTCAGCCCGGGCGAGGGGCCGGCGCATCTGGACGCCCTGCTGAACGGCGCCGCGGAGATCAACGCTGCGGGCGGTCTGTACGAGAACATGGGCACGTTGAGCCTGAACGGAACTACTGCCTACGCCGCGACGAGCGCTGCCGCCGTGCACACCAACCAGAGCTTCACGCTGGCGGGTTGGGCGAACACTGCGGGTTCTCCGACGCGGGACATGACGGTGCTCTCGCAGGGCGGTGCCACCGGTGATGCGGTGACGCTGCGCTGGCACTACCTCAAGGACGACCCGACGTCCGGGGAGCACCTGGGTGAGTGGCAGGCCGTGGTGGCCGGCACGGACGCCGCCGGCGCGGCCCGTACCGTCGTAGTGCACTCGCCCGCGGCCGGAATGGACAACTGGGCGCAGCTGGCGGTCGTCTACGACGCGCTGGCCAGCCGGTTGAGCCTGTACGTCAACGGCGAGTTGGAGAACCAGGTGTGCACCACCGGCGCGGCGGACTGCACCAGTCGGACCTCGTGGGCGCAGGCCATCCGGCCGTTCGACGCCACCGGTGGTCTGCAGTTCGGCCGGAGCAAGGCATCGGGCAGCTTCGGTGAGTACTTCTCCGGTGAGCTGGACGACGTGTGGGCGTTCCAGGGTGTGCTGAGCGG
>NZ_JBFAQT010000118.1:0-1061 GCF_040678895.1 Kitasatospora sp. NPDC049258
GCTGGCCTCGCACGGCGTGACCGTGCTCGCCCCGGTGATCGCCCCCTACGCCGACTCCCGGGCCGCCGTCCGCGAGCTGCACGCCACCAACGGCACCGACTTCCTGGAGATCCACGTCGCCACCCCGGTGGAGCTATGCGCCGAGCGGGACGTCAAGGGCCTCTACGCCAAGCAGGCGGCCGGCGAGCTGACCGGCCTGACCGGCGTCGACGACCCGTACGAGGTGCCGGCCGCACCGGAGTTGCTCCTGCAGACGCAGGGCCGTGAGGTGGCCGACTCGGCCGCCGAGCTGCACGCCTTCCTGACCGAGAGGGGCCTGGCATGACGACCGCGACCCACCGCCTGCCCGACACCCACGGGAACCCTCCCCCGGCCTCCGGCCGGAGCTACCCCCGCACGCTCTCGCACCTGGACGCCCTGGAGGCGGAGTCGGTGCACATCTTCCGCGAGGTGGCGGGTGAGTTCGAGCGGCCGGTGATCCTGTTCTCCGGCGGCAAGGACTCGATCGTGATGCTGCACCTGGCCCTCAAGGCGTTCCGGCCCGCACCGATCCCGTTCTCGCTGCTGCACGTGGACACCGGCCACAACTTCCCCGAGGTCATCGCCTACCGCGACCGCGTGGTGGCCCGGCACTCCCTGCGCCTGCACGTCGCCCACGTCCAGGACTTCATCGACGACGGCCGGCTGCGCGAGCGCCCCGACGGCACCCGCAACCCGCTGCAGACCGTCCCGCTGCTGGACGCCATCGAGTCCAACAGGTTCGACGCCGTCTTCGGCGGCGGGCGCCGCGACGAGGAGAAGGCCCGGGCCAAGGAGCGGGTCTTCTCCCTGCGCGACGAGTTCGGCGCCTGGGACCCGCGCCGCCAGCGCCCGGAGCTGTGGAGCCTCTACAACGGCCGGCACGCGGTCGGCGAGCACGTCCGGGTCTTCCCGCTCTCCAACTGGACCGAGCTGGACGTCTGGCAGTACATCGAGCGCGAGAAGATCGAGCTCCCGGAGATCTACTACGCCCACGAACGCGACGTCTTCGCCCGCGACGGCATGTGGCTGACCGCCGGCGG
>NZ_JBFAQT010000119.1:0-1017 GCF_040678895.1 Kitasatospora sp. NPDC049258
TCCGACATCGGCCTGGTGGGCTACGAGATGGCCCTCCTCGTCGACCGTGCCGGAGCCGTCCTCACCCCCGCGCTGCGCGCGGAACTCCAGGGCAGTCTCCTGCACTGACGGTTCGTCGGATACCGTCCTGGTATTCGAAAGACCTCATTGCCCGTCCCGGGTCCTTCAAAGGCACCGTTGGCCATCCGCCTCCGGTGCCCGCGACGGACCCGGGTTCGGGCGTTGTACGGCCTTCGCACCACCGGCTCGGGCGCAGCTGTCCCGGGCCAGCACCGCACCGCCGCACCCTGTGAGGAGAGGAACCGTGACACCGCCCGACGAGCGCAGCGGCCAGTACGGCGTTCCGTACCCCGGCACCGGCCATGACGCCTTCGGAGTCCCCGGCGCCGGCCACGGGCAGCAGTACCAGCCGCAGCAACAGCAGTACTTCGGCCAGCCCCAGCCCGGCGCCCAGCAGTACGGCCAGCAACAGCCGTACCAGGAGCCGCAGCAGCCGTACCGCGAGCCCGGGCAGTACGCCCGGCAGGACAACGGCTACCAGGGGTACCCGGGGCCCGAGGCATTCCCTGAACGGGACGAGACCCGGTACCAGGAGGACTTCGGGCAGCACGACGAGGACGGACAGGACTCCGGGCCGCTGATCCGCCCGTTCGCGATGACCGGCGGACGCACCCGGCCCCGCTACGAACTCGCCCTGGAGGCGCTGGTCTCGGCCAGTGTCGACCCGGTCCGGCTGGCGGGCCTGCTCCCGGAGCACCAGCGGATCTGCACCCTGTGCACCGAGGTCAAGTCCATCGCCGAGGTCTCCGCGCTGCTCACCATCCCGTTGGGAGTGGCCCGGATCCTGGTCGCAGACCTGGCCGAAGCCGGCCTGGTCGCCATCCACCAGCCCGCTGCCGGCGGCGAATCCGGCAACCAGCCCGACGTCACGCTGCTCGAAAGGGTCCTCAGTGGACTTCGCAAGCTCTAACGCGGCCGCCCCCAGCCGCGCCACCACCTCGGCGAAGATCGTCGTCG
>NZ_JBFAQT010000120.1:0-1006 GCF_040678895.1 Kitasatospora sp. NPDC049258
GGAGCAGGTCTCCATCGACGACAACTTCTTCGCCCTCGGCGGCCACTCCCTCCTGGTCACCCGCCTGGTCAGCCGCATCCGCACCGAACTCGGCGTGGAACTGCCGCTGCGCGCCCTGTTCGAGACGGGCACCGTCGCCGGGCTGGTGGAGCGGCTCGGGGGCGCGGAGACGGCCCGTACCGGCCTGCGCCGGGCCTGGCGTCCCGAGGTGGTGCCGCTGTCGTTCGCCCAGCAGCGGTTGTGGTTCCTGAACCGTTTCGAGGATGCGGGTTCGACGTACAACATTCCGATCGGGCTGCGGCTGTCGGGTGCGGTGGATGTGGTGGCGCTGGGCTCGGCGCTGCGGGATGTGGTGGGGCGGCACGAGAGTCTGCGGACGGTGTTCCCCGAGATCGAGGGGGTGCCGTGCCAGCAGGTGGTCCCGCCGGCCGAGGTCGGCGAACTGCTCGCCGTGGTGGCCGGATCCGAGGGCCTGGCCGAGGCGGCAGCCCGTGCGTTCGATGTGACGGTGGACCTGCCGGTGCGGGCCTGGCTGTTCGAGGAGGGGCCGGCGGAGTCGGTCCTGCTGGTGGTGCTGCACCACATCGCGGCCGACGGCTGGTCGATGCTCCCGCTGGCCCGGGACCTGGGTACCGCCTACGCGGCGCGGACCGCCGGCCGGGCACCCGAGTGGCCGGAGCTCGCCGTCCAGTACGCCGACTACTCGCTCTGGCAGCGGGAGTTGCTGGGCGACGAGGCGGACTCCGGCAGCCTGATCTCCGCCCAGCTGGACTTCTGGCGCTCGACCCTCGCGGGCGCGCCGGAGCTGCTGGAGCTCCCGACTGACCGCCCCCGGCCGTTGGAGGCGAGCCACCGCGGTGAGGTGGTGGCCTTCCACTGGGACGCCGACCTGAACGCCGCCCTCGCTGCGTTGGCGCGGGAGTGCGGGGCGACGGTGTTCATGGTGGTGCAGGCGGCGGTGGCGGCGTTGCTGTCGCGGCTGGGTGCGGGTGCGGACATTCCGTTG